>CAYHFE010000642.1:0-4415 GCA_964355375.1 uncultured Verrucomicrobiota bacterium
ACGCTAGATCCCATGACAAAACTCAAGAATCTGTTGTATTACTCCCTGTTGGCCTGGTTCACCTTCGCTGGGTCCCCAGCCCGGGCCCAGGTGGCGGGCGCCATTGCCATCTATCCGGGCAACTCGACGGTCGAAATCGGCAGCACGCGCCAGTTCACGGCCTATGTTCCAATCTCGCCCAATACCATCACATGGTTGGTGAATGACGTTCCTGGTGGTAACGCCGCCCTGGGCACGCTGAGTGCGAGCGGGCTCTACCAACCTCCGGCCGTGATCCCGATGGACAACCTGGTCATGATCAAGGCCCAGAGCACGGCCTTTCCCTCGGCGATCGGTTCGACCCCATTGACCATCACGCGAAAGTACCCCTGGCTCTGGAGCGCCTCGCCCGCGAAGCTGCAAGTGGGGAATTATCAAGTCAGTTTCAATGGGAGCAATTTCGCACCGGATTCGCAAGCCACGGCCAATGGGATCGATGTCCCGACCACTTACGTTTCCTCGACCAAATTGGTGGTGAAAGGCGCGGCGGCCGCCCCGGGCACGATCCAGTTCGCGGTGCGCCAGCCCAGTCCAGGCGCGGTGACGGGCAATGCGGTCGCGGTCCAGGTCGTCGATGCTCTCGTGACCGTGGCGGTGACTCCGGCCTCGGTGCCCGTGGGGCTGGGTCAAAGCCAGGCTTTCGTGGCGACCGTCACGGGCAGCGCCAATACCGCCGTGACCTGGTCGGTCAACGGCATCGCGGGCGGTTCTGCGATCGTCGGCACGATCAGTGCGGCGGGCGTTTACACTGGGCCGGCGGTCATGCCCGCTGCGACGACGGTCGTTATTCGGGCGACCGCGGCGGCCGACGTGACCTCGTATGGCCCGGCCGTCGTTTACCTGACGCTGCCGCTTCCGTCCGTGACGGTCGCGATCAGCCCAACTCTCGCCGCCGTCTCGCTGGGCAGCAGCCAAGCGTTTGCGGCGACCGTGAGCGGAAGCGCCAACACGGCGGTGACGTGGTCGGTGAACGGGACCGCGGGTGGTTCGGCAGCCGTCGGCACGATTTCCGCCGGGGGCGTCTATGTGGCGCCGATGGTCATGCCGGCCAACCCCACGGTCACGATCCAAGCCACTTCGGTGGTGAACCCCGCCACCTTTGCCCAGGCGTCGGTCGCGCTTACTCCGGCGGTCAAGGTCACGGTGTCACCAGCCCCGGCCTCGGTCCAATTCAGCGGCAGCCAAGCCTTCACCGCCGCGGTGA
The DNA here is from genome assembly GCA_964355375.1 of uncultured Verrucomicrobiota bacterium. Taxonomy (GTDB): domain Bacteria; phylum Verrucomicrobiota; class Verrucomicrobiia; order Limisphaerales; family SIBE01; genus CAYHFE01. Next base: position 1,244 of record CAYHFE010000642.1, read on the forward strand.
GCGGTAACGCCAATACCGCAGTGACGTGGTCGGTGAGCGGAATCGTCGGGGGTTCACCGAGCGTCGGCACGATCACGGCGGCGGGCGTGTACGTGGCTCCCCCGGCTCCGCCGGCCTCCGGCACGGTAACGGTTCGGGCGACTTCGGTGGCCACTCCCGCCGCCTTTGGTCAGGCGACGGTGACATTGACGGCGCCGCCGTTTCCTCCGGTTTGGCTGTCGGGCGCGCGGTTTCTCGAGCAGACGTCGTTCGGGCCGACGCCGGGGACGCTGGCGAAAGTGCAGCAGATGGGGATCCCGGCCTTTCTCGACGAACAATTTTCGTGGCCCGCGACGGTCATTCTGATGCCGGCAGACAATTCGATGGGCGAACTGACCCAATGGGCTTTGTATAACTACACGACGGCGCCCGATCAGCTTCGCCAGCGCGTGGCCTTCGCGCTGAGCCAAATCCTCGTGACCTCGCTCAACAAACTGACTTATCCGGACGTGATGCTGCCCTGGCTGCGCTTGCTCAGCCAGCATGCCTTCGGCAATTACCGGGATCTTCTCCGGGACGTCACGCTCTGTCCTTCCATGGGCAAATTCCTCGATCTGGCCAACTCGATGAAGCCCGGTTTGGCCGGCGGCGCGAATGAGAATTATGCGCGCGAGTTGATGCAGCTCTTCACCATCGGACTCTGGCAATTGAACCCCGACGGCTCGCAGGCGATGGACGCGAACGGCCAGCCGATCCCGACCTACAATCAGGAGACGGTTCGGCAGGTCGCGCTGGCGCTGACCGGATGGACTTATGCGACCGCGCCGGGCGCGCCGCCGCAGGGACTCAATCACGAGTATTTTGGCGCGCCCATGGAACCTCGTCCCCAGTTCCATGACACGACGGCGAAGAGTCTCCTGGGCTGCGCGCTGCCGGCGGGGCAGACGGTCGTGCAGGATTTGGACGGTCTGCTGGATTGTCTCATGAACCACCCGAACATCGCCCCGTTCATCGCCACGCGCTTGATCCGCAGTCTCGTGATGAGCAATCCGAGCCCGGGTTACATTCAACGCGTCGCGGCCGTTTTCACGGACAATGGCGCGGGGGTTCGGGGTGATCTGAAGGCGGTGGTGACGGCGATTCTCCTGGATGCCGAGGCCCGTCAGGACACGCCGACCGTGAACTCCGGTCGGTTGAAGGATCCGATTTTCCAGTTGGCCGGGTTATTGCGCGCGTTGAACGGCCGCTTCAGCCCCAGCCACGGACTGACCTACCTCTTCGATTACATGGCGCAATCGGTTTTGAACCCGCCCTCGGTTTTCAGTTGGTTCTCGCCCCTCTACCGGGTGCCCCAGAGCCCTTTGTTTGGTCCGGAGTTTCAGATTTATACTCCGACCGAGGCCACGTTGCGGGGCAATTTCTTCCACATGATCGTGACCAGTCCGGGCGGTGATCTGGTCGTGGATCTCTCCCCGTTTCAGCCTTATGGGAATGACATGCCGGGATTGGTGGAAGCGGTGAACCAGACGCTGCTTTATGGGCGGATGCCGGCGGCGATGAAGCAGATATTAGTCAATGCCGCCGCGCCCGGCTTCGACGCCAAGACCCGGATCGAAACCGTCCTTTACCTGACCGCGCTGAGCGGGCAGTACGCCGTGCAGCATTGATTTGGAAACTTCCTGAACCCTTTTTCGAAAATGAAAGTCCCTATGATCTCGAAAGCATTGAATCGTCGTCAGTTCCTGGGTGGCGTGGGAGCCAGCGCGCTGCTGGCTCGTTTCGGATGGATGAACGCTCTCGCGCAGGCCGCCCCGCCCGATTACAAGGCGCTCGTCTGCGTCTTCCTGGCCGGAGGCAATGATGGTCACAACACCGTCGTGCCGCTGACCCAGGCCGAATTCACTAAATATAAACTGGCGCGCGGGTCGATCGCCCTGCCGGACGGCAACGGGGCGCTCCTCCCGGTGGAGACGCCGGACGGCACACCGTTCGCGTTGAACCCGGGGCTGGCCGCCATCCACCCGCTCTGGGCTCAGGGCAAGATGGCGATTCTGGCCAATGCCGGCATGCTGGTTCAACCCGTTTCCCGCACCCAGTACCTCGCCAACTCCGTGCCGGTGCCGACCAACCTGTTTTCACACTCGGACCAAACCCAGCAGATGCAAAGTGGGATTCCATCGGCCTCGGGTGGCACGGGTTGGGGAGCGCGCGCCTTGGATGTCTTGCAGCCGATGAATGGGGTTTCGACCTTTCCGGCCACGGTCTCGATCTCGGGGCCAGCCTTGTTCTGCAAGGGCAACGTCGTCCAATCGGCCAGCCTTCTGCCCGGGTTCAATCTGGACATGAGCGGGCTGGGACTCTGGCCGAAAACGGCCGCCGACGCCCGGCGGGCCGGCGTCCAGCAGGTGCTGCAGCTCGACAGCGGGCTCGCCCTGGTGCAGGCCGCCAATAAGATGCGGACCGACGCCGCTGATCTGAACGCGATGCTCACCGGGGCCTCGGCGACGCTGAGCACGCCCTTTCCCGGAACCACGCTCGGAAATCAACTTCAGCAGGTGGCGACGATCATCAAGCTGCGCAACACCACCGGGATGCGCCGTCAGGTGTTCCTCTGTTCCTTGGGCGGATTTGACACGCATGGCTCACAAAGTTGGCAGCATTGGAGTCTGCTCAAACAAGTTTCCGATGCGCTCTCGGCTTTCTATAATGCGACGACGGAGATGGGAGTTGCCGACTGCGTGACCAGCTTCACGCTTTCGGACTTTGGACGCTCGCTTCAACCGAGCGGATCGGGCAGCGATCACGGCTGGGGCAACCATCATTTGATCCTGGGCGGGGCGGTCCAGGGAGGCACAATGTATGGCGCGTTTCCGTCGCTCGCTTTGGGTGGGCCGGATGATTCCGGGGCGCGCGGAGCGCTCATTCCGACGACCTCCACCGAACAATATGGCGCCACGCTGGCGGCTTGGATGGGAGTGCCGGCCGTCCAAATGCCCGCTGTGTTCCCGAACCTGGGGAATTTCGCGACGGCGAATCTCGGGTTCATGGGGTGACAGGCCGGAGGGAACGGGGCGGGAGCGGTTCAATGGGCTGAACCGCTTTCCATCCCCTCCAGCACAGGTTCTCTTGGAGTGCGGCCGTCCTCGGCCGCTTTCTCCGCCTCGGTCAAAAGCGCCGGAGGGCCGGCGCACTC
>CAYHFE010000643.1:0-4411 GCA_964355375.1 uncultured Verrucomicrobiota bacterium
CGGCCCAGCAGTTCTCATTTTGACAAGTATGTCGTCCCGGCTTCAGCCGGTCGCCACGTGAAAACCGGCTGAAGCCGGGACTACTTGCGTGGAACGGACAGTGTCCTGGGTCAAAATGAGAATTGCTGCGCACGGCCGGAACCCAAACGGGACAAAATGAAGCGGAACTTGTCCGCAAATCGGCAGGGCCGGTCCGCTCGAAACGCGGGAATTGCCACTTGACAAGTTCATGCGAGCTAACAAGATTCGGCTTGTTCCACGACCAGCGCTGATCCTGTAAGTTGAAAGAGAAGACCTATGCTGACCATTCATGGCTCCACCGCCCGCTTTTGTGACGGGGTTTCCCGGCGGAATTTCCTGAAGATCGGCGCCCTCGGACTGGGCGGCTTGTCGATGGCCGAACTTCTCCGGGCCGAGCAAACCGCCGGCCTCGGCCGCTCGCACAAGGCCGTGATCATGATTTTCCTCCCCGGCGGGCCCTCCCATCAGGACATGTTCGACCTCAAGATGGAGGCGCCGTCCGAAATCCGGGGAGAGTTCAAACCGATCCGCACCAAAGTGCCCGGAATCCAGATTTGCGAGCACTTGCCGAAAATCGCCTCCATCATGGACAAGCTGGTCGTGATCCGGTCGATGGTGGGAGCGGAGGACAATCATTACGCGTTTCAATGTCTGACCGGCCGCCACATGAGGAACCAGCCCAAAGGCGGCTGGCCGTGCCTCGGCTCGGTGCTGTCCAAACTCCACGGACCGGTCGATCCCGCGATTCCGCCCTTCGTCGGCCTTTCGCCGAAAATGGGACATGTGCCCTGGTCGGACGCCGGCACGCCGGGATTCCTCGGCGTCGGGCACGCCCCGTTCAAACCGGATGGAGCGGGGAAAGCAGATATGGTCCTGAACGGGGTCACGCTCGATCGCCTCGCGGATCGAAAGTCGTTGCTGCAATCGTTCGACCAATTTCGACGCGACGTGGACGCCAGCGGATTGATGGGCGGGCTCGATTCCTTCAACCAACAGGCGTTTGGGGTCCTGACCTCGAGCAAGCTTTTGGAGGCCCTGGACATTGAGCGCGAGGACGCCGGAGTGCGGGCGAGCTACGGCCGAGGCGATCCCAAAAACCGCGACGACGGCGGGCCCAAGTTGATGGAGCACTTCCTCGTGGCCCGACGCTTGGTCGAAGCGGGAGCCCGCTGCGTGACGCTGGCCTTCAGCCGCTGGGACCATCACGGCGACAATTTCGGCGCGCTCCGGCAAGACTTGCCCTTGCTCGATCAGGGGCTCACCGCCCTGATTGAAGACCTGCACCGGCGAGGTCTCGACCAAGATGTCTCGGTCGTGGTGTGGGGTGAATTTGGCCGGACGCCAACCATCAACAAGGACGCCGGACGCGATCATTGGCCGAGAGTCTCGTGCGCCCTGCTGGCCGGCGGCGGAATGCGCACCGGCCAAGTGATCGGCGCGACCGATCGGTTGGGCGGCGAGGCTTCGGAACGGCCCGTGCAGTTTGGCGAAGTCTTCGCCACGCTCTACCACAATGTCGGCATCGACGTGAACAAAGTGACGATTCCGGACCTGACCGGCCGGCCCCAGTATCTGGTCGAGAACGGCTTCCTGCCACTTCCCGAAGTCATCTGAAAAGTGATCGAGGCGACCGATCGATTGGGTGGAGAAGCCGTGGAACGACCGGTGCGATTCGGCGAAGTCTTCTCCACGCTCTATCACAACCTCGGCATCGACACCTCCAAGACGACGGTGGCGGATCTGTCTGGACGTCCCCAATACCTGGTGGAAGACGGCTGCCTGCCGATGAAGGAGCTGGTCTAGCCGCCCGGGAACTGAGAACACGACGACCGACCGAGATCGAGGGGCCAGAGAAATCAAGAAATGATGCAAACGATTCTGCAACGCGCCATCACCACCGCCTTAACCACCCTTTGGGCTGGCTTCCTCGCCACCGCCAATCCACCGCAGGCGGTCGCAAAACCCAGCCCCGGAGCGGACGGCTCCGGCAAGCCGGTCGGGCTCTCCTTCCAGATTCCAAGCCCGGTTTCAACCGAGCCCCGCGCCGCCCTCCGGCTCGCCGGTTCGGACGCCCGACAACAGCTTTTGGTCACCGCGGCATTCGACACCGGACCCGAGCGCGACTTCACTCGCAAGGTCACTTACGCCGCATCTCCCGCCGGCATTGTTGCCGTGAGCGAAACGGGACTGGTCAGCCCCGTGCGGGACGGCGAGGCGACGATCATTGCGAAAAGCCCGGAGGGACCAACCGCGCGCCTCGCGGTTTCGGTGACGGATTCCACCAAGGTGGTCCCGGTTAATTTCCCGAACCAGATCGTCCCGATCTTCACGAAGTACGGCTGCAACAGCGGCGGCTGCCACGGCAAGGCCAGCGGACAAAACGGATTTCGGCTTTCTCTCCTTGGATTCGAGCCGACCGAGGATTTCGAGCATCTGGTCAAGGAAACTCGGGGCCGACGTCTTTTTCCCGCGGCGCCGGAGAACAGCCTGCTCCTGCTCAAGGGGACCGGCGCCCTGCCCCACGGCGGCGGCAAACGGTGGGACCTCGATTCCGACGATTACCGGCTGCTCGTTCGTTGGCTGAAGCAAGGAATGCCCTACGGCAAGTCGAGCGATCCGACCATCGCGCGCATCGAGGTCTTACCCACGGCGCGGACGATGCCCGCCGGTGGAGAACAGCAACTCATCGTGACCGCGCACTATACGGACGGGAGAACTGAGGACGTCACCCGCAGCGCGTTGTTCGAGCCGAATGACAAGGAAATGGCCCGGGCCGACGCCTCGGGACGGGTTCAACTCTTTGACCAGCCGGGTGAGGTCGCGGTGATGGTGCGATACCAGGCGCAAGTGGCCGTCTTCAATGCCACCATTCCCATCGGTGCGCCGGTCGAACGGTTGCCGCAACCGAAAAACTTCATCGACGAACTCGTTTTCAAAAAGCTCAAAAATATTGGACTGCCGCCGTCGGAGCTCTGCGACGACGCCACGTTTGTGCGGCGCGTCACCATTGATATCGCCGGCCACCTCCCGACCCTCGAGGAAACGAAACGGTTTGTCGCCGACCCCAATCCGGGCAAACGGGACCAGTGGATCAGTTCGCTGCTCTCGAGCACGGGATACGCCGATTACTTCGCCAACAAATGGAGCGCCCTCTTGCGGAACAAGCGCACCGCTCCGACCCACACTCGCGGCACTTACGCCTTTCACGACTGGATTCGGGACAGCCTGCTCGAGAACAAACCTTACGACCAGTTCGTCCGGGAAATCCTCGCGGCCTCGGGAGAGATTGGCCAAAACCCAGCCGTCGCGTGGTACCGCCAGGTCAAAGAGCCGACCGCCCAACTCGAGGATACGGCCCAGCTCTTCCTCGGCACGCGGCTCCAGTGCGCCCAATGCCACCATCATCCGTTCGAGAAATGGAGCCAGCAGGATTACTACGGATTCGCCGCGTTCTTTGGCCAAGTCGGACGCAAGCCCGGCGCGCAGCCCGGCGAGGAAGTGATCTACCATAAACGCGGCTTGGCCTCGGCCACGCACAAGAAGACGCAAAAGCCGGTGCGACCGGCGGGATTGGGAACCGGGCCGATCGAACTCTCACCGGACGACGATCCCCGCCAAGCCCTGGCCGACTGGATGAGTCGAAAGGACAACCCGTTTTTCGCAGCAGCCTTGGTCAACCGCTACTGGAAGCACTTCTTCAACCGCGGTTTGGTCGAGCCCGAGGACGACATGCGCGAGACCAATCCTCCGACCAACCCCGAACTCTTTCGCGCCTTGGCCCGGCATTTTGCGGAGAGTGGGTTTGACCTCAAGAGTTTGATCCGGACGATTTGCGAGTCGAAGACCTATCAACTGAGCTCGTTTCCGAACGAATTCAATCAGGTGGACAAGCAGAATTACTCCCGGTTTTATCCCAAACGCTTGACGGCGGAAGTCCTGCTCGATGCCGTGGATCAAGTGATGCAGTCGGAGACGCGCTTCGAGGGGTTGCCGCCCGGAACCCGCGCGGTCGCGCTCCCGGACAATAGCTTCAACAGCGCCTCCTATTTCCTCACCGTTTTTGGGCGGCCCGACATGGCCAGTTCATGCGAATGCGAGCGATCGCAAGACGCCAGCCTCGCGCAAAGCTTGCACCTTCTGAACGCGAAGGAGATCCAGGAAAAACTGGCCAGCGATCGGGGGCGGGCCGCACTCCTGGCCGCCGAGACCAAGCGTCCCGAGTCCGAGAAACTCAGCGAGTGCTACGCCTGGGCATACTGCCGGTCACCAGAAGAAAATTCCTTACAAACGGCCGATGCCACTCTCGAGATGAAAGCGCGATCCAGTCAGCCCGACCCGAAAATCGCCGCCCTCGGGCCGCGTCAAGCTTACGAGGATCTCATCTGGGCTC
>CAYHFE010000644.1:0-4388 GCA_964355375.1 uncultured Verrucomicrobiota bacterium
GTGGTTTGTCTTTTGAAATATCAGGTTGAGTGGAGCGGAATAAGGCTTGCCTAGCCAGTGCGAACGCCCGCATCTGACGTGGCGTGGAGTGCGGACAGGCGGCGTCAAACGCTCGCAGCACCGCCACCCAGGCAGCCTTACCCCAATCGGTTTTCGGCCAGTCGTTCTTGCTCGGCCATGAGGTGGGATGCTCCACGACGCTCAACAACCGTTGCACGTCGCGCTCGATGTCAGTCCAATATTGTGCCGCTGCTTTGCTTTTGACCTTGGTGGCTTGGTCGCGGGCTTCGCGGCGGGTGAGATCGTCACCAAGTTCCTTGCGATAAGCGAGAACGGCCCGGCCCAATCGGTAGGCCAACTCCTGCGCGTGCCCAACGCCGTTCTCGTACAGCCGCTGGCCGGGATCGGTCAGCATACCCATTGGTACATGGAAGACAGCTTCAATGGTGTCTTCAAGTTTTCCATTACCTTTTGCGACTAGTCCGCCAGCCCAGAGGTCGAACCCGTGTTCGCCCGTCAAATTTCGTAGAGCAACGGGGCCGCCAATAGGGTCGCGGCTCGCGCGGCGCACGGCGAGCGAATGCAACTCTCGCCATGGCGCTCGATCCAACGATGCGCTCAGCACCATGCGTTCGGGCGTGCCTTTCGATGATTTCACCGCTTTGATCGTTGATGACGGTTCACGCCATTCAAGAAACGAAAGGCCGTTGGCTAGAATCATTGACTTCCCATCATCAGACAACCGAATCGCACGCGTCAGGGGGACGAATCGCCCCAAATATGTAGCTGTGGCATTGCAAATTGCGGATTCATCAACCGGCGACTGGGGCATCTGTTCCCAAACTGGGTTGCCCCAACCATCATTCGGTGCCAGCAAAGCTACAGTTTGTTTGTCGAGTAGATTGCTATGAATGGTGTCGAGTAGGTTCGCATGACGCAGGTATGAATGGAGCATGTTTCCAGACACACAGGGTGCGTGGGCGCTGGAACCTTTTCCGGTGGTTGGTGTCCCATTCCACGCCGCCACGCCAATTCTGCCACAAGGCGAGAAGCACTGGAAGGTCAGGATCATCAAGGCGAGCTGGGCGGGCGTAAAACCGCGCGCGGAACCGCCGGAGTTATCGAAGAGCGTCGAGTTGTGGCCCGTGGCCAGCGCGAGGTCGAGTTTGCTGACCGAGTTGCCCTCGTCTTCATCAGAGTCGGCCTTACCTGCGGGCTTGAGGTTCGCGACCTGAAGGAACCTTTGCTTGTTGCCAAACAACTCGAAAGCGGCGTGCCACTTTTTCAGGTAATCAGCGGGCGAGAGGGCTATGCGAGGCCGGCAGGCCTGCCAGTCCGGGTGATCCTTCGGCCCGTCGAGCGCCGCTTGAGCGACGCAGATCAGCAGCCGCATCAGTGCGATGCGCTCGTGTGGACGAACGGCGAGGTCTTGGATCTCCTCGCCACGATGGAACACCTCGGTGAGGCTCACCACACCGGGTTGGCCGTTCTGCCAGACCACCGGTATCCATGGATCAGTCGTAAGATTCATCTTCATCCCAGTTCTCCTGTGCCGTTGTCGCTGGCCGCTTTCCGCGTGCGATGAGAATACCGCGTTCCGGACAATAGGAAAGCCCAGTCTTCACATCGCTTCGCCAAAACACGACCGCGCCGCTGGACTGCAAAAGACCGATGGCCGTCGGTTGCGCGACGTGCAGGCGCAGCCAGTCGGGCGCTGTGCCGAGTCCCTCGCGTATGGCCCAGCGGGGCATCCGCACCAGATTCCGATGGAGGGCGCGGGCGGCTTCGATGTTCCACTTCCGCCCGCTGACCATCAGGACGTCGCCGTTGAGCAAGGTGAGACGGACAGAGATGGCGTCCACCACTTCAATTTGGCGGGCCACCAAGAGCGATGCAGTTGGGTCGTTGCTGTAGCGAGTCTGAACGCCCTCGTCGTCCGGCAAGGAGGGTTGGGACCAGACGTTGGTGGCATTGAGGGCTTTGGCGCCGAGTTCGGCCTTCTTTCTCTCCAGTTCTTCGCGCAACTCGCGCCAGGCCGGAGATTCATCGGCGGCCGGAGCGGCATACGTGGATTCCAGAATCGCGCGAATATCCCCCGGCAACGTGATGGTCTCGCGATGCTGCCACTGCTGCCACGACCGTAGCAACACGTACGGCGCATACACGCGGGCGCTCTTGCCGAGCGCCTGCCGGAGTTCCTTGGCGGTGACGGAGCGCAGTTGCTCGTCGGAAAGCGCAACCGGCCGAATCCAGACTTCCGCTTGCCGACAAGACCGTGCGCGTTCGTGCCGCCAGAGACGGCCCAGACGTTGCAACAGCATGTCGGTCGGTGCGAGATCGGTGATGAGCAGATCGGCGTCAATGTCCACGCTCTGTTCAGCAACTTGCGTGGAAACCAGCACGCACCCGTTCGGCGGGCGGCGTGTGCTGTCTTTGCCGAGCCGCTCCATCCAATCGTTCTCCAAATGTTCGCGCCGGAATTGTGGAAACCGGGAATGCAGCAGTGCGATCTCGGGGCCGCCCTCGCGGTTGGCGGACTTGAGTTGGCCACAGGTTTCCTGCGCCTCATTCACCGTGTTGCGTATCCACAGCACGCACTCGCCACGCTGGGCGCGTCCGAGCCCGGACTCGATCAGCGTATCGGCGGACGGAAAAGACACGGCGACAGGCTTGGACGGCGGCGGTTCGCAGGCAATCTCGGTCGGGGGCGTGCCACCGGCTGACAACAGCGGGTAGGCCTCACTCAACCGCTGGTCAGGACTCACCCCGAGCAATTGCCGGCGGCGGTCACGGGTAAGCGTAGCGGAGAGCACAATGACGGTGCATCGCAGCTCCAGCAGCCTCTTGATCAGCGTATCCATCAGCGTGCTGGTATACAGGTCGTAGGTGTGGACTTCGTCGAGGATGACGATCTTACCGGCCAAGCCCAGTCGACGGACGAAGAAGTGTTTGGCCGCTACGATGCCCAACAGTGCTTGGTCCACGGTGCCGACGCCAAAGGGCGCGAGGATCGCGCGTTTCGCCGAAGAGAACCACGAACGACCGGCCCGTACATGTTCATCGGCTTCGGGGTCGTCGCGTGCGCTGGCCCGTAAACTCCCGAGGGGACTGGGTCCCAGAAGCCATGAACCGCTGTGGATCAAGCGCAGGCCGGACGACTGCTGGAGCGCCCGCTCCAAGAAGGGCCCCACGCGGAGATGAATGCGGTTGCTGGTGACCTGTGTGGGCAGCGCAAAATAAATGCCGGTTGCCTTCCCATCGGCGATGAGCCGATAGGCAGCGGCGAGCGCCGCCTCCGTCTTGCCGTACCCCATCGGTCCTTCGATCACGTACAAGCCAGGTGACGCGATGTTTTCCCACGCTGCGGCCTGCAGAGTATTGGCTTGAAAGGATGGGAAGAGATCCTCAAAGCCAAGTTCCGTCTTTGCTGACGGCGACTCCCATCGCACGGCTGTCAAGGCGATACGTGCCCGTTGGCGGCGTTCATCAAGGGTGCCGGTCCAGGTCTGCGAAAACAGACTCTCATCCGATCCGATCCAGTCCGCCACCGTAATCAATCCGGCGGTCATCCACCGTGCCGCCTCGTCGCCAGCTTCCACCGGCAGCGGTCCGAAGACCGTCGTCAATTCCTCGACCAACCGTTTTCGCTCGGCGGCCCAGCCCGCATGATTGTTTTCTGTGACTGGCGGAAGCCGGTCGCCCTTAATTCTTCCGTGGTGCGCGCCCACCACGGCGGCCCACAGCCGCAACGAATCGGCAACGAGTCCTTGCAGTGTAAACTGGCTGATCCTGGCGTGGTCATTCTCGCAGCCAGCAACGGCTGTTGACTGGATGTGGTGCTTTGCCAGCCACGCGGGGCACTTCTGCTGAAACCCTGGTGATACCTTACCCACGTCGTGCAGCGCGGCGAGGGTGGCTGCTCCAGACGGCAGTAGCGTGCGAAGTGTCAGCGGTAATAACTCCAGCAACGCCTCGGCAACGCAGCCTACGTTCAAGCAATGATCCCGCACCGAGATGCCGGGTCCTCCGTTACGCAGAGTCTTGGCCCAGCAGTTCTCATGAGCGACTTTACTGGATTCGGTTAGCGTCTTTCTTCGAGGTGCTGGCATAACTCCCTCAATCTTTGGGGTCACGGGACCCGGTCGTGAGCTACGGAATAGATACCGGACACCTTTTCACGCGTAACCCCTTGAAATCCCACGACTCGGATTTCAGTTCTTCTTCGACCGCAAATTTCAGGCATGTTGTTGCCTACGTTAACCTTCGCTTCTCCACTCAAGCGAAACCCCGCCCGGTCAGTCCCTATTACCGCGATGGTGCGCGGCGCAAGCGCCGCACCCGATAGGTCGGCCCCTTCTCCTCGACGCGGAACCCGATGCGTTTAGGCC
>CAYHFE010000645.1:0-4363 GCA_964355375.1 uncultured Verrucomicrobiota bacterium
CGGTGCAGCCGGGACGGCCGCGCTCCCCACTCAAACAACCACGGTTCATGGAAAGTCCCCTTTCGCTTGGCGCATGCAGCGGGACCAAGAACCGAATGGAGTGTTCGTCGTCGCGCCAGCGTCTTGGAGTGCGCCGGCCCTCCGGCGCTATGGCCGCGTGCGGGGAAAGCGGCAGAGGGCTGCCGCAGTCCAAAACCTGGCGGAGGCGTCCTGTCCTCCTCTCGAATATCGGCCCGCCCGGTTGACGAGCGGTTGGTGGACAGTGCCGACCTCGATTTCGGTCTGTTCCTCTCGAACTCGAGCCATTACGTTATGGCCCGGAACGCATCAGGTGAACACCGCGTGACGCATGAATGAACATCAGTGGGCCGTGCCGCCCCACGAAGACCGGGTTCAGGACCAGATCCGCAAGATTGGGCCGCTGGAGACGTTTCGGCTTCTGCTTGCGGAGAGCGACCTCTTGATCCGAAGCCCGGAATTAGACAATGGAAGACTCATCGCCTGCGCCCGGTCGGCGATTTACACGGGTCTGGTTCGGGAATGGGCCGTCGAGCAACGAACGACACTCGGGTACGACAAACCGTTCGCCGTGGCGGCACTGGGAGGGACGGGACGAGCCGAGATGTCCCCTTGCTCCGACAACGATTTCGCCTTCCTCTTTGACGACGCTTTGGAGGGAAACCCCTTTCTTCTCGAGCTACAGCGCCAGATTCTGCACTCTGATGAATTCCGGCGGCGCCACGGGTTCACCTGCTTGGCCCTGCCTTTCAGTCTCGACGACGTGCCTAATCTGGCGGGCAAGCAGTTGAATTCGTTTCTGGACCTGCGCCCCGTTTACGATCCAGACGGTTTGGCCGCGGTGTTTCGGGAACGGATTCGATCCACGTTTGACCCGTTCGAGCATTTTCTTCATGTGCGGGGATTCTGGAAAGAGCAATGGGAGAAAGCCGCCGGGGAAAGCGAGCGACTCGACCGTTTTGACATCAAGAACGACGGGCTGCGGGTGTTCCTCGCTGGCGTCTGGACATTGGCCGGCGAACACTTCCGCCATAGCCACGAGGTTTACGGCGAGCTCGAGGATGCCCGCGATCTGTCGGCCTATGATTTCCTGCTCCGCATCCGGGCTTTTGTTCATTCCCGGGCCCGCCCATCCCGCCGGGCCGGTGCGAGCGGCAATCACCCGGAGGACATCCTGGGCTTCGAAGAATTCAACTCTTTCGGAGAGCTGCTCGGACCCGAAGCGAATGAACGCGCCCGCTTCGAGTTCGCAGGTGAAGTGCGGGCTCGACTGCTGTCCGCGCGCCGGCGCGTCGCGCGCTTCGCCAAAGGGATCATCGAACGCGATCTGCGAAAGGGACGCCAAGTCCGCCCGGGCAGCCCCATGGTCTTTGGGGTTGGGGGCCTGCAACACACCGCGGTTCAACCAGGGCAGACCTCGTACGAGCGGAGCCGAGCGGCCTTGTCTCTTCTCCTGGCGGCGCAACATTACGGAGTTCCGGTGGATCCAGCCGAATTGGAGACGACGTTTCGAAACGCCGGCGATTGGCTCATTCCGGTGCCCGAATTGTCCTCCCTTTTTTACGAGCAACGAGGCGGGCTCGCCGAATCATTCGCCTTCCTCGCGCAACTGGACGGCGCGGAAGAGCGCCTCTTTCCCGGATACGCCAAATTCGAGACATCGCTCGACCGCCGAGTGCTGGCCGAACGGACTTGGCTGCGCGGCGCGCTCGAACGACAGAAAGTGCGCGCCTTGGAGCAATACGTGCGGGAAGGGCGGGCTCGGCCCGTCAACCCGGGCGCGCCCACGCCAATCAGCGACCTGGGCCGAGGTGTTTCCGTCGCGGTTGAAGCAGCGCTCCTCGACGCCGATCACTTGGCCGCGGTCAAGCTGGCTCTCAAAACCAAGCGCTTGCCGGTAACTCCGGAAGACCTGGCGGCGCGCCTGGATGAGACACGTCCTCTGCCCGATCGGTTTTCCTCCGGGCTGTCCGGGATTCCGCTGGCGGAGTACTACGCCCCGTATCTGGCCCGATGTGATTTCACTCCGGAGACCGTGCGGATCACCGAATTCCTGATCGCCAACCGCCGCGCCTTCAAGGAACGGGGCCAAGCGGGCCCTAACGACACCCGGCAAGCGGAGGAGTTCGCGCTCCAGTGTCAGAACGAGCAATTGCTGCGCGCGCTCTTCGTGTTCACTCGCTCGGACCGGGCCGAATGGGAATCGCAAGAACTCGAACCCACGCGTTGGTTCAACATCCGGGAGCTTTACGCCAAGGCCATGACGCGCTTCCGCTCAACGCCCGATCCGAGCGGAGCCCTCGCCGCGGCCGGATACTCTCCAGAGGAGCTGCACATCCTCCGCGATTTCGGCGAGGATTTCTTCGGCGGCGTTTATCGACAATACGCCAACCACTTTGGCGTTCATCTCGTGCGTCTGGCCGACGCCCTCGAATCCACTGGCCCGAAGGCCAACCTCCTGCGCGATGGGACGTCCATGATCATGGGCGTGGCGGCCCGCGATTACCGCGGTCTGGCCGCGACCATCTGCGGAGCCTTCTGGCATCACCAGGTTGATTTGCAGCAAGCCCATCTCTTCTCCGCCACCAACCATCACCTGGCGTTGGATTTCTTCCACCTCGCGCCACGCGACAAGCCCCTGACCACACCGCTCTCCAAGATCCTCGAGGAGGCCATCCGGCGCCAGCTTTACATCGGCGACTCCGACGAGGAGGATTTGCCGAAGATCGCCGGGCAGGCGTCGCTGCGCGAGTGGCGTCCCGGCCAATACTGCCTTCGATTCGAAACGTCGCAGGAAGTGCATGGTTTGATTTACGCACTGACCTACAAGGTCTTCCGCCATCTTCGCGGAGATATCTTTGGCTTGACCGCGCACGCAGCCCATGGGGCGGTGTATGCCTCGGTTTACCACCACCTGCCGGACGACCTGTCCCTGGAAGAGGCGCAGGCCATCGTCGCGACGGTGTTTTGATCTCCTCGCAGACCGACTCTGAAGCAGGCTTGAGGTCGCCCTCGCAGAACAGGACAATTCCGGCTTTTCCCGGATGACGCTGGCGAGTGCGTCAGCCTCCACGGCCGAGGTGCACGCCAGCAGCAAACCGTGATTCGCATGGTCGTGACGTGCGAATCGGCTGGAACGGCCCACTCCCCGGCTTTGCCGATAACCTGGGGTCCGTCCACAATGTGAACCCGAGCCATCAAGGACAAAAAAAGGCCGGAGTTGCCTCCGGCCTTTTTCTGAGCAGATCCTGACGCTATGGGCTCACGGCCGCAGTCGATAGAACTTCCCCGGTCCGCTGGGCGTGATTATCCCCCCAGCCGACGCAGCCGGAACCGCGGTCCACGGGCCGATCACGGCGTCGGCTTGTTCCAACGTCCCCGCGCCCACCCACCCGAGCTGCAGTTTGTTGCCCGCCAATTTCGTCACTCCCGTAAACTTCGCCGCTGTGGCCGCGGGTCCGGTCGCTTTGAAATCGACCTTGACCGGTGGCAGCCCAGCCGCCTTGATCAGGATGTAGTCCACTTCAAGGTGTCCCAAGCCATTACCGTTGGCATCGGCGCTCGAACCAGAAATGCCGGCGAAGCCCTTTCGGAGCGGTTTCGGGATCGCCGAATCCGGCCACTTCACCTGCCACTGCGCCGGTTCAGGCGTCGCTCCGTCCGCCACCCACACTTTCCCAAAGAGACTATTGGTGGCGTCCGCCTTGGGATCCAGACGCAGACGCAGCCAGTACCAGACGTTATTCGTCCACCCCGGCGTGGTTTGGGGTGGAATATTTGTCCTCAATCCAGCCGGGCCCCAAGCGCGAGCGTCATCCAACAATTTGAACTGACGACCGGGCACGTTATCTTGGGTGCTGTCGCGGAAATGCAGATTCAGTCCACGGCCCAGATCCGCGGTGTTGGTTTGGACACCGACCGCAATACCGCCCCGCGGAAAATCGTGGTTGATTTGAAAGGCCGTCACTCGAATTCGCGCGAGCACCTCTTGCACGTCATTGCTGTAACCCGGCTTCATATACAACAGGTGATTCGGATCACCCGCGCTCGGGCTCACATAAAGGATGCCGTTGGCCTGATCGTATCGGTCGCCCCCAGGTCCGAAAGCCTGCCAATTCGGATCGCGCGTCGCGCTGGTGAAGTCATCCTGGAAGCCATTGACGATTCGACCCAACTCGGCGGGAACTCCCGCCGGAGGCGCCTCAGAAAAGAACAGCGCTGCCCGGCTGGTCGTCACGTCCGCGCCAGCGACTCGAAGATGGAAATTGGCGCCGCCATGCACGGCGGGATCCGGATTGCCGGAGTGAGCTTCATTCGCTCCAGTTCCATCGCTGGTCCAATCCCC
>CAYHFE010000646.1:0-4334 GCA_964355375.1 uncultured Verrucomicrobiota bacterium
GGACGGGAACCTCGACAAGGGTTTCAAGGCAGCAGATCTCATCGTCGAACACGAGACCGCCATGGGCCACCAGAGCCACGCTCCCGTGGGGCGCAACGGCTGCGTCGCCACCTGGGAAGGGAACAAGATGACCATGTGGACCGGGAGCCAGACCCCGTTCCAGGTCCGCGACGAACTCGCCCGCTTTCTCAAAATACCTCAGAACTATGTGAGATTGGTGGGGATGCCGACCGGGGCCTCCAACGGCCTGTGGTGGGCCTGCAACTTTCATTTCATCGCTGCTTTTCTGTCGCGGAAGGCGCGGCGGCCGGTCAAGATCGAGTTGACCCAGGAAGAGGCGATGGCCACCGTCAAGCGGCGGGAGACGCCGATATCCTGGGGAAGGCTGGGCGTGAAGCGAGACGGCACCTTTACCGCCATCCACTTCAAGCACTACTTTGACAACGGGGCGCACGGCTACAAAGCCTATGCATACGAAAGTGTTTCCGATCTGTGGGGCCGGAACCGGCCGGCGATCAGGTTCGAATTTAATGGCGTGAACACCAACACCCCCAATGCGGGTTGCATGAGAGGGGTCGGTGACCTGACCATGACTTTCTGCATGGAGCCGCTGATCGACAAGGCGGCAGCGGAGCTGGGGATGGATCCGCTGGAAATCAGGCGCAAGAACCACATCATCGCCGGCGATCCGATCCATTCGCAGAGGAACATCTTCAAGCGCTTCGATGTTCCTTTCCCGGGCGAGCACCTCACCAGCGGTGGCATGGACCAGTGTATCGAGAAGGGCGCCGCGGCCTTCGGCTGGAAAGACAAGTGGAAGGGCTTTGGCAAGCCCACCGCCGTCAAGGGCAACAAGATACGCGCCGTCGGAATGGCCACCGCCTGCCACGTTTGCGGGGGCAGGCACCTGGGCAGCCCGTCCGTCATCGTCAAAATCAACCATGACGGCAGCATCAATCTGCTCACCGGGGTGGGACGCGTGGGGCAAGGGGTGGAGACCACTCAGGCGCAGATCGCCGCCGAAGAACTTGGGGTGCCCCTGGAGAGCTTTACGGGCACGCACGGTGATTCCGACGTCTGTCCGTGGAGTCCGGCAAGCATCGGCAGCGTCAACGCCCATCAGACCGGGATGTCCACCAAAGCGGCCGCCCGCGACGCCAAGGACCAGATACTGCAGCTGGCCAGCCGGGAACTGGGGGTCCCGCCTCGCGAGCTGGACATCAAGGAGGGGTGGATATACGTCAAGGCGAAGCCGAAGAAGCGGATCGCGTTTTCGGAAATGACGCGCAAGGTGCACCCGGAGTGGCTGACCCCGCCCTACATCGTCGGCCGGGCCGCGCGGAACCTGCCCGTGGGCCAGATCGCCAAGATGTTCATGATCCATTTCGTCGAGATCGAGGTGGACAGCGAGACGGGCGTGACGAAGTTGGTCAAGATCGTGGCGGTGCACGACAGCGGACGCATAATCAATCCGTCGGTCTGCGAGAACCAGGTCTCGGGCGGCGCCCTGATCGGATCCGGTTTTGCCCTGACCGAGGATCTGGTGTGGGACGCAAAGACGGGGCGCGTGCTTAATCCCAACTTCGCCGACTACAAGATACTCAACACGCTGGATGCCCCGCCGATGGAAATCACCTTTGCCGAAGTCGTGGACCCGGTGGGGCCCTTCGGAGTCAAGGGGATCGGCGAAGGGGCCACCTGCCCGACGCCAACGGCGATCGGGCAGGCCATGTATAACGCGATCGGAGTAAGGCTGAATGCCCCGTTCACGCCCGAGCGTGTACTGGAAGCGATAAAAGAGCGGCGCACGCAAAGGAGCAGAGCATGAATCTTCTGGACAGATTTGAGATTGAGGGATGGGGCGCGGGGCTGGAGGAAGCCGATGCTCCGCCGCAGGTGGTTGCCAGCACAAGCGGCTACGCAGTATTCGACAGCCTGCCCGTCTTTGCCTATGTGAATGCTGCAAGCGTGGCCGAGGCGGTGTCCCTGCTCAAGACCCATGGAGGCGAGGCCGCGCTGATCGCAGGCGGGCAGGACCTGTTGGGCCGGCTGAGGGGCCGCGTGCACCGGGTCGCGCCCAAGGTACTAATCAACCTCAAGACCGTGCAACCCGGACTGGATCATGTTCGTGAGACCGATGATGGTCTCTTGATCGGCAGCCTGGTCACGCTGCGCGGTATCGAGTCCAACCCGATCGTGCGCCAGCGCTATCCGATGCTTGCACAGGCTGCGCATGAATCCGGGGTGTTGCAGTACCGGAACATGGCTACCCTGGGAGGCGATCTCTGCCAGCAGGTGCGGTGCTGGTACTACCTCGCCAGCGGCAATGCCTACGACTGTCGTCGCAAGGGCGGGGCGCAGTGTCCCGCGCTGGACGGTGACAATCGTTACCACGCGATCTTCGGCAGCCGGGATTGCGTTGCCACCTGTCCCTCCGATACCGCACCGGCCCTGGTGGCCCTGGGCGCCAGCGTGCGCATCGCTGGTAGCGGCGGAGAGCGGACCGTGATGGCAGAGGAATTCTTTACCCCGCAGGGAAACATCCTGGGGTTGGACGAGATGGTGACCGGTGTGCACCTGCCGGCCCCTGAGCCCGGGTCCCGTGGCTTCTACGAGAAGCTCAGCCGGGGAAATATATTCGATCCCGCGGTAGTCAGCATCGCAGTGGTGACCCGGGTGGAAGATGGCGTGTGCCGCAGCCCGCGCATTGTATTGGGCGCGGTCAGCCCTCAGCCCTGGCGCGCGGCGTTGGCCGAGCGAAAACTCGACGGGGAAAGGCTCGATGCCAGCAGTGCCGCCAAGGTTGCCGAGGCCGCCGTGAGCAATGCCTGGCCGCTCGAATGGAACGGCTACAAAGTGGATATCGCCCGGGTGCTGACGCAGCGCGCGATCCTGGCGCTGGCGTCGGAAGATTCGAAGCTCGCCTAGAAGGAAAAGGGAGAAGAAGATGGACCTCGTCATCAAGAATGGCAAGGTAGTAACCCACAGCGAGACCATCTCGGCGGCCATCGGCATCGACGGGGGAAAGATCGTGGCCATCGCGCCGGCCGAGATGATGCCCGAGGCCAAGCGGGTGATCGATGCTGCCGGCAAGCATGTGTTGCCCGGGGCCATCGATCTGCACACCCACATAGCGTACGGGGAATATTTCCAGATTCCCTTCGCGAAGACAGTGCCCACCGAGACCGGAACCGCGGCGCTGGGCGGCGTGACCACTGTAGCGTCGTACATGCGCCGGGTGAAAACGGGGTTGCTCCACCACCTGGACGATCTGAAGCGCGACTTCGAGAAGAACAGCTACATCGACGGCTTCTTTCATATGATGGTGGCCGACGAGGTGAACCTGGAGCAGATAGCCGAGGCGCCCGCCCGCGGCATCCACGGCTTCAAATTCGTGATGGGATACAAGGGGCCGCAGGCGGCCGCGCTGGGAATACCGGCCATCGACGACGGCTTCGTGCTGGAAGGCTTCAATCGCATCAAGAAGCTCGGGTTCCCGTCCTACGGCATGGTTCACTGCGAGAATATCGACATTTCGCTCTGGCTGAGGAAGTCGATCGAGGCCTCGGGCAGGCAGGACGCCCAGGCATGGTTCGACACGCGCCCCAACTTCGTCGAGGAGGAGTGCATTCACCGGGCGATTTTCATTGCCAAGGTGGCCGGTTGTCCTCTGTATATCGTGCACAACACCATCAAGGAATCGGTGGACATCATCGCGCGGGCCAAGGCGGAGGGGGTAAAGGTCGTCATGGAAACCTGCCCGCAGTACCTGACGCACAACAACGACGATCTGGTACCGGTCATCCGCGACAACCCGGTGTTCGCCAACGTCAACCCGCCTCTCAGAGGCAAGGCGGACAACGAGCGGCTCTGGGAAGGCATCCGGGACGGGGTGGTGGACACCATTGGCTCGGACCACGCCTGCATGACTCGGGAGCACAAGGGGAAGGACATGTGGAAGGCCCCCATGGGCCTGGGCAACTGCACCCAGCTGATACTGCCGGTGATGCTCAGCGAGGGCGTGAACAAGGGACGGATCCCGATCGAGAAGGTGGTCGAGGTATGCAGCTACAATCCGGCGCGGGTCTTCGGGCTTTACCCGCGCAAGGGCACTGTCGCCATTGGCTCGGACGCGGACCTCGTCATCGTCGACATGAACAAGAGGGTCAAGTACAGCCACACCATGTCCCCCTCGTTGTGCGACTGGAATATCTACGAGGACTGGGACTTCAAGGGATACCCGATCACGACGATCGTGCGCGGCGAGGTCGTTGCCGACGGCGGCAGGCTGGTGGGCAAATCGGGCCATGGACGCTATCTTTACCGCTGAAGAC
>CAYHFE010000647.1:0-4322 GCA_964355375.1 uncultured Verrucomicrobiota bacterium
TGATGGATGCTTACGAGTCCGGCCTGGTCATCACGGAGGTCAAGCTCCAGGCCGCCGACCCGCCCGACGCCGTCCGCGACGCCTTCCACGACGTCGTCCGCGCCCGCGAGGACAAGGAAAAACTCATCAACCAGGCCAAGGGCTACCAAGCCGACATCCTGCCCAAGGCCCGCGGGGAGGCCCAGAAACTCCTCCGCGAAGCCGAGGGTTACAAGGAACAGCGGGTCCTCCTGGCCCAGGGCGAAGCCGCTCGTTTCCTCAGCGTCCTGGCCGAATACGAAAAAGCCCGGGACGTCACCCGCGACCGCCTGCACCTCGAAACGATCGAGAAAATCCTGCCCGACATCGACAAGGTCATCATTGGCGGCGACGTGAACCAGCGGCTTTTGCCCCTGCTGCCTTTGACCCCCGGTGCGGCCAGCCTGCTCAACCCGCGCGGTGCCAACGTGCCCACACCCGGCAAGTAACCTCCCATCTAAGATTGCTCTTATGCGAACAAAACTCTTCAGCCTCGGCGGCTTGGTCCTGGTTCTCCTGGCCTTCTTTGTCACTCGGCAGGTCTTCTTCACAGTCAATGAGACCGATCAGGTCATCATCACCCAGTTCGGGGAATACAAGCGCACCATTCAACAACCCGGCCTGGCCTGGAAGATGCCCTTTCTCCAAACCGTCAACCGCTTCGACCGCCGCATCCTGACCAGCGACGCGCCCAAGGCCGAATACCTCACCCAGGACAAGAAGCGCCTCGTGGCCGATCCGGTGACCCGCTGGCGCATCAGCGACCCGCTGCTGTTCTATAAGACCGTGCGCGACGAGTCCGGCGCCCGCGCCCGGCTCGATGACCTGGTCCTGTCCGAACTGCGCCGCGAAGTCGCCAGCCACACCTTCGTCCTCGTCATTGGCTTGAAACGCGAGACGATCATGGACAACGTGGCCCGGACCGCCCGCGAGAAGGCCAAGGAGTTTGGCATCGAAGTGGTGGACGTGCGCATCAAGCGCGCCGACCTGCCGCAGGAGGTGCAGTTGAGCGTCTTTCAGCGCATGCAGGCCGAGCGCGAGCGCGAGGCCAAGCGCTACCGCAGCGAAGGCGAGGAGGAATCCGCCAAGCTCAAGGCCGAAACCGACAAACAACGCACCATCCTCCTGGCCCAGGCCAAGCAGGACGCCGAGAAACTCCGCGGCGAAGGCGACGGCACGGCCGCGCGCGTCTATGCCGAGGCCTACGGGAAGGACGTCGAGTTCTACGCCTTCGTGCGCAGCCTCCAGGCCTACGAGCAGTTCCTGGGCAAACGCAGCACCCTGGTGCTGCCGGCGGACTCCGATCTGTTCCGTTACCTGAGCAGCCCGCAGCCGCGGACCGACAGCGCGGCATCGGCCCGGAAGGCGCAATGAGACCCGAGGGCAAGTCTGGGCGCGCCGTCGGGGGCGTCGGGGTAGCTGGCCGCAGAGCAGGACCAGATCCCCGCCTTCCGCGCTATGAACAGGCCCACCGCTGGGCGCAACCGCTTGCGACCAGAAGAATGAACGTGAGACCACTGTGCAATGGATTATGCTGTTATGAGGAACTCCCGGCTTTGCTCTATCGTGACGATCATCAGTTTGTTTACCCTATCTCTGACGCTGTCGGCGAGAGGTGGTCCCCCCGCCCTGCGGGCCGATCTTCGCACGAACCAGGTAACGGTTTCCTGGGTTTCCTTTGCTGATGCCTATCTCTTGGAAACGACGGATCGCCTGGACTCGAACGCCCGGTGGTGGCCCGCACGGCTGGCCGCCGTCCGCCTGGGCGACACCCACTCCGTGACTCTGAGCGCGGTCGCCCGCAACCGTTTCTTTCGCCTGGCCACGAACGACCTCGTCGCCTGGTTTCAGACCGCTCAGGGACCTCTGGCCGCGACCGGTCTTGGGGTGGTGTTACCGCACGAACACCTCTTGACCGATCTGCGCGGACCGACAACACCGGGTTATGGTCAGGCGGATGCGGACGACGTGGTGCGCGTTATGAAGCCGCTGCTCCAGGAGGCGGTGAGTCAGGGTGTCGGCCTGCTGGTCGAGTGCAGCAGCATCGGCGTCGGGCGCAACGCCTCCCTCTTGCGCCGTTTGGCCGCGGAATCCGGCCTGCCGGTGGTGGTGCCCACCGGCGTGTATGGCCGGGCGAACTACGCCCCCGCTGAACACCGCAACATGTCGGAGGACGATCTGACCGCGCTGTTCATCAAGGAGATTACTGAAGGGATCGAAGACACCGGGATCAAAGCCGGGTTTATCAAGATCGCCACGAGCGATTCGGGCATGACCACGCTCGAGGAGAAATTCCTGCGCGCCGCCGGTCGCGCCGCACTTGCCACCGATGCGGCGGTGGCCAGTCACACGGCCACCGGCAGCACCGCCAAGAAGCAGGCCGACATTCTGGAAACGATCAGCCCGGCCATTCGCTTCATCTGGGTGCATGCCCAGGCGGAGCGGACGCGGAAGTGGCACCGGGATCTGGCTGCGCGCGGTGGGTTCATCGAACTCGACTCTCTCGGATGGAATCCCGGCGAGGACGGCACTTTCATCACCGCGATCAAGGAACTCGTGGCGGCCGGTCAAGCCGATCGCATCCTGGTTTCTCACGACGCTGGCTGGTATCAGCCCGGCCAGCGCAACGGCGGCACGCAGATGCCCTACAGCTACCTGACGAAGACCTTCATCCCGAAGCTGCGCAACGCCGGCCTCGACTCAGCCGTGATCCGGATGATCACCGAAGAGAATCCCCTCCGCGCCTTCGCCTTCCTCACGCGGCATCCGGACGCGCCGCTGCCGACCCGTCCGCTTGGGCCGGCGACCAGCCGCAGTGGAGCCAGCAGTATTCCTGCAACCTGGCTTCCGATGAATGCGGCTTGCCCGCCCGCTTCGATCCCAAGTCGGGCCGCCGCGGGCGAGGCGCGCTTCCCGGCCGGTTTACTGAGGGGTGCGCAGGATAGAACACACGATGCCCTCACCCCGTCCCTCTCCCATCCGATGGGAGAGGGTGCCCGCAGGGCGGGTGAGGGTCATGGTGTCTTCCATCCCATTGACTCCTCTGTAATCGGCGATGTGATCCGATAGGAGCTGCTTCACCATGACTGGACACCCGTTAATCTGGATTGGCTTCAGCGTGTTGGTGCTGGCCGTGCTGGCGCTGGACCTGGGCGTGTTTCACCGTAAGGCGCACGCCGTGGGTTTCAAGGAGGCACTCAGTTGGACTGGCGTGTGGGTGACGCTGGCGGGATTGTTCGGCGCGGGAGTGTGGTATTGGGCGGGGCCGCAAAAGGGTTTGGAGTTCTTTACTGGCTATCTCATTGAATACTCGCTCAGCGCGGACAACGTTTTCGTGTTCGTCCTCATTTTTTCCTACTTCTCGGTGCCGCCGCCGTGGCAGCACAAGGTGCTGTTCTGGGGCGTGCTGGGGGCGCTGGTGATGCGCCTGGTGCTGATTGGCCTGGGGGTGGCGCTCATCAGCCGCTTCGGCTGGATTCTCTATCTCTTCGGCGTGTTTCTCCTCGTCACCGGCTTCAAGATGGTCTTCGGCAAGCAGGAGGAAATTCATCCCGAGCGCAACCCGGTGGTCCGCTGGTTTCGCCGACTGGTGCCGGTGACCTCCGATTCTCACGGCGACCGGTTCGTGGTGCGGGTGGACGGACGCCGTATGGCCACGCCGCTTCTGGTCGTGCTTGTGTGCGTCGAGGTGAGCGACCTCGTGTTTGCGGTGGATTCCATCCCGGCCATCTTCGCTGTCACGCTGGACCCTTTCATCGTCTATACCTCCAACGTCTTTGCCATCCTGGGGCTGCGCTCGCTCTACTTCGTTCTGGCAGGGATGGTGGACAGATTCTACTACCTCAAGACAGGTTTGGGCGTGGTGCTGGCGTTTGTCGGGGTGAAAATGCTTCTCGCTCACACGGCCTACAAAATCGACACGCTGGCATCACTGGGTGTGGTGGCGGGTGTGCTGACGGTTACCCTTGCGGCATCGCTTTTCCATCAGCCCCGAAAAGCCGCGTCCCCTGGGCTAGGTCTCGACTCTTGCCAACTCACAGAAACGACTCGAGAAAAGGACTGAACCAGAGGTCACCAACATCGGCGAGATCGGGCCATGGTCGCCGCCACGCTCGCGGACAAGCCACTGCCGCTCAGCGCCGGGTCAATCCTCTAGGTCAATCTCGCGACCGACGGTTTGCCGGCGCTGGCCTTGGCGGCAGACCTGCCCGAAGACGATCTCAGGCGCCGCCCGCCGCGCGAGCCGCGTCAGCAGTTCTCATTTTGACAAGTAGGTAGTCCCGGCTTCAGCCGGTCGCCACGTG
>CAYHFE010000648.1:0-4316 GCA_964355375.1 uncultured Verrucomicrobiota bacterium
ATAGCCTGAAAGGAATTGCCACTTTTTCCCTCGATTTCCAGGTCCAGGCTCATGTGCCGGTCGGGCAAATGGTCATTCGCCTGGCGGTACGCCCAAACCAATTGGATCTTCACCTACCGCGGCGTGACTTACTCATTTCCTGTCACGCAGGACTTTCATCTCTTGATCGACCGGACCCAGGTGCATCAAACGCTCGTGCTGAGCACGACAGAATGGTTCGTCCTCGGCTTCGGGTTGGCCATGACGATGGCCGGAATCTTCTGGGCGGTTCGCATCGTCAACCAACTCATGAAGGCAAATCCGGAGGTCCAATGAGTCAGTAATCAGTGAAACTGTGATCAGTGAGCAGAAATGAAACTGGTGTATCGACATCCTCGAACTGGCCAACGGATCACCAAACGGTTCGCACGCTGGTCTGATCTTCTCGACGACATCAAGCGGTTCTATCTGATCCGGGGGCCGGGCCGGGAGATCCAGGGCGTGACAAAGGAGCAGGAAAAGCAGAATGTTTTCCCGGACTACGAACCGTGCAAACCATGGCCGCCGGTCTGTCCTACCAGTCAACGGCCTCATTCCACTCCTGTTTGGCTTCGTCCTCAATAATGACTGTGAACGTCATTTCTTGGTGAGAAGACGCTCCCTGATTCCAGCAAAGACTTCTTCCGCTGGCGTTCCGTGCCCCGGATGCCTCAGCGCATCTTCCGCACGGCGGTCGAGTTCGGCGGCTTGTTCCGGCGACAGCTCGGGGTCGTATCCATGTTCCGTGATGTCGTCCCAAAGCTTCTGCGCGAGCTCAATGCGCTCCGACAGCGGAAGAGACTTTGCGGCTTGAAGAATTTCCGACGCGCTCATGGCGGCAATTTAACGTGTTGATGCACCCGCGCAAGCCGGTATTGCCGCCCATAACCGACCGAGCCGGGAATGTTGCGCAATCCCTGCACATCAAAAGCCCCTGGTTCCAGCCCAGGCACGTTCACAACAATCTCGAAACGCCCGCCTCGCAGAGCAGTCGTATGTGGGACCACGGCCTAGACTGCCCGCTCGTTGTCCTGAAAAACTATGCTGAAGACGACAGCAGGCCGGGCTTGAGCCGCCAGGCCTAAATCCACCTGCCAGACCTCACTGCGCTTGGCGTGGAGCATGTTTCTCCTCCTCCTTGTCGTAGGCGAGAAAAGCTTCCGCGGCGGAGGCGATCAAGTCGGCCTCCGTGACGACGCCGTAAGAATCAGCGCGGGAGAAAAACTGGACACGACTCGAAGATGTCACCCTGTTCAAGATCCGAACCGCGAACGGTTTGAGACCAAGGGTAATTCATCCCGCCCTCATTCCCACGGGTCGGTGATAGGAACGGGCTGTTCACTTGCTGATGCCCCGCTCGCTCGTCCGGGTGAAGAGCACCAGGTAACGAATCTCCTCCAGCGGCGGCAATTCGGCTTCGATCCGATCCAAGGCGTTGGAGATGGTCAAGCCCTCTCGGAACAGAATCTTGTAGGCTTGTTTCAAAGCCGCTTGGGCATCTTCCGCAACCCCGTTGCGTTCGAGGCCGACCTTATTGACCGTCCGGGTTTCCGCTGGATTGCCATCCGCCAGCATGAAAGGCGGAACGTCCTGCACCACCTTGGAACAGCCGCCAATGATGGCCATCTTGCCAATCCGGCAGAACTGATGAACGGCCGCCAAACCTCCGACGACGGCGCAATCTTCGACGACGACATGCCCGGCCAGGGTCGCGACGTTGGACATGATGACGTGGTTTCCGAGGATGACGTTGTGGGCGATATGACAGTAGGCCAGGATATGGTTGTGGGAGCCAACCTGCGTCACTTCACCATCTCCGGTTGCGCTGTGGATGGTGACGTATTCGCGGAAGGTGTTGCCATCGCCGATCTGAGTACGCGTGATTCCCCCTTTCCATTTGAGGTCCTGGGTCTTCAGCCCAATGCTGGCGAAGGGAAAAATCTCGTTGTCCGCGCCCAGCGTGGTCTGCCCGTCAATGACGACATGTGAATGAAGAACGCAGCCGCTCCCGATCTGGACGTGCCCGCCGATGATGCAATAGGGCCCGATTTCACAGTTCGGGCCGATCTGGGCCTGGGGATGAATGATGGCGGTGGGATGGATCATCTCATTTCTCCATGAGCATGAACGCCACCACCGCCTCGCTCACGATCTCGCCGTCCACCAAGCAAACGCCCTTGGCCTTGCCGATCTTGCCGCGATGCTTCGTCAATTCGACCTCGATGATCAACTGATCTCCGGGACGCACGGGCTTCCGCCACTTGACACGTTCCGCGGACATGAAATAGGCGATCTTGCCGGAATTCTCCGCTTGTTTCAGCATGAGGATGCCGGCGACCTGCGCCATCGCCTCCAACTGCAGCACGCCCGGCATGATCGGGTGATTGGGGAAGTGTCCCTGAAAATACGCTTCGTTGACGGTGACGTTCTTGATGGCCTGGATCTGATTCCCCTCGATCCGGGTCACTTTATCGACCATGAGAAACGGGTAGCGATGCGGGAGAATTTTCATCACCCCGTAAATGTCGAGGACCGGAGTTTCCGGCTTGGACTGTGGGGTCGAAGCGGCTTCGCAGGCGGGCTCACTTTTGATGCTGGGAGGCGGCATGAAAGCCTGAGCGGCGAGCAACGGTTTTCGCATCTGTTCGGTCAAAAGACGCGTCAAGGCGCAATTGGCCGCATGGCTCGGGCGCAGGGCCACAATGTGTCCGCACAGCGGCCGTCCCAGCAGCGCGATATCCCCGAGGATGTCCAGAATCTTGTGCCGCACAAACTCCTCCGGAAAACGCATCGGCTCCGTGGTCAGAACGGCGTCGTCGCGAATGACGACGGCATTCTCCAGACTTCCTCCCTTGATCAGGCCGTTCTTGATGAGGAATTCAATCTCCTCAAAAAAACAAAACGTCCGCGCCGGGGCTAACTCGCGTCCCCAGGTTTCCGGGGAAATATCCAGGCTGAGAAACTGGGTGAAGCGCCCTTGCTTGTCCGAACTCGTGCAACTGATCTTCAGTCCGTCATAGGGAAAGATCGACATCATCGATTCCCCCACCTGGACCTCGCAAGGCTGCGACACCTGGTAGGGATCGCACCGCTCCGCCTGCGTCACCACGCCGGCGGCCTCGATCATCTTGCAGTAGGGCCGGGCACTTCCATCGCCAATCGGAGGCTCATTGGAATCCAGTTCGATGATGGCGTTGTCGATGCCACAACCGGCAAACGTCGCCAGCACATGCTCCACCGTGTGGATTTTGACGTGGCCCTTCGAGAGCGTGGTCGATCGATTGGTTTCGGTGACATACTCGACACGCGCCTCGATTTCTGGCTTCCCCTCAAGATCGACTCGCCGAAAGCGAATCCCGGCATTGGGCGGTGCCGGCAGGAAGGTGAGATTGACTCGATTGCCGCTGTGCAAGCCAATGCCGGCATAAGTCGCCGTTCCACGCAAAGTCTGCTGTTGTGACACAGGGCGATTAAACAAATCGCCGTCCGGCTTGGCAAGCCACAGATAATCAGCCACAGATCATCGGGCGCCCGGAAAGGGCAAAAAAGCGGCCGGCATGATCTTCACCACGCCGGCCGCCCGCTGGATCGATGCCTCAATCCCAGAAACGCTCAGGTCTTTTTCTCCATTTCCTTGTCCCGCTCTTCCATGGCGGCGCGGCGCGAGAGTTTGACTCGGCCTTTTTCATCGATGCCGATGCATTTGACCGCGATTTCATCGCCCATCTTGACGATGTCCTCAACTTGCTTGACCCGGAAATTGGCCAGTTCGCTGATGTGGCAGAGCCCATCCTGACCGGGTAACACTTCAACGAAGCAGCCGAAATCCTTGATGCTGACGACCCGGCCGCGATAGATCTTGCCCACCTCGATTTCGCCCGTTATTCCCTCGATCGCCGCCCGGGCAATCTTCATTCCTTCTTCCGCGACCGAGTAGATCTTGACCGTTCCATCATCCTCAATGTTGATCTCGCAACCCGACTCATCCACGATGCGCTTGATGTTCTTTCCGCCGGGGCCGATCAGCGCGCCGATCTTTTCCGGATTAATCTTCAAGGTGAGAATGCGGGGGGCGTACTTGCTCATCTCCTTGCGCGCCTCCGGCAAGACCTTGGCCATTTCACCCAGGATGAAGAGTCGGGCGACGCGCGCCTTCTCCACGGCTTCGGCGATCTGCTGATGGGGCAGGCCGCGAAGTTTGAGGTCGAGTTGAAAACCGGTAATGCCCTTCTCCGTCCCGGCAATCTTGCAGTCCATGTCACAGAACGCGTCTTCCCATCCGATGATATCGGTGAGCA
>CAYHFE010000649.1:0-4301 GCA_964355375.1 uncultured Verrucomicrobiota bacterium
CGTCCAAGCGATCTACGCGCATGCGCTTCCCCCGTGTCACCGAGCGGCGCAAGTGTCTTTCCCTTTCTTGGTGGTTCGAGGACGACCGCTCGTTTGAAGGCGCAGGCCACGCCAAGCTGGTTGATGTCCTTGAGTTGCATGCTCCCGAAGCTCTGCCGAGGCGCTATGGTCTCTGGGAGCCTCCGCAGTTCAAGCTCGAAGAGCAGGGCCGTGCCCACTTTCTGACGTTCTTCAGGGAGCGGCTTCGTGGCGGGATTGTCTGGTATCCCAGTCAACCGTTCAGGCATGTTTTCATCTCAATCCCTCCACAGGTAGGGCCTTCAGCTCAGGGCTACAGGTGCTGTTTGCTGCAGATGCTGGTTGACGATCGAGCGCTTCAGATCCCCGGTTGGCCGCTTGCATTGAAGAGACTTTGGCTAGCAGTCGCGGGAGTAGTCCGACCGTTCTTCGCTGAGGTTAGGGCAGGTGAGCCGCCCGTGAAATCTTGGTGGTGGTGCGGGGTTCCGCCAAGGCTGGGCCTCGCGACGATGGTGGGGTCGCCCTACCAGGAGCTCTGGCCTCAGTTTTCGGAAGTGGCAACACCTCTCTCTGACGGCCCGCGTTACCTGGAGACGCCTGACGGCGCACCAAATGTCCTTATCCAGATTCCCCCGGGAATCATGCAGCCTCAGCAAGACGAGCTTCCCGCGTCGGGCGTCACGGGGCCTGAGTATCTTAAGTTTATGGCAAATAGTCAGATTCGATACCCGAAGATCTGGCCTTTTAAGGGACCTTTTAAGTGATAGGAAAGTCACGGCTCGACAGAGTCTCGCCCCACCGTGGGTATTGCGTCGGAGCTTCGGCGACCGCACAGTCACGTATTGTTTGTTAGGCTCGAACGAAGTCCGGCCCACCGAACGCGATTCCGAGTTGTCGATCCGAGGGTTCTCTGATTCGATGCTCTCGCCATGAAAGCAAAGCACTCCAAACGGAAAAGTTCGAATTCGCGGACGAACTTCCCTGGGGCTGATCGACCAGGCGCGGAGAGCGCCTCGAATTCAGCGCGAGGCCGGCGGCGCTTCTCGCCTTGGTGGACAATCGCGGGAATCGCTTTGATCGCGGCGGCGGCGTGGCTGGCCTTCACCTTCACCACAAGATCCAGGTATTCTAGAATAGACTCTTCGCCGACGGCGGCGACCACGGCCAATCCTGTTGCCGCGCCTTCGCAGAGCGCGCCGCACGCGTCGAAATCCCCGAACCAGGACGCCGCCCTCGGCGAGCGTTTGAGTCGCGGCAATCAACTTCTGGCCCAAGGAAAGCCGGCGGAGGCCGTGGCGGTCTTCACTGAGGCCCGGCAACTGTATCCCGAAGATGAGGATGTTCATTACAACCTGGGCATTGCGCTGGCCCGGCAAGGCAAAGTGGAAGAAGCGATCCGCGAATATGAGGAAGCGCTGCGCCTCTTTCCGGATTATGTCGAGGCGCACAACAACCTGGGCAACTCCTTGCTCCGGGTCGGACGCTGGGAGGATGCGGTCAAACACTTCGAGACCGCGGTGAAGATCATGCCGAGTTACGCGTCGGCCTGGAACAATCTGGGCAGCGCGGTGCAACAGCACGGACGGACGAACGAAGCCGGCCAGTGCTTTCGCAAAGCGGTGGATCTCGATCCGAACTACTGGCAGGCGCGCCACAACCTGGCCACTTTTTATGTGATGCAGGGGAAGTTCACGGAGGCGCGCGCCGAATTCCAGAGTGTCCTGCGCCTCCAGCCCGAATTCGGGCCCGCCAAGCTCGCGCTGGCCAAGATCGAAACGAACCAATTAAGCCGGACTGAAGGCAAACCGTGAAGAGATCACCTCGCTCTTGCGGGCGATGGACTCTGGTTCATCTCGGTGGATCGGCCTTCTTCGGCTTCGTGTTTGATGGGTGGCTCGCCGGATGAGAGGGCCGGTTCGGTGAGAGGATCGAGCACCCGCTTCGGCCGCAAGGCCCCCCGGGCGAGTTGCGCTTGAGTCACGGTGACGGGGCTTTGGATAAACTCGGGGAGGTTATAGACTTTGACGAAGGAATCGTAGAAGCGGGGATCGCGCTGGGGCAAGACGAACGGTTTGGAGAAACGCCCCTCTTGATCCATGTGGCTGAAGTACGGCCGGGTGAACACTCCATCGCGGCGTTTGCTGCTAAACACAATCCAACGACCATTGCTCGACCAGCCATGCCACGCATCGGACTGGTCGCTATTGATCTCGAGCCGGCGCATCTGGCGAGTCGAGAGATCCATCAGATAAAGATCGCTCCCGGGACTGTAGGCGGGAAAATTCCCGTACGGCGAAAGGCAGAACAACAGCCAACGCCCGTCGGGTGAGACCCGCGGTTGCGCCGCGCTCAGGCCGCTGTCGAGGGCCGAAACCACCGTCTCCGGCTCTCCCCAGCGGTCTTGCTCGATGTCGTAGGCGACGCGCATGAGGTCGTAGCGAATCTGTTTGAACCGCTCCAGTTTCAATTTCGGGGCGCTGCAGAAATAGAGATGGCGTCCATCAGGCGACCACGAGGGCCAGGTTTCAGCGCGGTCTGGTCGGGCCATGGCCGGTGGCGTGACGACAACGTTGGAATCCACCCGGTAGATTCCCAGGTCCGACGCGCCGTCGAACAAATCGCGGGTTTCACCGGTGGTGTGAAAGAGGAGGGCGAATCGATTCACGGAAAACGTCAGGAGGCGACCGCTCGGATGCCAGGCCAGGTAGCCGGCCGTCTTGTTCACGCGGGTGACTTCGTTCGATTGCACGAGGAGGAGGGGATTGCCCGCGCCCTTGTGCCGGATGTGCAAGGCCATCGGCTGAGGCTGATGCCGGAGAAAGGTGTGACAATTGACGCAGCCGTCTTCGAGATTGCGGTTTTCGAGCACGGGACGCTCCTGAAACGTCTGCAAGTCCCGTTGGTAAATGCCCATCGTGCCGTAAATGTTGTAAACGGGGCGGAGCAGGCGATAAACGAGATGGCCATCGATGGAGTCCGCCGACACCGTGTTGGTCACGCGGTCGAAAATCTTCCAGCGCCCCTCGCGGTTTTGGATGCGAATCTCGAAGTGAATCGGCTGGCCCGCGTTGGCCTGCACGAGTTCCTTCCAGGGCGCCAGGGGAATGTCCACCGAAGCCGATTTGCCGGTAGTCTCGAGAGCGGCTCCGCGACTCGGGATGATGCGCAAGTGATGGCGCCGCAGGTCCGGCTCTTCAATCGCAAAATTGAGCGGGGCGATGTTGGGCGGCAGGACGACTTCGGTGTAGTCAGGGAAAAGCCGGGGCTGGCGGTGAATCGCTTCGGCCGCGGGAGGCGAGGCCGCGTTCGCGGTTGCCACCAAGAACGTCATTAACCAAATCCCAAGGGCACACCCATTTGGCGCCGACCGACCGAACCGGATGCCGGGAATCGTTCGAGAATTCCCGGCTTCATTGGAATCGATCCGGTTTGGAGCCATTTGGGGGAGTGGGTGGAACGGGCTACCAGCCCGTCCTCGGCGGCAACTTGCCGCCGAATAGCGCGTCGAGTGGGCAGACCATCGCAAGAAACCAGCGACAGCGCTCACCCAGAACCGAATTCTCAAACGGGCGCTCGGCTGCAGGTTTTCAGTCGAGGTGGGTGGAACGGCCAACTTGCCGCCGAGTCGGGTCCAAATAAATGAGTCGCTTTCCGGAGAGACTTGAGGCCGCAAAGCCTGTGGGCTGGTAGCCCACAGGAACGGGCAGGTTGCCCGTTCCACCCTTGACCCAACTGAAGTGATTCGCTGCGGCGTTGGGGGAAGGCGCGTGAGAGAATCGAAGCACGTTCCTGGAAGTCGTTTCATAATCAGTCTTGGGGACGGTGCTGGTGTTGGAGCGGAACGCTCTGTCCAAACATGTCGTAGAACCAGTAGGTCTCACCGAACGACCCCACGAGGGCTTCGCGAACCGGGCGTTGAGACGGCTGGCCGCGGCGAAGATGTTCGCGAAAACTCTCGAATCGGCGCAGGGTGACCGGGTCGAACGGGCGGCCGGAGAGATCCGGAGCGGCCTTCTTCTGGCTCTCGGCAAAAACCAGGATCGCTTCCGCGAGATGGCGCGGCGTTTCGCGGCGGCCCGCATCGTCGAGTCGGGCAATGTTCTCGATCACCTGATCGGCTTGGTGAGTGAGAAGGAAGTGCGCCATGAGATACTCGATGGCCATGCCATTGCGGCGATTTGACTGCACCAGTTGTTGGAGGATCTGAGGAGTGGAAAAACGAAGTTCAACCAGATCTGACATCGGTCGGAGCGAGCGCAGTCGGACGATTTCTCCTTCGCTCG
>CAYHFE010000650.1:0-4298 GCA_964355375.1 uncultured Verrucomicrobiota bacterium
AGATCGAGGCTTTCAAAGGCGCTGGCGCCGGTCTCGCCAAACAGCGGATAGCGGAGTTGAGCCGCGCCATACTCTGGACGGAAAAACAGTCGAAAGCCATGCTTGGGATTGCGCGGCGTCCGACTGAAACCGCCTCGAATACGAATCCCGGCATCGATCTGAAAACCGGCTGCGCCATCGGGGTGAATCAGTTCAACCGAACACGGACGCTCCCAGTCGCGCCCATCCTTCATGGCGTTGGCGTAAATGCCCGCGGCCGGATCGAAGAGGTCCTTCAAATTCAGGACCACGGAGAATGACGGGAGCGTTTGGAGATCCGCCTTGAGGGTGGCGCGATAAGCCGGATGTTCCACCACTTCCGGGTCCATGCCGTAATCCACGAGGTTGGTTCCCCACGAGGACGGCCAACCCGCCGGAGGCCGGCCATCCGGACTCTGGCGAATGACGTCGTCCAGGAAGAGATACGTCTGCGTGGCCACGCGGCCGGGCCAGGCTCCAGCCTTGAAAGCCGCCGCGCGCAGGACGGTCGTTGCCGCAATCTGCACGGGCTCGTGATACACGACGCCCGAGGATGCGGTGGGCGCAGATCCGTTGGTCGTGAAACGAATTTGCGCGCCCGGGGTGTCGGTCTGAATCGTCAGGAGAAAAGGCTGATCGTAGAAACCTCGAGGATGACTGAACTGGATCTCACCGATTCCCTCGATGGTGTCGGACCGATTGAGTGTCCGCGGTGACGGTTTCGAAAAATAAACCGTTTTGCTGCCCAGCATTCCGTACGAAACGTCGGCCCGCTGGGGAGGGTACTTTGGCTTGAACTCCGAGACGATGGTGCGCCCATCCGACCTGACCAAGGCCAAGTACTCGCCTCCGGCATCGAGACTGAAGTTCGCGTGCAGCTCCCGGCCGGGCACCCGACGATTCTTGCCCGACGCAAAGACGAGAAGATAACCTTCACCCGGAATCGTCGTCGCTGGAAAACGCCACTTCCCCAATTGGCCGACGTCGTCCGTCAAGGCCCAGCCCGTCAGGTTCACGGCCTCGGAATTGGCGTTGTGAATCTCGATCCAGTCCGGGTAGTCGCCATCCTCATCGACCAAGGTGGTGTGATTGCTCGCCAGGAACTCGGAGATGACCGGGCCTCGTTCGGCCAGCACTGACGCGCCGGCGATCCACCCTACGGCGATGACCCTCGCAAGATGCCGGTTCATGCGCCTGAAGTTTGGCCCCAATCGAGAGCCTCGACCCTGCGTCGAGCGTTGTCCAACGCCAGGATGGTCCACTTGGGTCTCTCCGTGGCGGCGCTGGTCCTAGGGCTGGCCCAACCGATGCCCACACCCACACCGCGGACTCCTCGGAAACGCCCGCCGAACAACTGGACCAATCCCCTGATCAATCCGATGGTTCGGGCTGTTGCTGGGTCGCGATCGGTGTCCGGATCCCAGGTCCATACGATGAAAGGACCGCGCACTTCTAACTCCGCATTCCACTCTCGCGCCTCGCGCCGCAGCGTCGGGCTGGGGAAAACGCTTGGGTTAAAAATCAAGAACTGACCCCTCTTGATTATTTCCCCGCCGAGGCGAGGCGACGGGCGATGAACTGGCGGACGAGCGGGATCTTCGCTTGAGTCATGAGGCCGAGGCCGAGTTTCGTGTCTGATCCGG
The DNA here is from genome assembly GCA_964355375.1 of uncultured Verrucomicrobiota bacterium. Classification (GTDB taxonomy): domain Bacteria; phylum Verrucomicrobiota; class Verrucomicrobiia; order Limisphaerales; family SIBE01; genus CAYHFE01. The sequence continues at coordinate 1,662 of CAYHFE010000650.1, forward strand.
CCACCGCTTCGGCGGCGTACCAATACATCAGCGGGAGATTGTGATCCGGAGCGTCCTCGGCGTGGCTGAGCAGCGCTGCGAGGGTCGCGACCCGCTGCGAGGCCGGTGTGCGCTGGAGCGCGGCCGCCAGGTAGAGCCGGACGAACGGTGACGGATCGGATTGGGCCAGGCGGGCAAACGCCTGCAACGCCGCACCGGATGGATGCCGGTTTTCGGCGAGGAACTGAATGGCCCAGGCCCGGACGTATTCACTCGAGTCCTGGGTCCGCCCGAGCAGAATCTCCTCCGTCAATCCTTCCGTCACACTCAGCGCCCATAGCGCCCGCAAACGGCGCGTGACCTCCGGGTTCTCGGTCAAGATTCTCAAGAGCGCCTGATGGACTTGGGGATTGGGACCGCGCTCCTGCAGCAGGCGCCGGGCGTGCCGCACGTGCCACTCGTTCTTGTGCAACTGCAGCTCGACCAGCTCTTCGTTGGTCTTTTTTCGGAGATCGACCGGCGTCCATCGGGTCTCGCCATAGACCACTTTGAAGATGCGCCCGTTGGAGCGGTCATGGCCCTCGATGTTGTTATGATGGCACTGATTCTTGTCGTACCAATCGATGATATAGACCGAGCCATTTTGATCGGAGAGAAGGTTCAGAGTCTGGGACCATGTGTCGTTGAAGTTGAGGAAGTCCGGTCCGTGTTTCCCGACATAGCCAGAGCCCTTCCGCTCCGGGATATCCATGTTCACGCGCTGGCCATGGATGTTATTCATGAAGAGTTTTCCCCGGTAGTCTTCCGGCCAACTGTCGCCGAGATAAACCATCAGCCCGGCGTGGGCGTGTCCGCCCCCCGCCGCGTCGGAGCGCCCATTCGCGGCGTGCGGCCCGCGGGTGCCGGTGTAATGAACGTGATCCCCAATCGTCTTGAGGTCTTCATAATAGAAGGGGTTGACCGGTTTCCGATTGCGGGCCTCGCGGTAGCGTTCGTTGCGCTGGATTTCATCGAGACCGAAGCTGTAGTGCGTCCCGCCCTGGCGTTCGTAGCGGCCGCCTTGAATCATGTGCCAAAGATGCGGAATGACGCAGGCTTCGATAAAGCATTGCCCATACTCGTCAAAATCGACGCCCCAGGGATTGCTCGTCCCTTCGGCGAACACTTCGAAGAGGCGCTTGATCGGATGATAGCGCCAGACGGCGGCATCGACCCATTGCCGTTCGTTGTCGGGCGCTCCCGGCTTGCCGACATTGGATGGACAAAACACCCCATGACAGCCGTAAAGCCAGCCGTCCGGTCCCCACGTGAAGGTGTTCAACGTTTCATGGGTGTCCGCGCGGTAATCCCATCCATCGAGCAGCACCTGGGCCGGGCCGTCCGGTTGGTCGTCACCGTCGCGATCCGGAACGAACAAAAGATGGGGCGCGGCTCCGATGAAGACGCCGCCAAAGCCCACCTCGAGTCCGCTGACGAGGTTCAAGTTTTCCAGAAAGACGGTGCGACGGTCGAATGTTCCATCGCCATCGGTGTCTTCCAGAATGAGGATGCGATCCCGGCCCTCGCCTTCCGGAGCGCGGCGCGGATAGGTATAGGCTTCGGCCACCCAAAGTCGTCCGCGATCATCGAGGGCGAAGGCGATCGGTTGTTTCACATCCGGTTCGCCAGCGAAGAGTTTTGCGGTAAAGCGCGGCGGCAAGGTGATGGCCGCGGCAGCCTGCTCCGGGGGAATTCCGGCAAACTTGACCGCATCCACCGGAGCCATCTCCATCGATTGAGTGATCCGCGCCGGCTCCAGGGCCTTGGCCAAGACCGGTGGAGCCGAGTGGAACTTGAAATCGTCGAAGTTGATGTGGCCCCAACTGCCCATTTGCTGATCGACGACGCGAAGGAAAATCTCTTGGCCCAGATGCGGCTGCAAATCCACCACGACCGGGCGCAGATCTTCGGTGTTGAATCCCGACACTTTGAAGAAGGCTTTCTGGGTGTCGGCCCGCACGAGTTCGACGCGGCTTCCTTCGGTCGAACCTCCGGCCACGCGGAAGCTGGCATACGGCTGTGTGACTTTGAACGGGACCGAAGTGAGGATGCCGGTCAGATCGTCGCCGCCGATTTCGAAGGTGCCAATCCAGTAGTTCCCGGTGTGGCCGCTCTTCATGTCGTTCCGTCGCTTGGCCACGGTGTCACCCCGGATCGGCTGACCTTCAAACGCTTTGCCCTGAGCCTGCCAATCCCTCAGCGTCCCGTCTTCAAAATCGAGGTTGAGCATCCGGCCATCCGGGCCGGCGGGCCTGATCTCGACCGGCGCGGCCGCGCCCGCCCCGGGATTCAGCACCGGCAGGAACAGCGCCAGCCAGGCGGATCCCCAAAGCCATCGTTTGATCGTCAACATAGGATTAAGTCCTCGAATCCTAACGAAAAGGGTCCGTTGCCCAAAGACATTTTTCGCCGCCGCCGCGGCGTGATCCGCCCGGCCCACAATTGCATTTCCCCTGGGCTGAATCTCGGTAAACTGGCGCTGGTTGATGAATCGAACAACAGGTTGGATGGACCGGAGAACGGCGCTCGGACATCGCTGGTCCGCGTGCGGCTTTGGGACGGATGTCCGGTTTGGCCAAGCTCAAGTGAAATTGGGATCACCCTCGCAATAGATGAAAT
>CAYHFE010000651.1:0-4291 GCA_964355375.1 uncultured Verrucomicrobiota bacterium
ACGTCCAATTTTTGGAGGTGTCCGCTCTCCATGAACCTGCGGTGGGGTGAGACTCTGTCGAGCCCTGACATTCCTGCCTGCCAATATTTCAGGGCTCGACGGAGTCTCGCCCCACCGGTGGATGGGTTCATGGTCCCAAAGCAAGCGCGAAGCCAAAGGCGGTTTTCTTTGAACCGCCCCATGGCCGACGGTTGGGAATTGCTCGCCCGGCCAGGGCGGCTGGCCTACCATCGATCCATGCGCCCGTCTCAAAACCCTGGTTGGACGATCGAGGAATTCTGCGCCCGCTATCGGAATGAGAATGTGCATACGGAACAGGTCACGGCTCTGGCGTTGCGGTTGTTCGATGGGCTTCGATCGGCGCTGGGCCTGGATGCGAGCGAGCGGCGTTTGCTCGAGGCGGCGGGTCGTTTGCATGATATCGGATATTCGGTCGATCCGGCCCGACATCGCGAGGTGGGCGCGGAATTGGTCCAGAGCCAGGGCCTGCGCGGGTTCTCATCCTCGGAAGTGGCGATCGTCGCCGGGATCATGCTGCTGCATTCGGGAGATCTTCGAAGTGTCCTGGAACATCCGCTTCTGAAAAGGGCGCGCAGCCGAAAGCGAGTTCTGCGTTTGGGTTCCTTCCTGCGCATGGCCGATGGCCTCGATTTCAGTCATCTGCAGGATGCCGTCATCACCCGGATTCGAATTGTATCGAATGGAGTCGAGATCACCGTGGCCAGCGATATCTTCCCCGCCAACCGAAATCGCGCGGACGAGAAGGCTGATCTCTGGCGGCTCGTCTGGCGTCGGGAGATTCGGTTTGGCGCGCCCCGGCCAGGCCCGACGCCGGCCCAGCCATGCCTCGGGCCGGGCACACCCCTGGTGGAGGGGGCGCGGCGTTTGCTCTGGCGCCAGTTCAAACGGATGCTCATGAAAAGTGCCGGAGCCGTGCACGGCGTCGAGACTGGACCCCTGCACGATCTGCGCGTCGCCAACCGCCGTCTTCGCTTCCTCCTGCAGATTTTTCGGAAACATCTCCCGGCGGTTCTCGTCGATGAGGCGCGCGCCGAGCTGGGGCGACTTTCGCGGGCTCTGGGTCCGGCCCGCGATGTGGACGCCTGGATCGAATTGCTCATCCGCGAATCGCGCGGGCTCGAGAGTGGCGGCAGAGCCGATTGGTCTGGCTACTTGCAGACCCAGATCGAGCGGCGACAGGAATATCAGCCGGTGATTCGGCGAAGTCTGGAAAAGGCGTCGTTTCGCGCGCTAAAACAGAAACTCGCCTGCCTGCTGCGAATCGACTTGGCGCAGCGCCGCCTCTCGGCATCGGAAGGTTCCCTGGAGAATCTGGCAGCGACGGCGCTGCGCCGGGCTTTGCATCAAGTGCGAACGCACCGGCGCTGGCGGCATAGCCGATCGGCGGAGAAACTCCACGCGTTCCGAATCCGGCTCCGGCGGGCCCGCTACCTCGCCGAGTTCTTTGCCCCGGTATTGGGTTCAGTCTTGCAGAAGCTCGTGCGGCGCCTCCGTCAAGTCGAACAGCGTCTGGGGGCGATTCATGATCTGGATGTGGCCCTGGAACGACTGCGGCATTTCCGCGAGAGACCGCCGCCCGCCTTGGTGGCTTCTCTTCGGAAACGCCGGCGCCGCAACCTCGGTCATCTCGACCAGCCGTGGAAACGATTGGTCAACGCGTCTTTTCGTCGTCGCCTCCGCCAGTGCCTGAAGGCGGCGCGCCGCTCAAAATGAGCTTTGGAGAGGGCTCGCTCGGGTCCCCGATCGCCTCTCCAGCTCCAAATGGCCAAACTCCAGGCTCGGCGGCAAGTTGCCTGCCTGTTCGGCAGACAGGCCGCCGAAGAGGGCTGGTCGCCCGTTCCACCCATTTCAACTGCATGCTTACGGCCAAGCCGGAACTCGGTAGCGCACCATTCCAGTCGGCTCCGTCCCGGATGTCCCATTCCCCGTCCATTCGCTCATCCGGCCGGCCCGGTCCTTCTCACCCCGGGCCGATTGGGAAATCGGCGACACCGCAGGTTCGGAGACCTGCGCTCCGAAGTCGCCATCCTCCAGCGGATTCGAATAAGCCTTGCGGCGCGCGGGGAATTGGCGCTATTGCAGACCCAAGAATGTCAGCAGTTCTTCCAATGAACTTCCCTGCGTACGCTTTTGCGGCAACGGAGTCCATCGGCCCTGCCACGCGCGCTTCGCGCTTGGTTTGCTCATTTTGACAAGTATGTAGTCCCGGCTTCAGCCGGTCGCCACGTGAAAACCGGCTGAAGCCGGGATTACCTGCGTGGAACGGACCGTGTCCTGAGTCAAAAGGAGAACTGCTGGGGAACGTCGATTTCTCGTGGTCAGGCTGGTTCAGCACGGCTATGGTTTCCGTCAATACCGTACTCCGATTATGAAATCGCATTCCTTTCTCCCGAACCTGGGTGGGGCGAGACTCTGTCGAGCCCTGCCGTTGCAACCGGACAAGATTCCAAGGCTCGATGGGAGTCACGTCCTACCACGACTGGCTCCCGGTTCCGCCCGTCGCCTCCCGCCGTGGATTCGGCTGATCGCTGCGGCGATCGTCCTGGGGATCGGAGCTCACACTGAGCTGAACACAGCGCTGGCCGGCGAGGAGACGTGGGTCCGAAAAGAATTCCGCGAAGTGGACACACTCTTTGCGAATCCCGGGCAAGGTTGGATGAGCCAACAGCGCCGCCCCAACCCAGCCCCTCGCTTCCCCTGTGCGGTGGTTTACATCCGGTTCAACTGGGCCGAGGCGGAACCGGAGGCGGGTCAGTACAATTGGTCCTTGATCGACGACACAATTGCGGCCTGGCAAGCGCGCGGCGCGGCCGTCGCCTTGCGGGTCATGACGTGCAACGCCCACAGCAACGGCTACTACACGTCGCCCCAATGGCACTTCGACGCCGGCGGCAAAGGTTTTGAGTACCTCCGCGGCGGCGATGATCCGACCAGTGGCGGAAAGCGGATTCCACGGATCGAACCCGACTATGCGGATCCCCTCTTTTTGAAGCGGCACGGCGCCTTCCTGGCCGCCCTGGGCGCACGCTACGACGGAAAACCAACCCTGGCTTTCCTCGACATCGGATCCTATGGCATTTGGGGAGAGTGGCACACGTCTCACCCGGCGCCGGTGGAGATTCGGAAGAAGATTGTGGACCTTTATGTCCAAGCCTTCCGGCGCACGCCGCTGGTCTTTATGTCCGACGATGCCGAAGTTCTGAATTACGCCCTGAGTCTCGGGGCCGGGTTTCGGCGGGATGGCGTCGGTTCGCCGTGGCACGAGCAGAACTGGATCGGTTCAAAAAAATATGCCGGTGTTCTCGGCATGGCTGACGCCTGGAAACGGGCGCCGGTCGTTTTTGAATGGTTCGGCAACTACGAGTACCTGAAATCGCGTGACTGGTCCTTCGATGCGGCGGTCGAGTTCATGTTGAAGAATCACGTCACCCTCATCAACGACAACTTCGGGCGAGTGCCGCCCGAAGCCATGCCCCAATTGGAGAAGCTGGCGCGTCGGGCGGGCGCGCGGTTCGTCTTGCGCTGGATCGAACACCCGGCCGTGGTGAAGCGGGGAGCCGCCCTGAATGTCCGGATGAACTGGGCCAATGTGGGCGTCGGCAAACTCTACCAACCGCGGCACCTGCGCCTTTCGCTCCTCGCGGCCGACGGTCAACCCGCTTGGACCGCTGACCTTAAAGCCGACCCGCGCGCTTGGCTGCCCGGGGAGCATTCGGTCCATGAAGAAACCAGCTTGCCTCCCACCTTGAATGCTGGCGAGTATGTCCTGGCCCTGGCTCTGGTGGACCCGACCGGATGGGATCGTCCCTTCCGCCTCGCCGTGGACGCCCCGGAAAAGGACGGCCGACTCCTGGTCAGCCGGCTGAAAATCGATTGACTGGAGAATCGGATTTGAGATCCGGTCCGGCAGACCAGATCGTCGCTGGCCGCCTCGGGAAATCGCCCGAGCCGGTTGTCTCCCGTCTTGTCGAGCACCTTGCCCTGATCGGTGACCTGGATCAATTCGGAAACTGAGAGCCTGTTTTAAAATTGAAAAGGGTCCTGCGGCGAGGGATTTTGGCTGCGGCCAAGGCGGCGAGACCGGAGCATCCCCGCAGCGGGCTGTGACGGTCGAGCCAACGCTGGCCGCAGGCAAAAGACCCGCCGCCCGGAGGGTTTTCGCGGAAAAGGCCGCTGGGCTTCGTTGCTCCTCGGTCACAGACCGCTGGCGGGTATGCTCCCTCGTCGCGCCTCGCCCAGCGGCCTTTTCCGCGAAAACAGGACCCTTTTG
>CAYHFE010000652.1:0-4279 GCA_964355375.1 uncultured Verrucomicrobiota bacterium
CCATTTTGCCGCCGGCGCCCAGAATGGCGATAGTTGACATGGAATCAGGAGTGGATTCGTTTGGACATTGCCTTCACGCAGGTTTGGGGAAGACCAGGAGCAAAGCAATGCCGCAGGCCCGAAGGAGTTGGATCACATTCACACGAGGCAGACTGAAAGAAAACCGCGATGGTCGGCTAGGACATCTTGGGAAAAACCTGGAACGATTACACCGGCTTAGCCGTAGGGATGAAGCCCCGCTCGGGGAGCATACGCGCCCCCGCGTGTCCCGACCGGCGCCCCGCCGGTCGGATCGAGCGTGTCACTCTATCACCAAACATCCAGACTCCGCCTTCGTCTTCCACGATGCGCGCCGCGCCGCCGCCGCTCAACCGAAGGTTCACGGAATACGCGGCCGGCAGGATGATTTCCTCGCCCACGTCCCACTGGCCGATGACTTCGCCGGACGAAGCGTTCCTCAGCGCGCCCGACTTGTAGAGCAGCTTGGTCCGGAGTCCCATGCCGAAGAGAAAGAATCTTTCGTCTGGCAGATCGCGTGAACCGCCGAAGTCCTGGTGGAACTGATTCAATTCCGCGCGATACGCCTGGAGCAAGGCCGGTGGCGCGGTCTCGGCGGTCCGTTCGGCCGCAAGCCCGAAAGGCGCGGCGACGGCGACGCTGGCGCCCAGGAGAACGGTCGTGAAGATCTTGATGGAACCTCTGATGGTCATTTGGTCATTTTAGCTTAGAAAAATCGGCCGGAGTCAAGGGGAAGGCCGTGACACCCGAGCGCAGCGGGCCGTCTCGTTCAGTCTCTTTCTCGATGCTTTGCCACTCCGGATCGGCGTGGAAGGCCCGGATGGATTGCTGAATGGCCGGGAAGTTCTCGCCTGCGAGCAGGGCCACGAACTGGTCCTGGCCGTCGGCGTCCTTCTTCTCCGCGATCCACCAGCCGACGCTATGCAGGCCGTGGCGCTCGTAGATCGGCACGGCATGATCCCGCCAGCGATTGCGGAAGGTGTCGAGCTTGCCGGGCCGGACGGAGTAGAGGCGCAGTTCGAAGGCGCGGGGTTTTGGGCTCGTGGAGAAATCAAATTTCGCCGATGGGTTCACCTCCAGCGGCTGCGCCACGATTCTGTCCACGGTCTGGCCGTGTTTCTCATTCGAGGCGGCATAACCTTTTTTGAAATCCGGGTCGGCGCCGAACTCCTTCTCCTGTCTTTGCAGCTCCTCCCGGCTGGCGGCCGTCATGAGATAGACAAACATGCCGCCGTTGGTGGCGCCCGGCGCGGTCCAGTAGCCCAGCGTCTTGAGTCCGTGTTTCTGTCGCACCGGCTCGACGGTTTCGCGGAAGCGCTCCAGCACACCGTCCATTTTGTTCGACGTGACGGTGTAAAGGCGGAGCTCGAAATATCGATCGTTGCGGGCGGTCGCCATTTCGGCGGGGGTAGTATGCCAGCCCAATTGCTCCTGAAATCCGAGCCGATCCATGTTCACCCAGATCTCCTGAATCATTCCGCGCTGAACCCGGAGCAGGCTCATGCCGGCGACGGCGACGGCCTTTCCGGAGGCGGACCGCCCCTGGAACTCACCGCGTTGAGTGCCCGACATTATCCAGCGCACGAGCACCTTGTCGCCTTGGGCGACCTGATCCTCGATCGTGAAGTGCAGATCCGGGAAGGCGGCGTGGAAACTGGCCATGCTTTGCTTGTAAGCATCCAGCCCCTGCACGGTGACGTGAGGATGCCGCAAGACGAGGTTGGTGGCGATCAGCTCGTCAGCCGCACGGGTGTTGCCCTGATTGGCCCATTCCTCGAAGTAGCGGCGAATGATCTCGCCGGAGCGTGGGGCCGGACCACGGGGAGGCATGACACAGCCGCCGAATAACAGGCCAGCGATGGCGGCGATGATCAGAGGGGCGTTCATTGGGGATGATCTTCTGGGGGGTGACCAAGGGTTGCTCAGGGGAGAGCCAGGCCATTCTCCGTCGAGGCCGACCGCCGGCCCTGCCGACGCGGCCATGGAGTTGGTCATGATGACTTCGTGCCGTTTCATTCGGCCTGGTTGGCTGGCGGTGGCGCGGAATTCATTGGGGAGCCCATCATATCAATGGCCCAAGTGTCCGTCAACGCGTCGAGCTGCCCGTCCGGCATCGCCGAACGCGCCGCGGTGATCTCTTCCGTGATGTCGGATCGGTTGACCGTGATGGTTTCGCCGATCATTGCGAGAACCACCGCTTGCGGGCTTTGATTGCGCACGATGCCCGCCAGGGTTCGGCCATCCTTGAGTTCGAGTGTGTCGTCTGGTTTCTCTTGGGCGACCGCCGCGAATTTCCCGCCCATCAGAGTCTCGTTACTTTCCAAGGAACTCACTCTAACTCACTCTCTAACGCTCTGTTGTTCAGTGAGTTTTTCTCGAATTTATGGATGCCTGGAAGAACATTGACCACCCCCTACGGGAAGGTCCACTCGATGCTGCTTGGAAGCGAACGGAGGCAGCACCGCCACCGCCAGAGGCCGAGGCCGAGGGATTGACGGACCCGAAGATCTGCCGCTTCGTCGCGCTGTGTCGCGAACTCCAGCTTCAGGCGGGAGAGCTACCGTTTCACCTATCTCCCTACACCGTGAAGGGTCTATTCGGCCAGAAGAACCACAGCACCGCCGCTAAATGGTTGGGCGGGTTGCTCTCGATCGGAATCTTGACAGTTGTTGAACGCGGCGACCGCCTTAAGCGCCGCGCGACGACCTACCGATTCAACTTTCGAGGAAGTGAACGAAAGGTTGAATAGTCCAATCGCACCGTCACCTTTCATGACCAAAACTACCGATACTTCCCCTCCGCTGTCCGCATTGCCCAAGCGTGGCGACATGGCAGACGCTCGACCTGTCGTCGTGGTCGATACCCGCGAACAGTTGCCCTTGGTCTTTTTTCGGCTGGAATCCGTGACCGAGACACTCGCGACCGGCGATTACTCGTTCCGGGGCGGCGAGGAATTGTTCGCCGTAGAGCGGAAATCCACCGCGGATCTCGTTGGATGCTGCACCGGGAGCAATCGGGAGCGGTTCGAGCGGGAACTTCATCGGCTGCGCGGTTTCCGATTCAAGCGACTTGTCATCGTGGGCTCCCGGGCGGACGTAGAGCAGCACCGCTACCGGTCAAACGTCTCGCCGGCGGCCGTGCTCGGCAGCCTGGCAGCGTGGGAAATCCGCTTTGACGCTCCGATCGTCTGGACGCCCACGCCAGAGGACGCGGCCTTCCAGGTCGAAAGTTGGGTGCTCTATTCCGCGCGCGAGCTACTGAAGACCGCGAACGGACTTTGGCATGGGTGCTCTGCTCAGCAAAGCGAGAGCGTCTTGACCGTAAGCGAATCGCGCCCGCGAATCGGCGAAATTCCAACAACCCAGAACCAAGGAAAACCATGAAACCCAAAATCAAAACCCCATCTCGACTTGAGACTTCGAGAACCCTACAGCGCGATCGAGCCGAAGAAAGAGCCCGCAAAGCATGGACATTTGCGGTCACGGTTTCAGGCGTTGGCGGTCAACCAGTAAGGATTCGCGGGCGCATTTTGCAGGGTAGGGAAGCCCGCGCCCTCATCGACAGATCCCGCGAGTTCTGGCCGATGGACCCGACGCCGGCTCGCTTACTGATGGGTGCGCAGGATAGAACACACGATGCCCTCACCCCATCCCTCTCCCATCCGATGGGAGAGGGTGCCCGCAGGGCGGGTGAGGGTCATGGTGTCTTCCATCCCATTGACTCCTCTGTAGACGAGCACAGGTTGAACTACAAGCCATACAATGATGAGTTACTCCATCCTGGTAACGGTTTCATTCCTGGAAAGTGTGGTTTTCAAGATCGGTCACTCTTCAAACCCTCCTTGGCTAAAACAAAAACTTCATTTCGAGAAAGCGTTGTGAAACGCCTTTTACGAGAAAGCTTGCCAATGGTTCCTCAAACTTCCCTAATATCGTCGTGTCCGTATCAGTGCTTCACATTTCTGCTTTTAGGAGCAGTCTTTGTCGCCGGGCTAATCGGATTCACTGAAGCATGAGTGGAGTCAGAGCCAACCTTCCCGGCGCACACGATTCCTCAGATCGCTTCGCCCTGACCAATTTCTGGGCAAAGACGACAAAGGATGGCCAGCCTGGCATCTCCGTCCTCGACCACGGCATCAACGCCGGCTCCGTCGCCGAGGCTCTGATTCCTGCGCTATTGCCCGCAGTCCGGGCGCTTTTGCCGCCGGGTGCCGCCACGCTGACGGCACTACACGATGTCGGGAAGATCACCATCGGCTTTC
>CAYHFE010000653.1:0-4260 GCA_964355375.1 uncultured Verrucomicrobiota bacterium
TGGCGACCGGCTGAAGCCGGGACTACATACTTGTCAAAATGAGAACTGCTGCCAGAAATCTGCGCCGCTTGCGAAAACTCTTATGGATGGTCCTACTGATGAACACAGACGCCCGACGCCCGGCCGAATCAGTGATTCCACCCATCAGCTCAGGTCACTGACCATTCCCTCATCCTGTGTCCATCCGTGGTTAACTTCCCTGGTCTGCGGGGGACCTTGCGCCGGGTCTATCGGTGGGACTCCTCAACTCACTGGCGCCGTGTTTTTGGCGTTCTCTGCGGCCATACAATTGCCAATTCCAGGATGAACAACAGCCCGGGAGAATCCTGTGCGGAACGCGGGGCCAATGGACTCGGCATCCCGGGCTCGGGCCTGCACTCGGAGACGTCGCCTCAAGCGGCTCTCGCCCTGCAAGTGGTGGAGTTGTCGAAATCGTTCCCCGGCGTGCGCGCGCTCCAGGACGTCTCGCTTACGGTTCGGCGCGGCGAAATTCATGCCCTCGTCGGCGAGAACGGAGCCGGCAAGAGCACGCTCATGAGAATCCTGGCCGGGATTCATCAGAAGGACTCGGGCCGGATCTTGTTGGAGGGCCGGCCGATTGAGCCCTCTTCGCCGGCCGCGGCGCTGGCCCTTGGCATCAGCACCGTTCACCAGGAAATCAGTCTCGCTCCCAATCTGACCGTCGCGGAAAATGTCTTCGTCCACCGCGAGCCGGCCCGCTGGGGATTCATGGACTGGAGCGAGCTCCACAAGCGCACGAGCCGATTGCTGACCTCACTCGGCGTTCACTTGTCTCCCACCGCTCGAGTGGGCTCTCTCAGCCTGGCGCTGCGGCAGATGGTCGAGATCGCCCGCGCCGTCTCGTTCGAGCCCAAAATCCTCATGCTCGACGAGCCGACCTCCGCCCTCGAGGAGCATGAAGTGGAGAAGTTGCTCCGGCTCCTGCGGGAATTGGCCGGACGCGGCATCAGCATCATCTACGTGACGCATAAGCTGAAGGAGGTCTTCGCTTTGGCCGACACCGTGACGGTGTTGCGCGATGGCCAATGGGTGGCCACCACACCCCGTTCGGCCACGACCCTGGACGAAGTGGTCCGGCGGATGGTCGGACGCGAGCTCACCGCCTTCTATCCGCCGAAAAGCCCGCAGCGAGGCGCGGAACTTCTCAGGATCGAGGGCTTGAGTCTGGCCGGACATTTTCAGGACATCTCGTTTTCCGTCCATGCTGGAGAAATCCTCGGTTTGGCTGGGTTGGTCGGAGCCGGCCGTTCTGAGATTGCGCAAACGATTTTTGGATATCGAGCCAAGGACGCGGGTGTCGTTCGCCTGGGCGGAGTGGAAGTGGAAATCGAGTCGCCGGCGGACGCGATTCGCCGGGGCTTGGCCTATTTGCCCGAGGATCGCAAAGCGTCGGGTTTGTTTCCGCAGATGTCCGTCGCGGCCAACCTCGTCGCAGCCAACCTCGCTCAATACACGCGCGGCGGCTTTCTCTCGCGTCCGTCGCTTCAAGCCGCGGTGACTCGGGACGTGGCCCGATTCCAAATTCGCACGCCGTCGGCGGCGCAGCGCATCGCGCTGCTCAGCGGAGGCAACCAGCAGAAAGTCTTGCTGGCGCGTTGGCTCAGCATCAAACCGCGCCTCTTGATGGCGGACGAACCGACCCGGGGCATTGATGTGGGGGCCAAGGCGGAGATCCATGCGCTCTTGCGCCGGCTCTGCGCCGAGGGGATCGGCGTGCTCGTGATCTCCTCGGAGTTGCCAGAGATTTTGGGCTTGTGCGATCGCGTCCTGGTTTTGCACGAGGGCCGGATCACCGGGGAACTGACCGCGGCGGAAGCCACGGAAGAGGCGATCATGCGTTTGGCGACGGGACAAACCGCAGGCTCGGGATAATGCAGAAAACATGAAACCGCTTGCTCCACGGTTCAGCCAGTTCGTTCAATCCTACCGCGAAGTCGTGATTCTGATGGTCTTGATTCTGGCCGGCGCGGGCTTCTATTTCGCTCAACCCGGAGCGACGGATCGGTTCCTCACGATCGATAACTGGCGCGTCATCGGGGTCAACATTTCCACCGACGCGCTCATGGTGGCGGGGATGACGATGGTCATCATCGCCGGAGGGTTTGATTTGTCGGTGGGTTCGACCGTGGCTTTGGGCGGCATTGTCGCGTGCAAGTTGATGGTGGGCGGCGTGCCCATCGGGCTGGCCGTGTTGGCCGGGCTCCTGGCCGGCGCCGTGGTCGGGGCCGTGAATGGATTCATCATTACCAAGGTGGGTGTGAACCCGCTCATCACCACGTTGGGAACGATGATCATTGTCCGCGGGCTGTGCCTGGTCGCGGTGCAGGCCAAGCCCGTGACCGGCCTCCCGGCGGGTTTCTCCAAACTGGGCGATTCGCTGCACCTGACGGCCACGTTTGATCTGCCGTATTCGGTTCTGTTGATGTTCGGAACCATCGTCCTGGCCGATCTGATGTTGCGTCATGCGAGATTTCTCCGGCAGGTTTATTACGTCGGTGGCAACGAGGAAGCCGCTCGTTTTTCGGGAATCCAGGTGGATCGCGTCCGCATCTTCACCTATGTTCTGACCGGCGCGCTGGCCGCCCTCGCCGGAATCGTCAATGCCTCTCGCCTGATCAGCGCCTCGGCCAACGCGGGCGAGCGGGCGGAGTTGCGGGTGATTTCGGCGGTGGTCATCGGCGGCGCCAGCCTGGCCGGCGGGACGGGGACGGTGCTGGGCGCGTTCTTTGGCCTGCTCCTGGTCGGTGTGATCGAGAACGGAATGGAAATTCTGGGCGTGAACATCTACCTCAAGAACGTGGTCCTGGGCACGATTCTCATTCTGGCCGTCACCATTGATCGGATTGATGCGGCCATGCTGAAACGTCTCGTGCGCTGGTTCAAGAAATGAAACCGAACTGATCTTATGTCCAAAGCTCTCAACCTGCTCCTGGCGGCGGCCACCATCGTGTTCGCGGCCCTCTATTTTTCCGCCACCCCAAAGCCGGGCGCGCCCGCAACCGAAACCCCGCCTACCATCAAGACCGGCGGCGGGGATGAAGAATATGTGCTCATCGCGGTCTCGGTCGGCAATGCCTACTGGATTGATGCGCGCGATGGTTTCAACGACGCCGCCAAGGATCTCGGAGTCCGGGCGACGTTTACCGGTCCCCAAGGCAGCGATGTCAAACAACAGGTCGATCTGATCGATACCGCGATTACTCGCGGGGTCAAGGGCTTGATCGTGGTGCCGGCGGAGCCGGAGGCCGTCATCCCTAGCATCAACCGCGCGATCGCCGCAGGCATCCCCGTCATCACTCAGGACACCGATTCACCCAAAAGCCAGCGTTACACGTTCATCGGGACCGGCAATTTCGAAGCGGGTCGGCTGGGTGGCGAACTCTTGGCCAAGGAAATCGGGGGCCAAGGCGAAGTGGCCATTCTGACGATTCCCGGCCAATGGAACCTGGAGGAACGCCGCCGGGGTTACGAAGCCGCCTTCGCCAAATATCCCGCGATCAAGATGGTCGCCATCGGCAATGACCAGGCCGAGGAAAGCCAGGCGGCCGCTCAGGCCAAGTCGATCCTCCAGGCGCATCCCAACCTGGCCGGTTTCGGCTGTGTCGATGCCGCCGGCGGCGCGGGTGCGGCGGTGGCGGTGCGCGACGCCGGCAAGAAGGGCAAACTCAAAATCATCGCCATGGATCGCAATGAAGCCACGTTGGATTTCATTCAGCAGGGCTTCATCCAAGCGTCGCTCGCTCAGCGCTCCTATACCATGGCCTATCTCGGGCTGCAGATGTTGCACGACTTGAATCACGGCAAAATCAAAATGGTCGCGGATTGGCGCGCGGCTAAGACGTGTCCGTTGCCCGGGTTGGTCGATACCGGCGCGGTGGTGATCACGCCGGAGAATGTTCCGGCGTTTCGGCACGGGCCTTGAACGAAGTATCCAGCCGCGTCCAGGGTGGAACGGGCTGCCAGCCCGTCCTCGGCGGCAACGTGCCGCCGAGTTTGGAGCGGCAATTGAACTCGCTAATTTGTGAGATTCCCGGCAGCAAAGCCTGTGGGCTGGCAGCCCACAGGAACGGGCAAGTTGCCCGTTCCACCCTGAACCCAACTTCAAAAATACGGCTCAGCCCATCCCAATTCGTCACCGAATAGCCGCGCTCGGTCAGCCTGGCACAGTAGGCCGGCCCTTTTGCGGCCTTAGAGCCTGTTTTAAAATTGAAAAGGGTCCTGCGGCGAGGGATTTTGGCT
>CAYHFE010000654.1:0-4259 GCA_964355375.1 uncultured Verrucomicrobiota bacterium
TTCCGGTCGGCGAGACGCCGACCGGTGCAGCCGGGACGGCCGCGTTCCCCATTCAGACAACCCCGGTTCATGGGTGGCCGCCTTGCGCTTCGCGCATGCATCAGGATCTTGAACCGGGTACGGACGAGCCTTTCATGCCCGCTCTTCATGGGTCTTGCGTAGGTTGGCCAATTTCCGCAAGCCGGCGGGAATTGGCCCAATCAGGTCCGCGATCAAATCAGCCCCAACTCGCCCACGATAGTGGTGCCGTCGGCCGCGACGCGACCGCCGGCTTGGAGTTTTTCGTTCGGATCCGCGTAACCCGGAATGATCGTTTCCAATTGGGCGGGCGTGGCGCCGAGGTGATCCCGGATGATTTCGCCGAAGACGGAGCGGTAATCCACGGTGCGCCGCAGGTATCGGGCGTTGACCTGGAACATGGCGCCGTTGGGGCCGATCGGCCAGGAATCGCCGCTGCACTGATAAACGCCCCCCTTGATCTTGCCGCCCGCGACCATCATGGGCCCCGCTTCAGCGTGGTCGGTGCCGCGGTTGCCGTTTTCTTTGGAAGTGCGGCCAAACTCCGAAAGAGTGATGATGACAGTGTTGTCCCAGAGCGCGGGGCTCACATCCATCAAGAACTTCCGCACCGCGTGAGTCATCCAGCCGAGCCATTGCATGCGCGAGGCGTGTCCGCCCGTCAGGCTGCCTTGCGAATCGTGAGTGTCAAAGCCGTCCAGCTTGGTGCCGGCGACGATGGCGTCGGTGTGGGCCAGGATTTGGGCGGCGACTTTGATGTTGCTGAAGAAGCTGTAAGCGCTGCTGGTGAAATTTTTCTGGTTGGAAGCAGCGTTGATCGGAAAAAGATGGGTGGTGCCATCTCGATCAAAGAAGTCGTTATTGGTCAGACCGATGCTCCTCAGCCCGTCGATCGAGTCTTTGAGCCCCGCGCCGGTGGAAAAGAGGAGGTCGCGATTGTCCTTTTCCGGGTAGGCAATCTGATGTTCGGCGGCGAGGGCGGCGAGCAGTTTCGCCTTGTCCGCGCCATTGCTGGTCACGCCGACCATGTCGTAATTCGCCGGATTGGACAGGTTGGTCATCGCGATCGGGCCGCGCAAAAGAAGCGGGTTGCCGCCTTGGATGGAGACGGCGGGAAACTGTCGGCCCTTGTGCAGTCCGGTGTTGACGATGGCCCGATACAAAATGCCGCTGCTCGTGAGACTGTTGCGGGGCACGCCGTTCTCCCAGTATTTCTGGGAATCGAAATGAGAGCGGGATTGCTTCGGATATCCGACGCGATGAATGAGCGCGACTTGACCGGCATTGTAGGCGGGTCCGAGATCCGCCAATCCCGGATGGACGCCCGCAAATCCATTGCCCAAATCGACAACCCGGGTGAGGTCGGGACGATCGGGCATGCGCTGGGCGACGCTCGTCAGCGGGTCGGGTTTCGGGAGGTAGAGAGTGGGGCGGTTGGCCGCGTTGTAGGCGTCGTCCGCCCATGGAATGACGGTGTTGATCCCATCGTTTCCTCCGCGCAAAAAGACGAAGAGAATCTTTTTGGTGCTGCCTGGAATGGTGCCGGAGGCGAGGGCCTGCCGTAAAAAATCGGGGACGTCGAGAAAGGCGCTAGCGGCGGCGCCCAGGGCCACCTGCAGGCTCCTTTCCAGAAACCCGCGTCGAGAGAGGATGTTGATCATAGCCAGTTCAGTTCATTGTTCGTGAAAGCGGGGCAGACCCAGGAGCAGGGCCACCAGACCGCGGACCCGCGTGTCGTAGCCGGCGGAATTGGGATCGAGGGACGAGAACGAAGAGGCGAGCGTTCCGGCCTCGTTGGTGTTCATAAAGGCGATGGCCGCCGCTCGGTCCAAGGTTAGATTCGCCCGGCCTTCGCCGAGGAAAAGGAGGTCGAGAAAATAGTCCGCCACGGCGGCTGGGTCCCGCCATTGGCTGGCGGGCATTTTCAGTTTGAGCAAACCCACCGGATCCGAGTAACGGGTGTTCCCCACCTTGAGGAAGCCCTGGAGGAAACGCATCCGATCGACCAGAGACGAGGTGTTGATCCAATCCCGGCCCAATTCCGACCATCCATCGGGTTCTTCCCGATGAAACAGATTCATCCCCATCTTCTGCATGTCATCAATCAGATCCGCGCCCGTGCTGTCGGCGGTGAATCCGCCGTCGGGCTTGACCGCGCGGAGAGCGCGGACGGCGCTGACCGTGAACTCAAACGGTGTTTTGACCTTCTGCCGCGAGGCCGCGTGCTGGCGGAAGAGCGTGGACTCGAGAATGGTGCGCAGGACCGCCCGCAGATTACCCTTGCGGCCGTCGGCGGCGGGAGCATCCCAGGCGGCCAGGCACTGGCGAATCAGCTTCGCTTCCGCGCTCAAGTCGGACGCGGTGTAGTCATACACGCCGTGGAAGAAGTTCTCATGCACGAGGAGCCGGCAGAGCTTCACGCTGATGTATTCCTGGGTGTACGGCAGATCCGCCAGGTGGGCGAGGATGTCATATCCATCCTTCATGCCTTGGGTGTCCACGCGGGCTGGCAACTTGAGCTCGTAGGAGGCGCCGGCGCGGGGTGGGCCAAAGCGGGCCTCGATGGTTTTGCCGGTGAAGAGCGATTTGGAATTGGTGTCGTGATTGGACCGGCTGAGCCGGATCGTCCAATAGCCGGGATCGTTGTCTTTGTTGGTGACCGCGGTCGCCAGCGGATTATTTTCCTGCCCCAGGGGCAGTTTGTCCACGCGCCACCCGGTCCAGGCGCGCGCCATTTCTTCAATGTCCTTTTGATCGTAGCCGTTATCGACACCCATGGTGAAGAGCTCCATCAGCTCGCGGGAGTAATTCTCGTTGGCCGCCCCTTTGCTGCTGGTCACGGTGTCCAGATATATGACCATGGCGGGGCTTTCGGCGCTGATCTTGAGGAGATCGTAAAACGTGCCGTTGGGGTTCAGGACGACGGCGCGCCATTTCTTCAGCTCGCGGTATTCAAACTCGGTGGCGACGACCGCGGCGGTCTCCGACTTCACGAGCCCGTCGATGTAATCGCGGCTCTTGGTGTAAAGAGTGGTGAAGTGATTATCGACGAACTGGGTGAGCACCTCGAGCAGTTGGCGTCGGGACTGCACGGCATGCATGACGAACCACGATTGCAGATCCGCGATGCTGGCTGTGCCGGTGGCGAGCCGGGTGGCCAGGCTCAGTTGGCCGACCACGCCGCTCCCCGAGAGCCGGACCGTGGGGGAGGTCACCTTGGTCCCGGCGGGCAAATACCAGTAGCTCAGCGTGTAGGTCTTGGTGCTGGACAAGGCCGGTTTGACCTCCTGCCAAATCGCGGATTCTTTCGTGCTTCCGGCACTGCTGGCCACGAGCCGGAGACTGGAGTTGCCCAAGTGCTTGACTGCGGTGGCGAGGGCCGAGGCGGTGAGATTCGTCGAAATCGTCCAATCGTTCGTGCTCAGAGGCCCTTCGAAGTCGCCGTTTCGCAGCAAATTTGTTCCGGCTTCCGGGACGCTGCCGGCGACCAGTTTGAGGTCATCGATATAGCCTTCGCCGGGGAGGTTCAAATAGACGTAGAGCGTCGAGGTGGAGCCAGTTCCGCTGGCGACGATGTATTGCCAGTCTCCGGCCGGCGCGGCTTGGTCGAGGTCGAGGGATTCGCTGATGTTTTCGGGAGCGATCTGTTCCTCGAGGTAAGCTTGCGGCCCGATGGTCTCGAGGCGCTCGAGGTCGTCGGGGGTCGGCCCGTAAGCCAGGCGCTGGAGGACCGTGGCGGTCCAGAGCAAACGGTCACTGAGGGGAGTCACGCGCATCCGGTAGAAACCGGCGGGACTCGCCGAAGTCGCCGGGGCGAGCCATTGGTAGCCCGAGAATTTCCCGGACGTGTCCTCCGTGAACGGAGCTTGGACGGCGGGCGCCTGGAGAATTTGGAACTCCTGCGCGGCGGGATAGGGAGTGAACCGAACCCTCCGTTGCGAGTTCGTGATCGCAAAATCAAGAACCCTGGGCGGCGCGGGTTCTTCGGCGGCGAATGAGTTTGGGACCCAAACGCTGAAAACGGTCAAGACCACGCCAATACTTTGGAGACGACACATACATTTATCACGTTACGGCTTTCGCACACGCTCAGTGAGTGCGAATCAAGCAATACTTATGCCGAGGATCAGCGTTCTCAAGCAGGATTTCCGGCGTTCCCACGACCGATGGGTGGCGCTGTGGCTTGGTGGCGCATTCGAGGGCACCCCGCCGCGAGTCCGCCGAATATTTACTGCCGAGGC
>CAYHFE010000655.1:0-4242 GCA_964355375.1 uncultured Verrucomicrobiota bacterium
GAACCCCCGACCAAGCGATTATGAGTCGCCTGCTCTAACCGCTGAGCTATGGGCCCATCACTAACGACTGCAATGACTTACGTATAGTTTCCGACTGACTGATTGACTTTCTGATACTGAAATCTGATACTGTTTCGATGAACGAGAGTGAAACAGAGCAAACGTCGGATAAAACCGAGAGCCAATCCGAGTGGGTGAAGACACCCGTCGCCAACCTGATTCGATACAAAGCATCGGGCATCTATTTCGCCCGCGTTCGGGTCCGGGGCAAGCTATTTCGACAGTCGCTTCACACCACCGTCATGAGCGTCGCTAAGCTGCGGCTTCGCGACTTCATTTCCGGCAAACAGGAGGACATGGGCGACGCCGTGATGACTGGGAAGATGACGGTCGGAAACTGCGTGACGATCTTGCGTGAGCGTCTGGACGGGCAACAGGACATCAAGGAGGGTGCCAAGGTCTATCGCCGGAAGTGCATTGAGGCCCTGCTCAAGTCCTGGCCGGCGCTGGAATCCATGCCCGTGGGCAAGGTCGGCAAAGAGGATTGCCTGGACTGGGCCAAGCGGTTCGCGGATTACTCGCCTTCCGTCTTCAACAACACGATTGGCACCCTGCGGATGATTCTGGAGGTGGCCGTGGAAAAGGGTGCTCGGGCCCAGAACCCAGCGCGGTTCCTGACCAAGAAACGTGTGGTTCTGCGCAAGCTTACGTTGCCGTCACCGCGGCAGTTCGACGAATTCGTCACCGCCATTCAGGACGCCGGCGCATGGTGCAGCCAGGAATGCGCGGACTTGGTTCGATTCATGGCGTTCGGCGGATTCAGAAAGACGGAAGCCGCGAACATCACCTGGGAGGACGTCGATTTCGACAAGGGTCAAATCAACGTCCGTGTAACCAAAAACGGCGAGGCGCGCTACGTGCCAATGATTGGGGACATGCGCCAACTCCTCGAGCGATTGCTGTCCGAACGCTCAGAGCAGGCAGGCACCGAACCAGTAATGAAGATTCGTGAGTGCCAGAAGGCGATGGACAGGGCCGCACGGGTCGTCGGCATGAAGCGAATCACCCACCACGATCTCCGCCACCTCTTCGCGACCAGGTGCATCGAGTCGGGCGTGGACATTCCGACCGTCAGCCGATGGCTCGGGCACAAGGACGGCGGTGCCTTGGCCATGAAGGTTTACGGCCACCTACGGGACCAGCATTCCACCGGGATGGCGAAGCGGGTTTCATTCAGTTCTCAGCGGCCCGCAGAGAATGTCATCCAGATTCCCCGTTCTTCACCCTCACAGGAATCCATCGATTGACCGCCCTTTGAAGCTCCGGCGACGCGCGCCAGCGGCTGGGCCTAGGCTTTCAAAGTCGCAGACTGCCCCCGCCGCCCGACGCTTGATTCCAAACCTGAATCCGCCCTTCACTCCGCTCCGCGACCCGCTTCGCCGACTTCTCGGGACGCTCCACTCCGTTCCGGCACGCTTCAGTTCGGAGACGGGCTGGAGACCCGCGGCAAAGCGGGAGCTATTTGGACTCCGATTCCGCTGAGGCAACGATGTCGTTCCGCGGCGACTGCTGGTTTCCTCTCCGTTTTCGGGAACGTCGTCGATCCCTCCAGTCAGCGACCACCGGCAAAGCCGTAGTGTCGGGGTGATCGGACAGTGGTAAGCTGCTGCGGGTGATCTCAGGATTTCTGCGAAGCCTTCCAGGCGGTCGGAGTCAGTTCAGCGACCCGATTGATGGACCATTGTTCGAGCCTGGGCAGGGTGTCCTTGAGGTACGCCTCCGCCAGGGCCAACGAGTGTTGGCTGGTGCTGGAAATGGAGAAGAAGATCAGGGTCAATCCTTGACTAGTTGATCATAAGAACCCGTTTGCGTTTACTGACCGTTTATGACCGTTTACGATTTGCATTTCCCATTGATTCCAACCGCCGGAATCAGGTTGAACAAGTTGGAGTCTCACGACCTCGAGGAAAACTCAGTTCTGGGTGGAACAGGCCACGCTTGCGGTGGGCGACCAAGCTGCCGAGGTCGGGCGGATCGCCCCTACGATGATTCAATCCTATTGCTGAGTTTCCACCCGCACACGATAGAACCGACTGGAACTGGATGCCGCCGGGTCCACCAGCTCGCGCTCGGTGCCATCACCGGGGAGGGACGCGATCGGTTTCCAGTCGTGCTGAGTGAGCGAATCTTTGAACTCCAGCCGGTAGGTCTGGCCGATCAGCGTAGGCATGGAGAGATGGAACGTGTTGGCCTGCCGCGCCAGCCGCATTTGGCCAAACGCCGTCGTCGTGCCACCGGAATGAAGAGGCGCAGTCGCGGCCATCGGCGAAACCGGATCCGAAGAGCGCGCCGCCGCCATCAGCGTCTCCGCCGGCATATTCGGAGATCCAGATGTACTTGGCGTCGCTTTGCGGATTCTATGGTTTCCGGTATCCGCGACATACACGTTGCCGCCGCTGTCCACCGCCACGTCTTGCGGGAGGGTGAACCGCGCCAGACTGCCCGTGCCATCGGTTGAACCTGGGGACCCTTGCGAGTTCCCAGCCACCGCGACGACCATGCCGCTGGATGTTATCTTTCGAACCACCGAGATTCCCTGATCCGCAACATAGACGTTGCCACCGCTATCCACCGCCACACTGTTCGGGGCAACAAACCGGGCGACGTTGAGCGGGCCGTCGATGATGACGCGCTGAGTCGGGCTCCCCGCCAGCGTGCTGACGATGCCACTAGGCGTGATCTTGCGAATCGCGGCGTTCCCCTGATCCGCGACATAGACATTGCCATTGCTGTCCACCGTCACGCTCAGAACCCCGTTGAACCGGGCGGCAGCTCCCGGACCATCGACGAATCCGCTTTGACCCCGCGTTCCAGCCAGGGTGCTGACGATTCCAGCGGCGGTGATCTTGCGAATCACATGGTTCCCCCGATCGGCGACATAGACGTTGCCATTGTTGTCCACCGTCACGCTCCAAGGGGCGCTAAACCGCGCGGCGCTTCCTGGACCGTTGGCAAATCCAACCTGACTTGGCGCGCCGGCGAGCGTGCTGACCGTTCCGCCCGGCGTGATCTTCCGAATCAAAGAGTTCTGCGTGTCCGCGACATAGACGTTGCCGCCGCTGTCCACGGCCAGATCATTCGGGCCCGTGAATCGGGCGGAGTTCCCGGTCCCGTTCACAAATCCGGTTTGACCCGGTGCTCCCGCCAGCGTGCTGACGGTTCCGCTGGGTGTGATCTTCCGAATCATGTGATTAGCGGTATCCGCGACATAAACATTGCCACCCCTGTCCGCAGCCACGCCGGCTGGGTTGCTGAACTTCGCCGCGGCTCCCGTGCCGCCGGAGAATCCAACCGTGGAGCCCGCCAAGGTTGAGACGGTGTAGGCTGGGATCACGGTCAGCGTGGCATTCGAACTGGTCACGCTGCCCAGGGAATTGCTCAGGACCAACGTGTAGATGCCCGCTTGGTTGGTCTGAACATTGGGGATCGTAACGGTGAGATTGGAGATCGAGGTCTGTGAGATGGAAGCGCTGACGTTGGAGCCATCCTTGCGCAACTGAAAGGTGGTCGGCGGGGGGCTACCCAAGATGACTCCGACGGCCAAGGTCGCGCTGTAGCCCGGCGCGACCAGCAAGTCTTGAGGTTGGGTGGTGATGGCCGGCAAGCCAACGTCAACGCGGAAAGTTTGCGACACCGATTTATCCACGCCACCCGAACTGGTTCCACCGTTGTCCTGCGCCACGACCGTGACGACGGCGCTGCCGACCAGCGTGCCGGACAATTTGAAGCTCAATGTGCCGTTCGTGGCGATGGACGGCCCTGTGGAGAAGAAGCCTGGAATGGTGGTCACCACAAAGGGCAGTAATTTTTGACCGGATTCATCAGCCGGACCAGTCGAAAGATTCGTCGCGAACCCGGTGATCACTTGGGCCGGTGCGTTTGGCGCCAAGATGAGGCGGTTCGTGGAAAGAGTGAAGGTCGGCGGATCGTTTACCGGTTTCACGGTCAAAGTAAACGAGCTAGTTGACACGGAGTTTCCGCTGTCGGTGGCGAGGAGTGTGATCGTGGCGCTGCCAACGGCGTTGGTCCGCGGCTTCAGAGCCATGGTCCGATTGGTGCCTGTGCCCGTGATGGAAATCGGGTGGGCGACCAGATTCGTGTTTGACGAAATGACCGTCACCGTCACGTTGGTGATGGGGCTATCGGCGTCGCTGACTTTAAGGACGACGTTGGTGCTGGAAT
>CAYHFE010000656.1:0-4240 GCA_964355375.1 uncultured Verrucomicrobiota bacterium
CAAAGGGCCCAGGATTTGTGCCTTTCTGGTTATGACCAGCGAGGTCGCCGCCTTCGCCGGTTGCGCGTAGGGTGCCGCAAAAAACTGAATGCGCGGCGTGATTTCAGCCCCATCCACCGTGAGGCCAATCCAGCGGTCGGACGCGTCGGCACCGATGAAGATGCCGGATAGGTCGGTGGGGTGTTTGTCGGTGAATCCGGTCACCGCGCTTCCCTCGCCAAGCAGCACGCTGAAGTGGCCTTTATCGACGGTGACCACCTGGGACTCGGCCCAGAGAACATCCGCCGCGGTCGCGCCGGTGGGGGATTTGTAAATCTTAAAGATGACCGTGGTATTCGCCGGTGTCGTATTGCCGAGCGGCACGGGCGGATTGGCGGCGTCGGTGAGGAAGCCCTGGAAGGTCATTTTGCCCGGCGGACTGGCATTCGCCGCGTGGGCGGGGGTGACCGTGAGGAGTGTGAGGAGTGTGGTGAGCGCGAGCGCGGCCAGGCATCGGGATTGGAGTGCGTTTGGGGTTTTCATAGGGATGTTAATTAAAGTTTTGATTTGCGTTCTGGGTATGTAGTCCCGGCTTCAGCCGGCCTGGATGGGCACGGATGGAGCGGAGCGCGGCGTTGATCAATCCCAACGGGATTGCAGCCTTCAGCCCAGGGTTGCGAGGCGCGAGCTACCCTGGGGAAGGGATTGGATCGGGCATCAACCCCAACGGGGTTGCAGCTTTGATGGTCGCGCACAGGCCGCAACCCCGTTTGGGGTTGATGCCGCTCGGACCACGATTTCCCAGGGTAGCTCGTGCCTCGCAACCCTGGGCTTTGGGCCGGAATCCCGTTGGGATTCTCCCCACATCGCAAATCGCAAATCGCAGATGAAAAACTCTTCATTGGGTGGTTAAGGTTCCAATGTCACTGATGCGTTTGAGGACGAAGAATCCGGCGGTGTCGATCCGTCGGCTCTCATTGCCGCGGCCTTTGAGGGTGATTTCCTCGGAATACTGCCCGGTCATCTGGTTGCCACCAGAGACGAGACTGGAGAAGTCATTCCCCGGGGGGGTGAACGTCAGGGTCAACTTGCGTTCGCTATCGTAGGATTCCACGCCGCGGGGCTCGGTGGCGTCGAAGGTCGCATTCAGGTTGTCGTGATCGGGATGAAAACCGTGGAGGAACGGGTTCGACGCGTAGTCGCCGAAGGCCAGATTGACCTGGGCGCTGAGCGCTTGGCCCTGCGCGAATTGACCCGTGAACGCCCATCCGGCGTTGGCGTCCGAAAACGGCAGGTGCACGGCGCTAATGCGGCGTGCGCTGCTGAGCAACGCGGGATGCAGCAAGCTCTCGCGCGTGGCCACCACCGTGTTCGTGGCTTGGTCAAGACCGTAATAGGCGCGCTGAAGGAGCCGCGTCTCGGTAGTGCTCTTGTGGACGATCAACCGCAGGTTAAAGGGTCGGGCAACACTCCCCAAACTCGAGTTGGTGCTGGTGACAATGTATTGACCCAGGGTCGGCGTGAGCGCCGGTCGGTTCATGGACTGCTGGATTTGCTCCTGCGACCGGACCACGTTCCAGAGTCGGACTCCGGCGATGCGGCCCTGGAAATAGGAGTCTTGGGCTCGGCCCACCCACTTGACCGGAAGCGCTTTGGGAGGTTTGCCGGCAAAAGTGACGTCTTCGTTGAGCTGCACGAGTCCGTTGACATAGATCTTGAGTGTTGTCCCGTCGTAGGTTGTGGCGACGTGATTCCAATTGGACAAGATCAGCGAGAGACGGGCTGTGGAAGCACTGAGCTGCGTACCCGCCACATCCGTGTAGGCAAAGCGGATGATGTTGGTTTCAAAGACGGACAGCGAAGGCGCTCGATTTCCGCTGGCATCCTGATAGCCCAGGAATCCGTGCAAGGCTGTGTCCTGAGCGGTGGAATAGATCCAGGCCTCTTGCGTGAACGGGTTCCCCAGCACGGGTCCATCATTCAGCTCAACAAACTGTTGAGTTGCGGAATTGAACGTGAGGGTCGGGCGTTCGGAGGAGGTCGGCGGTCCACTCTTTCCTGGCAGCCACGCGGGCCCGTTGTTCAGCGAGCCAAGAACCGGCGTCGGCGAGTCGCGCTTAATCGTCGCATTGTTGAGCGACATCGCTCGACCATTACCGCTGGTATCGGCCGCGGTTGTCGGATTGCCGACGGTTGCTTCGTCGCCAAAGTGATACTGCGCCAGCAAGCCCGATGTGCCGGCGGGATAGATGCTCGCCATGCCCTCGGCCAGTTGCTGCGGGGTGCGGGCCACCGACCAAATGCGAAAATCGTCGATCTGCACATCTGGGTAGGGTTCCCCGAGGACGCTGCTCCGGCCGACGAAGACGTTCGCCCGCGGCACGATAGTGGGTGGGGGGATATTTGACGGTTGCGACGCCACACCGTTGATGTAAATCGCATCGGGACCGGTCACGGAGAAAACCACAGCCAAATGGAGCCATTGGTTAAGAGGTAGTGGTGCCGCAGTCTGCAAGGCACCTCCGTCAGAAAGGAAAAGAGCTGGGCCAGGTGCTCCCGCCGACAACACCAAGGACACGCTGTTTTGCCCATTCGCATTCCCAAAGTCGAACAGCCGCGCACCGTTTCGATAACTCCGCACGAAAACCCACGATTCGATCGTGAAACCGGAGCCGGCAATAAAATAATCTCCAGCCGGCAATTGGCCGAACGCATTCAAAGGGCTGACCGGATTCGAAACAGGAGTCAAGTCGAGCCGCGTTGCCCTGGGCAAGAATGGGGCGGGGGGGGCGGAATTTTTCGCGATGGTGCCGCTGCCTTCATCGAGCCGCATTTCCAGAAGCAGGCCGGAGGTGTCTGAGCCGGCGATGGATTGTTGAATCTGGGCGAGCACGGGCTGTTGTTTAGCGTCGCGCTGGAAATTCTTCAGGTAATGCCTCACTTGGCTGACTAAGGCGTTCCCGACCCATAATCCGGAGGAGGAAGCCGGGCTGGCGGACACGGGTAGATCAATCTGCGTGTAGCCCAGGGAATCGGTCAGGCGCAGAATCCCGGCGTAGAGATCGCCTGGGTTGCCGGTCATGGCCACGCGATTGACGCCCAGAATGATTTCCGCTTCCGATCCCACCTGGCCTTTGGGCTTGAGCGTCACGGTTTGGGCGGTGGGGGAAAAGGTGGTGAAGCTGTAGGTGAGGTCAGTTACGCTCAAGTCCCCGCGCCGCAAGAGAGGCGGCAGGCCCGCAACCGCCGTCTGGCCGGAAGGCGCGGCTTCCGACGGGAGCAAGGCCAGCGTCAGCGTGATGTTGCCCGGGGTCGTGTTTCGCACGCGCAACGAGTATTGCGAACCGGCAGCGCCGAAGTGAATGCCGGAGGAGTTTTGCAGCGCGATTTCAAACGCGCCGAAGTAGCGGTTGAACTCGTTCGCATTCCGTATCCAATAGGCTTGTCCACGCGTGACGCGCACCGTGTTGAAGAGGGCGTTGAAAAGGCTCGGCGTCAGATCGTTGTTGCCGTCGTCGTAGCGGAAGAATTCACCGCCGCTGGCCAGGCGCTGCGCCGGACCCAGGAACGTGGAGAAAAACGGCGGACTACTGGCCGGGGTCGCGAAGCCGATGAGATTGACCCCTTTGCTCGTCCATTCGTAGCGTGGCGGGACCGGCTTGCCTTGGATCGACCACGTGTAATCGACTGTGCCACCGTTTTTCACCAAGTAAGCCGAGTTGCCGATGAGCCGGACGAGGGTGCTGGCTGGGGAGTTGGCCCGGTTCCAACTGGTCCAGTCGTTGCCACTGACCGGCTGCTGGGGATTGTTGATGAAACGGTCCGGTGCCATGGTGGGGTTCCAGAGCCAGACCTCCGTTATGGGATTGGACCCGACCGCGCCGACGCTGGCATCGAGCGTGACGTGCGAGGCGTCCACGTGCAGGTACACGGCGTTCCAGCCCGGCTTGACCGTGATGGTCTGGGTCTGCCACTGAGCAAAGGCGGTTGAGGACGTGAGGAGAACAACCGCAAAGAACGCCAAAAACACAAAGAAGGATTTAACCGCAGAGAATCGGAGAGCCTTCTGTAAGCCGCTTCTATTCAGTGGCGACGGGGAGCGCACGCGCCCTCGCGTGCCGTGGTTGGCGCCCTCGCCAACCACACTCATTCGCACGGAGCAGTCACCATTTGAATGATTTTCAACAACATTCCGACCGGCGAGGCGCCGGTCGAAACACGCGAGGGCGCGTGTGCTCCCCATTTCGTTCCGCAGACTAAC
>CAYHFE010000657.1:0-4226 GCA_964355375.1 uncultured Verrucomicrobiota bacterium
GAACTGCTGGATTGCGGCAAACCGCAGGCTTCGTCCCTTTTCTGTTGCCTTGGTTGTCGCAATCGGAATATTCATCCGCGGCAGATTATGGCCGAAGCAAAAAAACACGTTTACGACGAGAGCAAAATCAAGACGTTATCCTCGCTTGAGCACATTCGCTTGCGCACCGGGATGTACATCGGGCGGCTCGGCGACGGTTCGCATTATGATGACGGCATCTACATTCTGCTCAAGGAAGTTATCGACAATGCGATCGACGAATTCATCATGGGGCACGGGCGGGAGGTGCATATTAGCATCGACGGTCCGGTGGTCCAGATCCGCGATTTCGGCCGCGGCATTCCTCTCGGCAAAGTCGTGGACTGCGTCTCCAAGATCAACACCGGGGCCAAATACAACGATGACGTTTTCCAGTTCAGCGTCGGGCTGAATGGAGTGGGAACCAAAGCGGTCAATGCGCTCTCCAAGGATTTCCTGGTTCGGAGCTATCGGGGCGGGGACTACGTCGAGGCGACCTTCAAACAAGGCAAGATCCGCCAGGAGAAAAGCGGTCAGGATCCCAAGGAACCGGACGGGACGTTGATCCGGTTTGCGCCCGATCCGACGATTTTTCCGAAGATTGAATTTCGTCCCGAATTGGTCGAGCGCCGCCTGCGGCATTACAGTTACCTGAATGCGGGGCTGAAGCTCAACTACGCGGGCCAGACCTTCCAATCGCGGCACGGCCTGCTCGATCTGGTCATGGAGGATTTGGAGTCCGACCACAGCGAGCCGATTTATCCCCCGCTGCATTACAGCAGCAAGATGCTGGAATTCTGTTTCACCCACAGCAACAGCCGGTATGGTGAAACCTTCTATTCCTTCGTCAACGGCCAGTACACCGGCGATGGCGGCACCCATTTGAGCGCCTTTCGAGAAGGCCTGCTCAAGGCCGTCAATGAGTACTCCAAGGGCGGGTACGACGGCGACGATGTCCGGGAATGCATGGTGGGCGCGGTGGCCATCCGCCTCAAGGATCCGGTCTTCGAATCCCAGACCAAGAACAAGCTCGGCAACACGGAAATCCGCACGGATTTGGTGAATCAAGTGCGAGAGGAATTGCTGCACTTTTTCAACCGCAACCAGGGGATTGCAGAGAAGATCATGGCCAAGGTGGAAGACACCAAGCAGCTCCGCAAAGAACTGCAAGAGGTCAAGAAGCTAGCCCGCGACCGCGCCAAAGCCATCATGATCCGCATTCCCCAGCTCAAGGACTGCAAGATTCATTACGACAAAGCCAAGGGCAAAGGCCAAGGTTCGATGGTTTTTTTGACCGAGGGACAGTCTGCCGCAGGTTCCATCGTCAGTTGCCGCGACGTCAATACCCAGGCGATTTTTGTCCTGAAAGGCAAGCCGCTCAACGTTTGGGACCTGAAGCGCGACATCGTTTACAAGAACGACGAGATGTACAACCTGATGCGGAGCCTGGACATCGAGGATAACCTGGAGGGTTTGCGCTACGCCAAGGTGATCTTGGCGACGGACGCGGATGTGGACGGCCTGCACATCCGCAATTTGCTCATCACTTACTTTTTTCGATTTTTCGAGCAGCTCGTGCATGACGGTCACCTTTTCGTTCTCGAGACGCCGCTCTTTCGCGTCCGGAACAGGGCGAAGACGGTCTATTGCTATAGCGAGGCCGAACGCAACGCCGCGGCCGATGATCTGGGCAAGCAGGCCGAAATCACCCGCTTCAAGGGATTGGGAGAGATTTCCCCGAGCGAATTCAAACAGTTCATCGGCGAGAATATGCGGCTCAGCCAAGTGGAGCACGCGCCCAAATCGGACGTGGCGAACATTCTCGGCTTTTACATGGGCAAAAACACGCCGGAACGGAAAGAATACATCATGGGCAAACTGGTCGTTCCAGTGGAGGAATGACAACTTCTCACGCCAGCGGCGCTCGAGGGTCGCCGCGCCGATCGCTCTCGAGGCGCGCCACTCACATTCCTCTTCGACCACCCAACCTTGGTCATGGGAGCGCGGACATTTATGAGAATTGCTGTTCTTGCGCCCCGCACCTTGTCAATCAACCCCGCCTGTCCTACGCTTCAGCCTTATGTTTGATTCATTAAGCACCAAGCTCCAGAATGTTTTTAGGAATCTGCGGGGCCTGGGCAAGATCTCCGATTCCAACGTGAGCGACTCGTTGCGCGAAGTCCGGCTGGCCTTGCTGGACGCCGATGTCAATTTCAAGGTGGCGCGCGATTTCATCGAGACGGTCCGGCTGCAAGCCATCGGGCAGAAGGTCATCCAGAGCGTCCAGCCCGGGCAGCAGATCATCAAGATCATCCATGATGAACTCGTGACCTTGCTGGGCTCGGCCAATGCCGGTCTCGAGTTGGGCGGCAATCCCAATTGCCTCCTGATGGTGGGATTGCATGGCTCGGGGAAGACCACCTCCTCGGGGAAACTCGCCCGACTCCTGCACAAACAAGGTCGCGCACCTCTGCTCGTCGCCTGCGACGTCTATCGTCCAGCGGCCATGGAACAGCTCCAGACTCTGGCGCGCCAGCTCGAGCTTCCCGCGTTTGTCCGCATGGGCGAAACCGATGTTTTGAAGATCGCTCGCGAGGCTCTGGATTTCGCTCGAACCAACCAGCGCAACGTCCTGATCTTCGACACCGCCGGCCGGCTCCAGATCGACGAGCCGTTGGTTCAGGAATTGGTGCGGTTGCGTGATTTGATCAAACCCCAGGAGATCTTGCTGGTCTTGGACGCCGCGACCGGCCAGGAGGCGGTCAACGTGGCCACTCACTTTGATCAGGCGCTGCACATTACCGGAGCAATTCTCACCCGCTTGGATGGCGATGCCCGCGGTGGAGCCGCTCTCAGCTTCAAATCAGTCACGGGCAAGCCCATCAAATTCGTCGGGGTGGGGGAGAAAACCGAGGACTTCGAGCCGTTTCACCCGGAACGGATGGCCTCACGCATCTTGGGCATGGGTGATGTTGTCAGCCTGGTGGAACGGGCCGCCGAGACCGTGGACATGGATGAAGCCAAGCGCATCGAGGAGAAGATGCGGAAAGGCCAATTCACGCTGGAAGACTTCTTGGACCAACTGCGGCAAATGAAGAAGATGGGGTCGTTGGAAAGCATCGTCGGGATGCTGCCGGGAGGAGCCGAGGCCATCAAGAACACCGACCTGAGCAAGAGCGAAAAGGATTTCCGGCGCATGGAGGGAATGATTTGTGCCATGACCTTCCAAGAGCGGCGTCATCCGCAAATCCTCAACGCCAAGCGTCGAATACGGATCGCCAAAGGAAGCGGAGTTACGGTAACCGAGCTCAACAACATGCTGAACCGGTTCGGTCAGATGCAACAGATGATGAAGAAAATGGGCAAGCTGCAGAAGATGATGGGCCGGATGGGAGGCGCCATTCCGCCAGGATTTCGGTAAGAACCAAGCCGCTCTCGAATCGCCGGTTGCCCGGCCGCCGGGGCACCGGTCAACCCACTCTCCCGGGCGATTGGCCCGGCCCTGCGGATCTCAATTGGTCACGTTGGGCGGAGACTGCACACCGGCAGCTTTCGGATCAATCGCACGAATTGCATTCAAAGCGGCGGTGACGACGTTGCGGTCGGGGTCAGTGAGCAAGGTCTGCAGGGTTGCCACCGCCTCCTTGGCCGTAGGTCCAATCTGCCCCAACGCATAGGCGGCGAGCCGTCGCACGAGGCCGTCCGGGTCCTTGAGCAAGGGAATCAACGGCTTGACCGCGGCCGTGGCGTCAGGTCCGGCCTTGGCGAGCTCGACCAACGCATTGACTCGAGCGTCGTTATCCTGGCTGGTCAGGTTCTGGATCTGGCTCTGAACGTTGATTTTCTCTTTACCGCCATCTCCGCCGCATCCGGAAGCGAAGGCAGCCAAAAGGACGGCGAACAAAACTCCAAAACAACGCGAGGCGAGAATCTTCATAACCTCCGAATTGTAAGACACCATCCGCGACTCTGGCAACTCTCATTTGCCGACCTCCGGCCGGAATTCGAAAAGCAACGATGGAGCGAGACTCTGTCGAGCTCAGAAATCGGTGCCGTAAGAAAAGTCAGGGCTCGACGGAGTCTCGCCCCACCCAGGTTCAGGGAGAGCCGCCTTTCGCTTGGCGCATGCCTTGGGACCATCAACCGAATGGACTGGACGGCGTCGCGCCAGCGTCTTGGAGTGCGCCGGCCCTCCGGCGCTTTGGCCG
>CAYHFE010000658.1:0-1654 GCA_964355375.1 uncultured Verrucomicrobiota bacterium
GGCCCTCCTCTCGAACATCGATGCGCCCGGTTGACAAACGGTTCATGGAAAGGGATCCCTTCCCTCAAACACGAAGCCCAGGTCTTCGCTATCGACTGCGCCTTGAGATGGGGGACCCCGATCAGGTGTGAACCGAGAGAGCGTTCAGTCCCTCCCGGACGATATAGGTGGTGGCTTTAATGGCCAGTTCGAACGGAGAGATGGGGCGCGCGACCAGGTCGAAGCCGCCGGAGGCCGCCTCGCGGGCCAGTCCTTCGAACGCGTCCGATTTGACGAAACAAACCACCGGCGCAGTTCGGCACTTTGATTCCTCGCGAATCCGCTTCAACACATCCGTTCGGCTCGGTCCGGGCAGATCCGAGTCCCAGAAGATCAGTTGGAACCGATTTTCTTCGCAAAGTTTCAAAGCCAGATTGACGTCGTTGCTGCCGACGATCGTCAGGTTGGTGCGCTTCATGGCTTGCGACAAATCGGACGACGAAACGCGGTCGCTGGCCAGGAGGATCAAGCCGGGGACGAGCGGTTCTCGGGCGACCTGCACCGCGTAATCGCACAGGACCTCGGCAAAATCGACCGCCTGCACCGAGGTGCGCATGGCTGAGAGCCCCATGCTCGCGGGAGAGGATTTGAGTTCTTTGAAGAAGGCATCGAGCGGTCGAAAGGTCTGGAGCATCATGCCCACCTCGGCCGTGGCGGCCTGGGCGACGAGCTTTTGGGTGACATTGAAAACTTCTTCGATCTTCAGTCCGCGGCCCTCTTTTTCGGAGTTGCCCAAGGCGACCCAGCGGTCGCGCAATTCCGCTTTCAAGGCGGGGAAACTCTCGAACGCTTTTTTCCGCTCCGATTCTCCCACGATCTCCAACTCATCCAGCTCGTTCTTTTTCGGGGCCGCCTTGGCGTCGGCCAGAATCTTCACAATCTCGGCGACAATTTGGGCGGGCTTGAACAGGTCTTTGGCGAAGAACTTGGTGACGCCCTCCCGCCAGGCCGCCTCGACGTGCCGACTGGTCGAGGAGGTGGAGAAGGCTATGACCGGAAGATCCTTGGTAATTCGTTGAGAGCGGATCAATTTCAACACTTCGACGCCATTGACTTTGGGCAGAAACAAGTCCAGCAACACGGCGTCCGGCGGATTCTCCTTCAGCATCGCCATCGCCGCTTCCGCCGTCGCGGCCACGTCCACCTCCAAGTCGGCCTGATGAAACAGTTCGGTGTAAACGCGCTCGATGACCGGATCGTCATCGACCAGAAGGATTCTTTGCTTGGTGTCCATAGTTCTTATTCTCCGGGAATTTTCTCACCGGACGCGGTGGCCGCGTTCTTCAGAAAGGCTCGAATCCGCTCCAACTGCCTCCGGGCGTCCCGGAACGCGGAGTCCGACCCGGTCCATTGGTTTTCTGTGCCCATCTTCTCCAGCCTCTTCAGGATTGGAACCAGGGCCTGCATGCCGCAGGTCGCGCTGGCTCCGCACAGTTTATGGGCGAACTGCTTCAGGTCGGCTGCCACGTTCTCCCGCACGGCCAGGCCGATCCTCTCGATCAGGTCGTCGGCTTGGGTAAAATAAAGATCGATCACTTCTTGGAGAACTTGCGCACTGCCGCCGCTGATCTCGTCCAGGCTCTCCATATCGACCGGTGGATCCTCGGTCAGGGAC
>CAYHFE010000658.1:1754-4215 GCA_964355375.1 uncultured Verrucomicrobiota bacterium
ACCTGGCCGCTTCTCCTGATTCGCGACGCCTTCCTTGGCCTCTGGAAGCCCGGGCGACGAGCGGCGAGCGAAAGCCGCTTTCAAATCCGGGATGCGAACCGGCTTCGAAATGTAATCATTCATCCCGGCCGCCAAGCATCGTTCCCGGTCGCCTTCCATGGCGTTGGCCGTCAAAGCAATGATGTGGACCGGCGCTCGATCCGGCTCGGTCCGCCAGTCGGTGTTCTCCCGCTGCCGAATTTCGCGGGCGGCCTCGAAGCCGTCCATCTCCGGCATCTGACAATCCATCAAAATAATGTCGTAGGCGATCCGCTCCATGGCTTCGAGCGCCTCCAGACCATTGGCCGCCACATCCGCCGTTTGACCCAGACGCTGCAATTGGCCGAGCGTGACCTTCTGATTCACGGTGTTGTCTTCGGCCAGGAGGATCTTGAGCTTCTTCTCCTCCAGAGCGCCCGGATCAGCCAAGACGGATCGGATCGGCGCCGCGGGCGCCGCCGCCGGGCTCGGCCGTTGCTTCTCAAAACAAGCGGTGAACCAGAAAGTGGATCCCGCGCCGTCTTCGCTGTTCACCCCGATCTGTCCCTTCATCAGGGTCACCAATTGTTTCGAGATCGCCAGTCCCAAGCCCGTCCCACCGTACCGCCGGGTGGTCGATCCATCCGCCTGTGAAAACGGCCGAAAGAGCCATTGCGGCGCGTCCGGCGGGAGCCCGATCCCCGTGTCGCGGATTTCAAAGCGGATGATGGCCTGGGTTTCCGTCTCTCGTTCGGCGGTCACCCGAATGACAACTTCACCGTGCTCCGTGAATTTGATGGCGTTCCCCACCAGATTGATCAGCACTTGGCGAAGCCGCCCCGGGTCACCCTGCAGCGCCGGCGGCACATCCTGTCCAAAGAGCAGAGTCATCCCCAATCCCTTGCGCTGGGCATCGCCGGCCAAGATCTTCAAGATCCCTTCCGTCGCCTCGCGCAGGTCGAATTCGAGGTGATCGAACGCCAGTTTTCCCGCCTCGATCTTGGAGAAATCCAAAATGTCGGTGATGATGCTCATCAAGAGCTCTCCGCTCTTCGTGATCGTCTCGACACATTCTCTCTGTTCGGAGGTCAAAGGCGTGTCCTGAAGCAAATGAGCCATGCCGATCACTCCGTTCATGGGCGTCCGGATCTCATGGCTCATGTTGGCCACAAACTCCGACTTCAGCCGGGCCGATTCCAAGGCCGCATCGAGCGCCTGGGCGAGCTCGACCTCGTATCGTTTCCGTTCGGTGATATCGCTCGCGACTCCCAGATAGCCGGTCAGATTTCCGGTGGTGTCGCGCAGGGCCGTCACCGAAAGCAGCACGGGAAACCGGGTGCCGTCTTTGCGAAGATAGGTCCACTCATTCTCATCGACCTGGCCGAGTTTGGCCTTTGCGACGAAGGCCTCAAAGCCAGGCTGAACTTCGCAACCCAGTTCCCGCGTCAGCGCCGCCGCACGGGCCGCGACCTCCCCTCGATCATGAAGAATCGCGGGCGTCTGCCCGATGACCTCGACCGCCGCATACCCCAGCCACCGCTCCGCCGTGTGATTGAAAGTCCGGATCATCCCGTCCGGGTCGGCCGAAATGATCGAGTAGTTCGCCCCGTTGAGGATCGCTTCCTGGAGCAACAGACTGTCCTTCAGCGCTTGCTCCACTTGCCTCTGACGCGTGATTTGCCGGCGCAGCTCCAACTGGGCGACGACTTGTCGTCCCAGGCCGAGCAACGCCGTCCGTTGAGTTTCCGTCAACTCGCGGGGGACACGGTCGATGACGCAAAGGGTTCCGAGGACATAGCGCTCGGCGGTCAGGAGTGGAGCGCCGGCATAGAAACGAATCTCCGGACCTCCGGTGACGAGGGCATTGGACGCAAACCGGCGATCGAGCGTCGCGTCGGCCACCACGAGAAGCTCCTCCTGCAGGATGGCGTGCGCGCAGAACGCCAGCTCCCGGGGCGTTTGCGCAGCCTCCAGACCCACCTTCGATTTGAACCATTGACGATCGGCATCGACCAGCGAGATCAAGGCGATCGGCATGTCGCAAATCGCCAAGGCGAGAAAGGTGATGTCGTCGAAACATTTCTCGGCCGGCGTATCGAGGATTTCGTACTCGCGGAGCGCGGCCAAGCGGGCCGCTTCGTTGGGCGGAAAGGGCGCGCCGCTCCCGCACAGACCTCCGACTTCGGGAAAAGCGGGGTCACTGGGCGGGGCCGGCGATGCGAGCGCAGGCCTTTCTGACAGCGGCATATCCATTGCTGGCCGGAAACTCTGGAGCACTTAGGCTTCCGCCTCAAGATTATTCAGACCCAGGTCGATGGAACGATGTTTTTGCGCGGCCATTTCTGTCGCTCCGCAGTTCTCATTTTGACTCAGGACACGGTCCGTTCCGCGCATGTAGTCCCGGCTTCAGCCGGTTTTCACGTGGCGACCGGCTGAAGCCGGG
>CAYHFE010000659.1:0-4207 GCA_964355375.1 uncultured Verrucomicrobiota bacterium
AGGCGGACATCGGCGGTTCGCCCTTGATGGGTGTTTCGGCCAAGCAAGAGGCCCGACCGACGTAACAACGTGGCCGGAGCGACCTTGGACTTCTTGGTTTCCCGAAGTAGTTTCGGGGATCGGACTACCGAACCCGGCAAATGCACGAATCCAATCAATTCGTCGGTGTTGAGGAGCATTCCGGAGCGACGGGACTGGCGGCAGAGCAGGTCTTCAACATGGAATGAGAACGGGTAGTCGTCGTTCGTCAGGGGAATGAGTTCATTCCCGGCCGGGTTTTCGAAGACATGGAAGGCTCCGGCCAAGTTGCGGGCAATCTCCCAAGCACGGTCAAAATCCTCGGCTTGGGTCGCGATTCGCACCACAGCCGCGAAGAGCGGACGGGATACTTTCTTTCGAGCTTCATCAAGCAGTTCGTGAGCGTTGGCGAAGAACGCGTCTCCGTTGTTGTCCATGACCGCTCGCATGATGCTCTCGGCCCACGGCTCACGTGTCCGGCGGAAAAGCACCTGGAAGAGGCCGAGTTCGCCGGCTTGAATCCCTGTGAGCGCTCCGACAATTCCTACGAAGGGGTCGAGCTTGCCGGAAGCCAGACGGAGCATGAACTCCTTGCCGAGCCCGAACTCGACGACGGCAGATTCCACGTCATTCCAGGCGGCAGTGACGGTGCCCTGCTGGGGCTGGAAGACGGCTTCCGGAAAAAATGCCTGGAGTTGTTGGGCGAGCAGACGGCCATCCTGCGGATCGGCGACGAACTGTGCGCCGATCTGTCCGGGCAAACCCAGAAGCTCGAATGCAATCGGCTCACGGCAGAGAGACAAGCTCAGGAGAAACTGTTCAAACGCTTCCCGCGCGATGTCGAGTTGAGCCGAGAGCAGGGTTTGAAATTCGATCAGGCCACGTCGCCTTTGGATGAGTGCCGGCTCGGGTTCTTCGATCTGCTCCGGTGGCGACTGCGGGACATCTTTCTTACGTCGGCCGATGAACCAATCTGCGAGGCGGCTCATGCTCGTCTCAACCTGGCCGTCATCCCGGATCGCCTGTCGAGGAACGTAATGCCCGAGAAAGGGTCGAAACGGCGGCTCCAGGTCCACCGGCTGCGGCCACACCATCCACCCTCGTCCGCGTCGTTCCCGTAGAACTGCCGCGTCAGGATTTCGGAAGTGGTGGGTGCGTTTTCCATCCCAAACAAACATCAACGCAGTTCCGGAAGGACCGGGCGCGATTCAGCGTCGCTGAGCGGTTTCAACCCTTTTTGCACGGTCAACTCAGCCACCGCCTCCTGCACCGACCGGTTGACCGCCTCGCGATACATGGCGTGCTGGTCCTGTCGGAAGTAGGTATTCGGGTGGAACCATGTCTCGTAAATCGGCCCAAACCAAGGAATGGAACAGAGCTTGTCATCCAGCCAGGCAAAATCAGTGCTGGTTCCAAGGCGCATGAACGACCAAATGCTCGTAAACAGAATCCCGAAGATGATCACGGACGGGATGGTCCCGAAGCGCCACCACACGGGGATCGTCAGGGCGTTCAGGATGAACAGGGCAAAAAGATAATCCCAGATAAATGCCCGCGCCCGGCGGTCAAACAACCGTGAAGAAATGAAGAAACCGGACCCAAACGGAGCGGCGCAAATCTCGGCGACGATACGCTCGCGGCGCATTTGGTAATACAGACGCCGCTTGGAAAAGACCATTCCCTCATGGAGCAGAATGTAATCGCGGAGCAGGTCTGGCACCTCACGACGCAACAGGTTCCGTTCCACTGCGGCGTAGAAGTCTTGGGGCGAATAGACGCAGTCATCGAAGAGGGTGCACCAATACGAGATCGGCGTGGCTCTCCCGACCTTCTCCGACTTGGCTTCGGTGATCTGCTTCGCTACGAACTCGGTGACTTGACCCAATATCGTATCCATACGGTTAGCGCAGTTCGCTCTGGAGTTTCTCGAAAAAGTTCTCGGTAATGTCCCGGCGCCGCTGCTCAATCGCCGTCGCCTGGTCCGGCTTGAAGAACTTCTTGTGCACCGGAACGAATTTATCGGGAATAAGGGCGTCGATGAGTGAGTTGCCTTCGCTCGTGCCGATGTAATCCCAAAACTTCGCATAGACCTGGACTTCTCCGGGCGCGACCTCACTCGCCAGGATCGAACAGCGCCGACCCAGCATCAATATGCCTGACGGGGTGCAGTGGAAGATGATGGTTTGGGAATCAACCCGCAGTTCTTGGCCCATGGACCAGCGAATCGATGTTTTGCGGATCGCGCGGAGAATCGCCGCGCGGACCGTCGGCAAATCGGAACGAAAATCTCGCCGGTGAGCGTCAAATAGCTCGGCGTTGGTGTACATTCTCGTGGCGCTCTGGAATTGGTCCGCCACCTTCCGATCCCGGGCTTCCAGTTCCTCACGGACCTTTCGTTCTTCCGCGGCTTTCTCAAATGCCTGGAGTGACGCTTCGTAGGCCGGCTGGAGCGCCAGCGCGTCCCGATCATCGGGTTTCTCTCGGAGGGCATCGGCGAGGTCTCCGAGCGCCCGTCAGTAATCGGGAGGGGAGGCTTCAGCCGCACGCCGGGCGCTCGCCATCGCTTCCACGTAGCGGACACTCAACAAATTCGTGGAAATCACGACCGTATTGGTTCACACGATCTCGAAGCCTACTACTGTGGGGGTATAGCCCGACTTTTGCAGTCGGAAACGGTAGGTTCCTGGCTTGAGTTCGGTTAGAGTCTTGGGAGTCTGGCCAAGGTCCTTGTCGCCACTGAATATCGCAGCCCCGACCGGATCGGTCACCACCGACGCTGTTCCATACTCGAACGTCACAGTATCCGGTCGAAGGATTGACAGAATCCCAGCCCCGAAGCTAGAGAAATCTAAACCGGACGTTTGAAGCGGCGAAAGGCTGGCGTTGAATAAAAGACGAGAATCATGGAGAATGATGCCGTGAGTGAATCCTACGTTTGGACAGACCCGGAGCGCATGGGCGGGACGCCGTGCTTTCGGGGCACGCGCGTGCCGGTGAAGTCGCTGTTCGATTACCTGCAAGGGGGCCATGGGTTGAGTGAATTCTTGGATGATTTTCCCTCGGTGAATCGGGAGCAAGCGATGGAGGCCATCCAGGCTGCCGGTCGCCGGCTCGTCGAGTCACACGAACCCGCCCACATCCACTAGAATGCGCGTGTTGCTAGACGAGTGCGTGCCCCGCCGGCTCGGACGCCACCTGCGCGGACATGAGTGGTCCACCGTGCCCAAAGAAGGGTTGGCGGGCCTGAAGAACGGCGAATTGTTCAAAGCGATCCAGGGAAAGTGGGACGTGCTTCTCACCACCGACAAGAGTATCCCGTGGCAACAGGCGGTGGAACAATACGCGCTCTCCGTGATCATTCTTCGAGCTTGGTCGAATGACATCGAGGACCTGCTTCCGTGGGTGCCTCAGGTTCTGCTTGCAATTCCCCTCGTAAAAAAGGGTGAAGTCAAAGAAGTCGGCGATCCGGATCTGGTCGGGCAATAGGCACGACCCATCGACCGAACTGAGATTATTACAGAGAAGTCGATCCATCAGTTGCCTCCCTCCGCAAGTTGCGGCCAGGACGAGAGGATCGTTTTGATTCCTCGCCGAACGTTGATTCTGGCGAAATCCGATATCCCCAACAGTCTGTGATTGGGGCGCGTATTGTCGCTCGATCGTTCGGGCGATATAATGACGCCAAATGGGGTTATCGAATTGGATTGGGCAAGAATGGTTTACGCTGCTGCAAAGCCTTGGGATCATCGGCGGCTTGTTTTTCGCGGGGCTGAGTTTTCGGGACAATTTCAAAGCGCGCCAAGTGGCGACGCTGATTGACATCACCCAAAGCCACCGTGAAATCTGGGAGAAGATGCTTTTCCATCCGACGCTGAATCGTGTTTCAAAAACAGCCGTTGATCTCGAGAGCGAACCCATCACTGAAGACGAACGATTGATCGTGCGTTTCCTGGTGTTGCATCTGAACGCAACCTACGAAGCTGGGAAGAATTCAAGCCTCGCCCGGAACGTGGGATTCAACAATGACATCAGGCACTTCTTTGCCGCTCCGATTCCACGGACCGTCTGGAACGAGTTGAGAGCATTTCAAAATCCAGCTTTCATCGCATTCGTCGAAGGCCATTTCTGATGCTGGTCTGAGCGTGAGCGCGGTATTTGATGGCACGATTTGCAGGATATCCGAGGGAAT
>CAYHFE010000660.1:0-4207 GCA_964355375.1 uncultured Verrucomicrobiota bacterium
GCAGCACGCCCGCGTTGCAGAGACCCAACCTGACGGCAATTTGAACGGTTCATGGAGAAAGGCGCCGGCATCTGCAAGGCCGCGTTCGGAAAAAAGGGTCGTCCGAAGCGGCGAGCGGCTAGATCTTCGGGCTTTCTTGGACCCTGCCGAATTCTTGAGGCGCGGCGGATCGCGGCGGCCCGAGGCGGGCGGTCGCGAGATGGGTGGGGAGACGAACGGTGAACTCCGAGCCAGCCCCGGGCTGGCTGGCCACAAGGGCTTGGCCGTGATGGGCCTCGACGATGGCTTTGACCAGGCTCAAACCCAGGCCCAAGCCGCGCTGCGAGCGGCTCTTGTCGCCCCGGAAAAGCCGCTCCCAGATTCTCGTCTGTTCCTCCGCCGGAATGCCCATCCCGGTGTCGCGAAGACAAATGAGGATCGAGTCGGGCTCGCGCCGGGTTTGAATGCTGACCTTGCCGCCGTCGGGTGTGTACTTGAAGGCGTTGTCGAGCAGGTTGGCGAAGACTTGCCGCATGCGGGCGGCATCCACCAGGACCTCGCAGGAATCGGTGTACATCTTTTCCACCGTGATGTTCTTCTCTTCCGCCACGTATTGATAGAGCTCGACGATTTCGTCGAGGAGCGTGCGGAGATCGACGCGCTCCAGCGCCAGCTTCATGACCCCGGCTTCGGCTTCGGCGACGTCCATCAAAGTCTTCAGCATGGTCAGGACGCGGTCCGATTCCTCGACGCAATCAGCCAGCGCTTCCTGGGCGGTGGCGTGATCGGGTTGGGCGCGCAGGGCCATTTCCGCGACCCCCCGCAGCCGGGTCAGCGGCGTGCGCAGATCATGGGCGACGTTGTCGAGCGACTCGCGCATGCCGATGATCAGTGTTTGGTTTTTCTCGAGCATCCGGTTGATGAGCCGGGCCAACTCATCCAATTCGTCATCGGTGTGCCGGACCGGGACGCGCGCGTTGAGGTTGCCGGTGTCAATGATGGAGCGAGCCGTGACGACGACTTCCCGGATTGGTTTCATGGCGCGATGGGCGAAGAGAGCGCCGCCGAGGAAGCCGAAGAGAATGATGGGCGTCATGACCCCGATGAAAATCTTGCGGAACGGCTGGAGCAGGGTTTCGCGATTGTCCGCCAGGCGACCCACCTGGAGGACCGAACGGTCGAAGAGCGTCGTCGAGGCGATGGTCAGGTCCTTTTCTTCATCCTTGGGAACCCGCAGGTAAGCGATCTGTTGCTGGAGGCCCGCGATCTCGCGTCCGCTCGGGACCATTTCGATCCAGTCTTGGGGGCCGGAGATCAGGACGACGCTGCCGAAGGGATTGATGACTTGGACGAAGAAGGACTGGCGCTTGCCGTTGTCCTGGCCCCGCTTCAGCCAATTGCGCAGGCCGAGAACGCTGCCGGTGCGATAGATGGCGGCGTATTCCTTGACCTGGGCTTCGATGACTTCCCGGTCTTTGCGCTGCACGGCCACGGAGAGCAGCACGTAAAGGAGGAGGAAGAGAACGACCGCGCTGGCCGTGAAGATGGAGGCGTACCAAAGGTTCAGCCGAAAGCTGAGGGTCCGATGGAGGCCGCTAAACAGCTTTGAGAACATAACCCACGCCGCGGAGCGTTTGAATCATCTTCTTGGAAAAATCCTTGTCCACTTTGGCGCGCAAACGATGGACCAGCACATCGACGACGTTGG
Source organism: uncultured Verrucomicrobiota bacterium (assembly GCA_964355375.1). GTDB lineage: Bacteria > Verrucomicrobiota > Verrucomicrobiia > Limisphaerales > SIBE01 > CAYHFE01. The sequence continues at coordinate 1,688 of CAYHFE010000660.1, forward strand.
TCTGAGGATCGAAGCTGTAATCCCAGACGTGTTCCAGAATCATGGTCTTGGTCACGACGCGGCCGGCGTGGCGCATGAGGTACTCGAGCAAGGAGAATTCACGAGACTGGAGTTCGATGGTCTGGCTTTCCCGGGTCACTTCCCGGGTGAGCAGGTCCAGGGAGAGATCGCCGACCGTGAGGCGGGTCGGCTCCGCCACGTGGGTGGCGCGGCGGATGAGGGCTTGGATCCGAGCGAGCAATTCGGAGAAGGCAAAGGGTTTGGTCAGGTAATCATCGCCGCCGGCCTGCAGGCCGCGGACGCGGTCATCGACGGAGGCTTTCGCGCTCAGGATGATGACGGGCGTGCGAATCTTCTCTTTCCGCAACTGCTGGATCAGCGTCAGGCCATCGAGCTTTGGCAGCATGATATCGATCACGGCCGCGTCGTAGCCCGTGGTTTGAGCAAAGATCAACCCGTGCTCGCCATCGGGTGAATGATCGACGGCAAAGCCGCTCTGCTTGAGGCCATTGACGACGAAGGAGGCGATCTTCTTGTCGTCCTCTACGACGAGGATGCGCATATCTGCTTTGGAGTCCGAGGATAGAGAAGGAGCAGCCAAAGACAACATTTTCGGAAGAGGGTTGAGATCCATCGGAAAACGAACGGCCCTCCCTCACGTGGCCGAGCCGCGAGCGAGGGAGGGCACCGATCGGTTTTGTTCCAGCGTTATCGTTTCTTGCTTTCGTCCACCACGAGGTATCGGCTTCCGCCCCGGCTCCAGATCCGCAGCAGAATCGTCTTCTCAGTCATGTTCTCGGTCATTTCCACCGCTTCGGCGGCGTCGCGCACCGGCTTGCGGTTGATCTCCTGGATGACGTCCCCCGGCCGTAGTCCGGCCTCGAAGGCGGCGGAATCCTCGTCCACCTCGGAGACGAGAGCGCCCCGGACGTCCCGCGGGAGCCGGAACTGGCTCCGAGCCGCGGCGTCCATGTCCCCGACGGTCACCCCGTCGAGCGCGTCGTTCGAGCCTTGGGGGCGTCGATCCGCTTTGGCGGTCTTTTCACCGGCTTCGAGTTCTTTCAAGGTCAATTCGACGGTCTTGGTCTTGCCATCGCGGAGGAGCTTGACCGAGACGCGTTCATTGGGCGCGGTCTGGCCGACCTGGAGTTTCAGATGCCGGCTGTCTTTGACCGGTTTGCCGTCGAATTCGGTCACCACATCTCCGGATTTGATGCCGGCCTTCTCCGCCGGGCTCTTCGGAGTGACCTCGGCGACGAGCGCCCCGTTGGCCTCCTCCAGTCCAAATTCCTTGGCCAGCTTCGGATCGACGTCCTGGATCATGACCCCGATGAATCCGCGGATGACCCGGCCATGTTCGACGAGGCTTTCCATGACGTTGCGAGCCAGGTTAACGGGCACGGCGAAACCGATGCCTTCATTGCCTCCGCTGCGGCTGACGATGAAGGTGTTGATCCCGATGAGACGGCCTTCGGCATCGATCAAGGCGCCGCCGGAATTGCCCGGATTGATGGCGGCGTCGGTCTGGATGAAGTCCTGGTAATCGAGGTCAATGTCGCGCGCCATCCGACTGGTCGCGCTGACCATGCCCATGGTGACGGTTTGGCCGACGCCGAAGGGATTGCCGAGGGCCAGGACGAGATCGCCCACTTCCACTTTGTCGCTGTTGGCCAAGGTGACAAACGGCAGGTCGGACGCCTCGATTTTCAGCACGGCGATTTCGCTTTTCGAATCTTTGCCCACGACCTTGGCGGTGAACTCCCGTCCGTCATTGAGCATGGCTTTGATTTCGTCGGCTTTGTCCACGACGTGGTTGTTCGTGAGGATGTAGCCATCTTTGGTCACAACCACCCCCGAGCCCAGGCCGTATTGCCGCTGGACGCGGTTTGGTCGGCGCCCCGTCGAGGGTTCTTCCGGATCTTCGCCGAAGAAACGGCGGAAGAACGGGTCGTTCATGAGAGGCGATCGTCCGAGTTCGGGTTGCTTGATTTTAGTGGTGGTGAAGATCTTGACCACGCTCGGCGCGACCTTCTTGACGACGGGGGAGAAGCTCGCGGAGATCTTGCCATCGCGAGCGATGGAATTCTCGTTCACGTTCAGACGAACGGGCGGGCTCTTGGTTTCTTCTTTGGCTTGGGCGATCCGGCTGAGAGCCAGGCCGGAACCGGCAATGATGAGGGCTCCCAGCAGCGCGGACAGGCGCAGTCGGGAAACGGATTGGGGAATGAGTTGTTTCATAGAGTTTTTGTTTTTGTTGAGGTTCATTGTTAAACGTCAATCTGAAATCAAAGTCGTCCATGCGAGTGACGGGAGCCTTTCTCAGGCATTACAAGTTTGTAACCGCTCTTTGGGTTGCTCCGTCCGGTGGAATACGACACTCGTGGAACTGGGCTTGCCCTTGAAAGGGCCGAGGAAGAGAGCCGGGGGCCAACGAGTCTGCGAGTGCCGCCCCCGGTCCCGGCGACCTCAGAGCCTGTTTTAAAATTCAAAAGGGTCCTGTTTTCGCGGAAAAGGCCGCTG
>CAYHFE010000661.1:0-4204 GCA_964355375.1 uncultured Verrucomicrobiota bacterium
CGCCGACCGGTGCAGCCGGGACGGCCGCGCTCCCTACTCAAACAACCACGGTTCAGGGAGAGAAAATCACTTCAAATCGACGGCGCCCGCGGGCTCACCAAGCGTTCCAGTATCCTCCGCTGGTGTAGGCCCAGTAGTTGGTCATGCGATTGATGTTGCGCCATTGGACTGACCCATCCAAGAGCAGGACGTTGCCGCCGGCGGCGCCGGCGTCTTTTGCCGTGGTCTTCTTGGCGACGGCCATGAACACATTGCGCGATCGTTTGACAGATCCGCCCTGTCCGTGGGGCGCGATGACCCAGCCTCCGCCGGTGGTGGGCTCGGCCCAAGCGTTGAGATCGCAGGCGAGCACGAGCGAAGGATCGTCCGTCGAGCGTTGGGGGGAAATCCAGGGATTGGGTTCTCCCGCCCACGGCTTCTTGTGCCCGGCATTGTAGTTGTAGCCAATGACGTAGCCGTAGGGCGCTTGATAATATTGAAATGTTCCGGCCAGGCTCGGACAGGTGCTCATGTTCGTGGCGCTGTATTGGCGGATGGCATTGAACGTATTCGTGCTGATCCAGATGGTGTGCGACTCACCGTTGTCGCGATACCCTTGAGGAAAGCGATCGTTGTTATCGTTGGCGTACATGTGCAAGGCCAGGCCCAGTTGCCGGAGTCCACTCTGGCAGAGGGCGCGTTTGGCCTTTTCTTTGGCCAACGAGAGCGCGGGCAGAAGCATGGCCGCCAGGATCGCGATGATGGCGATCACGACCAGGAGCTCGATCAAGGTGAAGGCGCGTTCTCTCCGGGCAACGCGTTTCGTCCGATTCCCGGGACGGGTGAGGAGGGCCGAACGATCAATGGGGCTCATAGGCTGAGATGGCGTCCGAATCCGGCCGACAAGTCAAACGCAAAGATCGCTTTCGATTTCAGACCAATCCATGCCGGCGCGCGATATCCGCCGCCTGCGTCCGGTTCTCGGCCTGAAGTTTTCCCAGGATGTTGGACACATGGTTCTTTACGGTCCCTTCGGCGATGTGCAGTTTGTCGGCGATTTCCTTGTTCGAGATTCCCTGGGCCAGCATGACCAACACCTCCCGTTCGCGCTCCGAGATTGGTTCGATCAAACCGCCGGCGGGATGGATGGCCGCTCGCAGCGCTCGCGAGGCGATCTCCGGTTGAATGAAGATTTCCCCGGCGTTCACGCGACGGATGATATCGGCCAGCTTGTCGGCGGGCGTGTCCTTGAGCAGGTAGCCAAGGGCGCCGGCCCGCACCCCTTGGAAGACGTAGTCGTCGCGGTCAAATGTGGTCAAGATGATGATCTTCGCCTGCGGCCAGGCCGCGCAAATGGCGGCGGTGGCTTCCACGCCGTTCAGGCGCGGCATCTGCACGTCCATCAAGGTCACGTCGGGCCGCTGCTTGAGAACCATCGGCACGGCGGAGCGGCCGTCGCTGGCTTCGCCGATGACCTGGAAGTCGCGCTCGAGTTCCAGGAGAATGCGCAGCCCCTGACGCATAAGGGTCTGGTCTTCCACGAGGAAAATTCGGATCGGTTTCATTTCATTCAACTCCGCGCGGGAATGCGAACTCGAAGGAGCGTGCCGGAGGGATCGGCTTTGCCCAAGGCCAGGGTGCCGCCCAATCCTTCCACGCGTTCGCGCAAACCGCGCAGTCCGTAATGGCCCGGCTGGCTTTCGGGTTGATCGGGCAAACCGACGCCGTGATCCTCGACTTCGAGTTCGACCCAATCCGGCGCGAGCCGGAGCCGCAGATTGACCTCGGGCGCGCGGGCGTGCCTGGCCGCATTGGCCAAGCCTTCCTGGCCGGCGCGCCACAACGCTTCCTGCACCCGAGGTGGCAGGCGGTCGGCGGCCTCATCGAGTTCCACGGATATGTTCAGCCCGCCGCGCTCGGCCACGTCGCTCGCCCAGCTCCGCAGCGTGCCGGTCAAGGGCTGGTCGCCCAGGCCTGGGGCGCGCAAATTGGCCAGCGAACGGCGCAAATCCTCCATGCTGGAGCGGGTGAGGCGCTTCATCTCTTCGACCAAGGCCGCGGCCCGCGACGGATCGGCGGCCTGCAATCGCGGCAAGGCCTCCAGTTGGACGGAGAGGGTGACGAGCGCATGGCCCAGGTTGTCGTGGAGATCGCGGGCGAGCCGTTCGCGTTCGCGCAGGACGGCCAATTCGGTTTCGCGGTCACGCCCCAGCGCAAGCTGTTTCTGAGCCGCCTCCAATTCCTCGAGCAAGCGTCCGCGCTCGGCGCTCGTGGCGGCGAGGCGGTGCAGAAACAGGGCCAGGCCCAGCCAACTGACCAACGCGCCGCCGCCGGCCAGAACCATCCAGCCGCTCAAGTGGGTGAGGCTATGCCAGCCCATTCGCCAGGTGAAATAGCCGGCGAGAATTCCCACGCTGGCCGGCAGCGAATACCGGGGCGAGACGCTGCCGAGCATTTGTCCCAGGTAGGGCCCGAGCAACCATTCGAAGCTCGACTCGAGCTCCACCTCGATGACCCAGAGCCCCAGGCTCACCGTGAAATGCACGATCCACCAACGCCCCGAGACCGAGGCGCGATGGACGATGCCAAAGGTCTTCAGGTAAACAGCGGCCTGAATGACCACCATCGCGGCGAGGGCCGCCAGCCGGCCCCCGGATTCGCCGTGCGACTTTTGCCATGAGATGACGAGGGTGACCGCCAGCCCGCCGAGGAGGAAGACGTGCCAGAACAGCATGAACCGTTTGAACTGGCGCAGCGGCAGCGGCGCGGACGCGCTGCTCACGGCGGCGTTGGGTCCAGTGCTCATGATTTAAGTTGAGATAACGCTCTTCGAGTGCGGAACTCAAGTCCGGGGCGATTTGGTTTCTCGGCTCACTTCCCCGAGCCGGCCAGTTTTTCCTTGAGACCCGAGTCATTGGGGAAGAGTTTCAGTCCGCGCTGCCAGATCGCTTTGGCGTGATCCGGGTAGCCGCCCTTCGCATATTCCTGCCCCAACTGCGCATAGGTTTGGGAGAATTGCGACTGGGGCGCTTGCGCCTCCTGCTGCTCGACCAAGGCCACGTAGTTTTCCATGACCTCGCGTGACTTGTTCAGCGTCGCGGGCCAGTAGGACATGGCGGTGGTTTTCCAGAAACGCGCCTCCCAATTCGACGGATCGAGACTCAACGCCTGGTCGAAGACCTTGTCCGCCTTCAACCCCAACATGCCTTGATCGGCGATCGAATTGGTCATCTGCCCGGCCTTGAACAAGCACAATTGGCCCAGGCTGGTGGGAATGGCGGGATTCGACGGATCTTCTTGGGCGCGTTTCTCCAGTTCCGCCATCGCCTCATCCAGTTGGCCTGCTTCCCGAAACTTGTTCCATATCTCTTGGCGTTGCCCGTAGGTCGTGTTCGTGTCCAGAGCGAAGTGGATCGCCTGTCCGAGCGGATCCGTCGGAGGTGGCGCGGCCGGCTGAATGGATTGGGCGGGAATCATCGCTGACCTTGGCGGCGCGGCGCTGGTGCGGGTGCGTTTGGGTGGGCCGGCTTGGTCCGGTGTGACCGGGACCGACGGCGGGGATTCTCCGAGCACCGCTGGGCTGTCCGCCAATGGGCCCGGCTGGGAGGAACGGTCGTTGCGCCCCTGCAAAAAGACGATGGCGCAAATCCCGACCAGGACAACTGCGCTCAAGACAATTAGGTTTTTGTTCATATTCGTGTTCACTTCATGGGGCGGCGCGCTCTGTCGCCGCCGTTTTTGGTTCTTAATTTCTCTTTCCGACTGCCGGCCACCGGGCCGACAGCTTCATGACGCCGATCAGTGTGCGGGAATAGTGGTCCGGCCAACAGACCCCAACGGCCTGTTTTGCGTAGGTCAAAGGTCATGGTGGCTGGTGGGTCTTCCGGGGTGACGGAGTTCCGGGGATTTTTGCGACCCTCTCCTCCCTTCGAACGGGACGAGAGGGAGAAGAGGCCCGGTGATTGGGCCATCCTACTGAGGGGTGCGCAGGATAGAACACACGATGCCCTCACCCCGTCCCTCTCCCATCCGATGGGAGAGGGTGCCCGCAGGGCGGGTGAGGGTCATGGTGTCTTCCATCCCATTGACTGCTCTGTAAGATGGCTTGATTCAAGGGCAGTGGGCCTGCGGGCTCAGCAGACGTTCCATCCAGCATCCGCTGCTGGTGAGGAACGAAAGCCTTGCGCCTTGCCACCCAGTCCATCCCTCCGCATGATGCCGCGAA
>CAYHFE010000662.1:0-4200 GCA_964355375.1 uncultured Verrucomicrobiota bacterium
GGCAGGGAATCTTGTTCGGTGCCCGCCAAACAATTGAGATTGTGGAGGATGGCGCATTCCAGGTCACGCAGGTCGTTGTCGGCAGAACGGCGGCTGCCTAAACCCAAGCCAAAGAGAAGCAATCCCCACCAGCAGAGAAAGCGGCGGTGATACTCCACCATGGGCGCGAAGCGGGTGTCGGGCAACTGGTCCAGCCAGCCGGGCAGTTGCGGGAAGAAGTGGCGGACGGTTTTGAGAAAGGTCCGAGCCAGGGCTATGACCTTGCGCGCTTGCGCCGCTGGACAGTCACGTGGGTCGCCGTCTATGTCTTGGTGCGCAATCGCCGTGGACGCGTCTTGCTCTTGCGCCGCAGCCAGACGGTCAAACATTTCCCCGGCTGCTGGGAGTTACCAGGCGGCAAACCCGCTCCCGGCGAGAACTTCGCCAAAACGGCGGAGCTCGAACTTTCCGAGGAAACCGGCCTCAACCTCTCCCTCAGTGGCGTCGCCGGCGCGGTGGAAACCCACGTGCCAGGCCTGCGCGTGGCCATGTTGATTCTTGAAGCGCGCACCCTCACCACCGAAATCACACTGAGCCGCGAACACGACACCTTCTCCTGGATTCCGCTTTCCGAGGTCGATTCCCTGAAGCTGCGACCGGGCTTCGATCGCTTTTTCGCCGACTACGAGAACTCCCCACGGCGACCCAAGAAACGAACGGCTCGCGCCAAGTAGAGGTTAGGTCGAGGCCCGACACTGCATTCGGGGCGTCCGGAATCGGGTGGTTTAACCACGGATTACGCGGATAGTCGAACAGTTCGGCGGCGGTCTGCTTGCGGTCGAGTTCGGCAATCTCCGGCAGGGTGAGCAGGAGCTTGCGGTAGTCGGGCAGCCGGGTGGCAAGCTGGAAGGCGAGGGTGCGGACGATGCTCGTGGCTCTGCGGTGGTCGGGCTTGTCGTAGGCGCAGAAGTGGACGCCGATAACTGTGCCGCGTCCGTAGAAGTGCGCGAGGTGGGCGGCGAAGAAGCTTTTGCCAAATCCGGGCAGGCCCATCATCCAGAAGATGCGCGAGTTGCGGTCGGCGGCGGTGCGCCATTTTTCCACGGCGTCGAAGAGCCACGCGCGGCCCGTGAGTATTTTCTCCAGCAGCTTTTGGATGCGCGCATCGGCGGCGAAATCGGAGACGACGGGCTTGAGATATTCTTCGAGCGTCCGGATTTCACCGGCGAACTTCCGGCTCTCGTCGCTCTCCACAACGCGGATGATTTCGGCGAGTTTTTCCTGATACCACGCGTCCCACGCCGCCTCGCCGGACACACGACGCTCCTGCCAGTCGTGCATGTCGAGCCATTGGATGTGGCTGATGCTGGGCGGCAGTTTCACCTCCTGCTCGCTCTCGACGAGGATGCTCTGGATGTTCCCGCCCTTCGCGCCGATGGCGATGCGGATTTCGTCGAGGCAGACGCCGGGATCGCGGGTGGAATGTTTCGAGAGGAAGGAAAAGAAGCGGTCGCACTCCGTAATGCCGGACGTGATGGAGCGCCGCCAGTCGTCGCCGAAGGTGATGTCGTATTTGTCAAACCAGACATCGTGGCCGCGCTGTTTCAGGTCAGCGTAGATGCGGCGGACGAGTTCTTCGTTGGCGTCGTGGCCGTAGCTGAGGAAGATGCGCAAAGGATGAAGGCAGAAGGATGAAGGAGGCAAGGAAGGCAAGACATGCTCGCAGTCTTCGCAGATATAGACACCACGCTTCTTGCTGAAGATGACGTTCTTTGACAAGCAACCGGGGCAATGTGGCTCGGTGGTCATGACAGTGCTCTGCATCTCATTTTGCTTATGACGTTTTCAAGGAAATGGCGGTGTTATTATGGTTGTATCCAGTCGCCCCTACAGCAATCCCTCCAGATTGTCACGGGTCAGCAAAGCCGCGTCCTGTGGCCGTTCCAGGAAGGGGCTTACATCGTCGCAGACTGCTTGCAGATCCAACGCCGCCAGCCGTTCCCGCACCAGTTCCCTCCAGGATGGCGCGTTGTAGCGTCCGGCCCCTTGTGTCTGGTCCAGCGCGTTCTGCAGCAAAGACAGGTTCGGGACCACCGGTGGACGTTGCGAGAGGTACCATACCAGATCATACCAGTCCCGCCCCTTGGCATATTTACGGGTCATCGCGGCATGGAGCTTTCCCGCGAGGAGCGATGGCTGATCGTAGTATTGTAGCAGGAAGGTGACATGCCGGGTCACCACCCGGCGTTCGCAGCGCGCCCCCGCCGGTGGCCGTGTGTCGATTTCCAGTTTGATGGCCAGTTTCTCCGCCGGCATCGCCGACACGCCCGCGTCATGCAGGATGCCGGCCACGCGCACCCAACCTGTATGCACGACTTTGCGGTCGTTCCAGGTCACTTCGGGGTTAAACCCGGCCAGCGTCAAATCCCGCTTCACCTTGGCCATCCATTCCTTTCCCGCATAACCATCAGCCGACACCAGCGAGAAATCGAGGTCCTCCGAGAATCGTGGCAGGTTGTGCAGGAAGCGCAGCGCCGTTCCACCGACAAAGGCCAGAGGCCGGAACGCCTCGCTTTCGTGGAACGACCGCAACACGAAGGCCTGGAGATATTCCCGGAGCCGGTTCAGGGCTTGTCCCGGATCCGAAATGCCGCGAACCAATGCCAGGGCTTCCTGTTTCATAGCGTCACCGTCCCTTGTTCCGCATCGGCTGCCAGCCGGAGCCACCGTTGGACCGCCCGGTCGAGGCGCGGGCTCCCAAACCGTTGCGCATAAAGTTTGAGCCGTTCCGCGTCCACCTGGGCAACATGCTGGTAACGCATCTCATCCAGACGCTCTGCGGTCCACTCCCCCTCGGTCAGATGCCAGTGATCCAGCAATGCTTTCTCCGGCTCCGCGACCAGGAACTCCTGCCCGGCGACGCCAGTGGACGCAAATCCGAAGAAACAATCCTGCTTGATGTTGCGATAGTCAAAGACGCCCAAGGGATTCTCGAAGCGGCGCGGGACACGCGGAGTCACGCTGGTGAACCTGACGACTCGCTCGGGAATCAGGTCATAGTGACCCAGGGCCCACAAGCCGCTGAGGTAGGCCGGCCGGTACAACTGGTTCGCCAGCACGGCAGGAGTCAACGGAGTGCGCCGGTAGGTCTCGGAGAGCGTGTACATCCCGCGCCGAAGACCGATGACCTTGCCTTGCTTCATCCAGCGCGAGAGTTGCACCCGGATCGCTTCCCTCGGGTCATCAAAGGCCTGCGTCAGCAACGCCAGATCGAAGAACGGCATCGTCCCTGCAAGCTTGATGACATCGTCGTAATTCATATCCGCAAGATAGCATTATTGTTATCTATTGCAAACAGAAGTATGTGGCAATGACGTGGAACACGAAGTAGATCGGTGCGACGCCGTTGAAGCCGTGCTGATGGCCGATTTCGTATTCCAGAGCCTGTCTGGAAATTGGGCGAGGTGCTGCGGCGAGGGATTTTGGCTGGGGGCAAGGCGGAGCGGGCGGAGCATCCCCGCAGCGGGCTGTGACGCCCGCGACAACGCAGTCCCAAGCCAGAAGATCCGACGCCCGGAGGGTTTTCGCGCTCAATGCCGGCTGGCAGCGTTGCTCCTCAGTCGAAGACCCACTCGGGGTATTCTCCCTCGTCGCGCCTTGCCATCCAGCCTTGCACACGAAAACAGCACCGCGGCGAATTTTCAGACAGGCTCTCTTCATGGGTCTTCGACTGAGAAGCAACGCCGCCAGCCGGCCTTTGCCGCGAAAGCCCTCCGGGCGGCGGGCCTTTTGCTTTTGGGCTTCGTTGTCGCGCGCGTCACAGCCCGCTGCGGAGGATTGGCCAGTGCGGCTCGCACCTCCGCCCGCTCCGCCTCGCCCAAATCCAAAATCCCTCGCCGCCGCACCGCTCCCAATTATCAGAAAGGCTCTTGAACCCTCCTCACCGGCCCGGAACTTCCCGTGGCCAGCGATGTGGCCGTCCCGTGGGACATCGCCTACTTCATCGAGTTTTTGAAACCCAAACTCGGCGAGCACAACGCAGAATTCCTCACCGCCCTCCTCGCCGCGCTGAATGATTTCACCACGATTCCTGCTCTCGACTCATTCCCCGAATGGCGCAATCAACCGCCGCTGCCACTCGATGCCCCGTGGCCGGATTGATTTGGCGTTCACGCGTTCAGGGCCAAAGGCCCGTTCACCTGCCAGCCCAGGGCAACGCCC
>CAYHFE010000663.1:0-4188 GCA_964355375.1 uncultured Verrucomicrobiota bacterium
GTCTTGCGCCCCGGAGGACCCGGATGAAATCCAAGCCGGCATCGCGGCGGTGATCGAGACGATCCAGAAGAATTACGTTCGCCCCGACGAGTCCAACCGCGCCCAGTCGCTGGTGCAACAGAAGGGCAAGCACAAGTTCATCGATAAAGTCCACGTCCGCTACGTGGAGGGTGAGAAAAGGCACTGGGCGGAACTGGAAAATTTCAATTCTCGCCGGATCGCGATCAACGAGACGTTTTACAAGAACAACGACCGTTTGCTGGAAGGTGGCATCTGGGCGGAGGTCGTCGTGGCACACAACGACGTGGAGGACGATGACTATGCGTTCTACATCGAGGAACTGAGGCCCATTCAACTCTCGAAGTTTGACTTCGACGGTTATGTGACTGGCCGGAAGCAGTTCACGCGGGATGAATGGATGGATGTGTTGTTGCGCTCCATTGGGCTTGAGCCGTCCAAACTGACTCCACGGGTAAAACTCCATTTCTTGTGCCGGCTGTTTGGTCTGGTGGAAGCCAATTACAATTTCATCGAACTAGGGCCACGCGGCACGGGCAAGTCTTACGTCTTCAGCGAATTCTCACCTTACTCGACGCTCGTCAGCGGCGGGCAGGCGAGCACGTCCGTCCTTCTCTACAATAACGCCCGCAAACGTGTCGGTTTGATCGGATTCTGGGACATGATTTCCTTCGATGAGGTTGGAGGCGTGAAGATCAAAGACCCGAACACGATGGAGATTTTGCAGGACTACATGGCCAACGGGCGTTTTTCGCGAGGCGTGGCCGTGATTGCCAACGCGAGTCTGGGTTTCATCGGCAACATCGACCATTCCATCGAACAACTGGTGAACTCGCCGCAGTTCGACCTGTTCGAGCCGCTGCCGGACGTTTTCAACCTGGCGATCATGGATCGTTTTCACACCTACCTGCCTGGCTGGGAAATTCCCAAGAACAGCAGCGAATTGCTGACGCGGAACTACGGGTTCATTACCGACTACTTGGCGGAGGTGTTCCATTACCTGGGCAAGAAGGTGAATCGCTACGAATACGTGAACCGCTCGTGCCGGTTCGGACGGGCGCTACAGGGCCGCGATGAAGTGGCCATCAAGAAGACCCTATGCGCCCTCATCAAGTTGCTGCATCCCGGCGACGATCCGACCCCGGCGGAGCTGGCGGAATACATGGCCTACGCGGTCGAGGGCCGGCGGCGCGTGAAGGAGCAGATGAACAAGCGCAAGGCGGACGATGAGTTCGCGAGCATCAATCTTTCGTATTTCGATGCTGCTGGCAACGAAGTCGTCGTTTACTGCCCGGAATCCAAAGACGCCCCTGCGACCCAGAACCCAAACCGACGCACACTGGAGAACAAAGACGCCAAGGGCGACGCGCCGGTAGCGAAGCCAGTAGCGCTACCACCGCCTGTGCCTGCGCCGTCCCCAACACCGCCAGTGCCCAGCGCGGTCGTCACTGCCGTGCCGGCGTTGAAGGAGAAGCAAATTCGTATCGGCTACGGCGACACGGGGTTCACGTATGAATCACTGTTCGGCGAGTATCTGAGAGGCGCAAAGGAGATCACGGTTGAAGACCCCTACATTCGCGTGCCCCATCAAATCAGCAATTTCCTCCGGTTCTGTGAACTGGTGGTCAAGGTCGGCACGGCACAGGTCATCAACCTCACCACCGGCTACGACGACGAAAAGCAGCGCACGGAAGCTGAGGAAAAACTGAAGATGATCGGCTCAAGCCTGCTCGACCACGGGATCAAGCTGAACCTGAAGTTTAGCGACACGCTCCACGACCGCGAGATTCGCTTGGACAACGGTTGGTCGATCCAGATCGGGCGCGGCTTCGACATCTACCAGAAGCTCGACAACTGGTTCAGCGTTGGCATGTCAGATTTGGAAATGCGCCCGTGTATGGAAACAAGGGTAGATGTCGTGCGGCGAAGCTGAGGCGTCGTAAGTGGCAGCACGCGCGGTCTAGCGCCACGCCGCCTTTGGATCAGCGACCCGCCTTCGACGCTCCACCCCCCCGGACGAGCGCGAGGCGGAGCTGGGGATCGAACAGGGCGAAGGCGGAGAATAGGGTGGAGTTAGGGGGGCTGGGAAGAGGGGATGGCGGGAGGATGTTGGCATCCCCGGTATGCGCGTCACGCGGGAATTCGGGTCGCTCGGGCTTTGGATGATGAGTCTATCGGGTTAACACATTGCGCTCTATTTTGATGCGACAATTTTGTTGCGACCCCATGAAAGGCCGACGATTCTGGTATGTCAGGGGGTCAAATAGACCCACTACCGTGACGGCTTCCTGTTGCTTTCCCGACTTCACGGAACGACCGTATGAACTATGAGCGATGACCAAGTAGCCGTTTCCGCCGCGCCGGAAGATTCTGACGCAACGTTTGAACAAGGGGGTGAACCGAAGATCCTCGAAAGCTTTCAAGCGATCTCTGAAGTGGGTGGGATACTCGGACGAACCTCTATCACCGATTACGGGGTGGCGGTGATTGCAGAACAGATCGAAAGTCTTCGGAGCACCGCCAAGGATGTGGATCACCAATACCGTATCAATGTCCGGGGGCGCAAAATCAACTTCAAGGACCGGGTAGATTAATGATCGTTTCTGCGGCGTTTCTGTGCTTCCCGCGCATCATTTGGGCAGTGGACAGCCGGGAGATACTGCGGATTGGAGTGGGAATCTCATTGCGCAGCGAGGAGACGCTGCCAGAGCGGCCGTTGCCGCCAGTCGGCTGGAAAGCCCATGTTGGACTGTAGGCCGGGCTTGAGCGTAAGAAGGTGCTGGAGCAAACGCATGGGCCACACCGCGGCGGGCTCAATCACGCTGACCATGTGGGCCAGCAGCACCAAGGTGTTGTAGAGCCGGCGGTCCTCGGGCGGGTGCAGATTCGGGATCACGGGCGCCGGCGAACTGCGAGGCAACTGGACGGTGACGGTGAAACGCCGGTTCCAAAGTCGCGAATGATGAGCGCAGAGATTGCGGACGTACACGCAGTGTTCCAGGAGCGACTTCAAGTTGTCCGTGGACAGGCCGTACGTGTTCGCGATCTGTTTGCGGTCCCGGTCGCGCTTGATGTTCTCATAAAAGCGGCTGAGCAGTCCAAAGGACATGACTTCACACGCGGCCCAAATGGGCGGCCGCGGCATTTGGTACTTGCCCCGGTAATGGCTAACGAAAACCTCATCACTGCGGTTCAATTCCTCATCCAGCCGCGCCAAGGCGTCGGTGTGGCGTTGCGGTCGGTTGAACACCGGGGCGTGCTCGTATGCTTGCGGACCGTGGGCGTGTCCCAACACGTACGCCCACTTCGCGCGCACAGAGATTTCGACCCGTTTGACCGCTTCACTGACAAGCTGGCGGAGGGTGCGGTCGAAATGGTAGAGTCCCCACAAGTCGTCGAACGTGGTGCCGGGCAAGAACTGGTCCGGATTGCCTGGAACCGTGAGGGCAAAGCGGTAGGCGGAGAGGCGGTAGTAATTGTGGTGCTCGAGGCAGTGGAGCGCGCGGGGCTCATCCGACACGATCAAGCCACGGGATTTGAGGATCTCAAGCTGCTCGGGGTAAGTCTTGGGGGGCTTGTTGCAGCTCATGCTGTCTCCCGTACAAAAAGTAACCCGCCGATTTGAGCATGACCTGGAGCTGAGACCCCAGCCAGAGGCTTGGCAGGTATTGTTGACCTGACTATCGGCAGTTGAGTGTTTCCCGTCAAGCGAGAACCCAGGATCCTGCCAACTATTCTCTTAGGGCGGTTTATGCCGTGGCGTTCTATCGGCCTTCTCGATGCTCCCGCGGACGATCTCACGCCGTGGGCGTCGCCGGACGGCGGTGTAAACCGCGCCCGCCAGAGCGACCTCCGGCCGTCAAGAGTTTACGACTTTTGAACCAAAGTGAGGCGTAGGTGACGGTTTACTCTGTAACACCCCAGACATGAAAACATTACAGCGAGGAATCCCGATTTAGTGAGTCTTGACACCGAACCACGTTATCGGTAAAGTAACTCCGTTGAAGGAGAAATGCCGCGACCAAAAGATCCGCGTTTTTTCTCGAAATGGGAGAATCTCGATTCGGTAAACCGATTCTGATGGGCGGATTCTCGGATGAAAAGGGAGCTAACATGAAGAGCCAAAACCCACACAGAAAAACAGTTGTCGCACTGCGCTTGCACCCGCTC
>CAYHFE010000664.1:0-4184 GCA_964355375.1 uncultured Verrucomicrobiota bacterium
AGCGGCCTTTTCCGCGAAAACAGGACCCTTTTGAATTTTAAAACAGGCTCTGAGGAACACGGACGCAGATTCACCCAAGAGGTGTTGGGTTTGAGCGCGGATTCGAGGATGTGTCACACGGGTGAGAGGGTTGGTTGGTTCACCAAGGACAATGAAATTGCCTAACGCCGAGCGAGCTGTGGTCGAACGCGAGAAGATTACGGATTACCTGTTGAATCCGGCGCATCCCGACAACGCGGGCAAAGCTCCCTTCTTTGTGTCGCTCGGCTTCCGTCCGGACGACTGGCCCGTGCTGGCCGCAGCCCTCTGCAAACTCGCCGTTGCAGCAGAGGCCGCCAAAAGCATGGCCACGCCGCACGGAGTCAAGTATGTTCTCGACGGTCGGATGGAAACACCGGGCGGCAAGACGCCGATCGTGCGCACTGTTTGGATTGTGGACCGTGGATGGGACCGGCCGCGCCTGATCACGGCCTATCCGCACGAAGAATGAGAGGCAACAATGATAAAGGAACATGAACGAGTAGTGCTGAACGTGGCCGTGCCCTCCGAAGGTTTCGAAATCGGCGATGTGGGCACGGTGGTGCACGTGTACCGGGACGGCCTGGCGTATGAAGTGGAGTTCACGACGCTCGCCGGCAAGACGGCGGCGGTGTTGACGCTGGAGGCGGCGCAAGTCCGTCCCGTGGGCCGGCGTGAAATCACGCACGCGCGCGAGCTTGCGGTCAAGTGAGCCGGAGAGCCCGTGCGCTACTCACCATCAATCCGCGATGAGGAAGTCCTTCCGCTCGGGCGTGATCTTGCCCTTGCAGAGCGAATGGAATCAGCAATTGATTCACCCCCGCCACGAAATCGTTGAACCTCACCGGAATTCAATTGCCCAGCCATTTGCAGACTGGATCATTACTCAAAATCGGCATCACCTGCTACCCGACCGTGGGTGGGAGCGGCATCCTCGCCTCGGCCCTGGGCGAAGAACTGGCCCGGCGGGGACACGACGTGCATTTTATCAGCTACGAACGGCCCTTCCGTTTGCCGGCGAATGCGCCGCGCCTTCATTTCCACCCGGTGGTGATCAACGACTACGACCTGTTCAAATATCCTGATTACACGCTGCCGCTGTCGGTCAAAATGTCCGAAGTCTGCCGCGACCACCACCTGGACATATTGCACGTCCACTACGCCGTGCCGCATGCGACGGCGGCGATCCTCGCGCGCTCGATGCTTCCACCCGAACAACAGCCCCGCGTCGTCACCACCCTCCATGGCACGGACACCACGCTGCTCGGGCGCGATGCCGGCTACGGGCCGGCCATCCGTCATGCGCTCACCTGCTCCGACGCGGTGACGGCCGTTTCGACCTTCCTCAAGAACGAAAGCCAGCGACTCCTGGACTTCGACGGGCCGATCGAGGTCATCCACAACTTCTTTGTTCCGCGCCCGCCGCAACGGTCGCGCGCAGAAGTGCGCCGCGAACTGGGCTTGAGCGACCGCGAGGTGATGGTGCTGCATGCCTCCAACCTCCGCCCCTTGAAGCGCATTGATCTGTTGCTCGAAACGGCCGCGCGCCTTCGTCCCGCCGACTCGTTCAAGCTCGTGATTCTCGCCGGGGGAAGCTTCGCGCCGTTCGTTGATCCCGTGCGTCGCTTGGGGCTCGAGCACCGGGTGATCGTGCGCGAGAAGGTCAGCGATATCGAAGACTATTTCCAGGCCGCCGACTTGGGATTGTTCACTTCGGAAACGGAAAGCTTTTGCCTGAGCATTCTGGAAGCCATGTCTTTCGCCTGCCCGAGTGTCGCTCGGGGGGTCGGCGGCATTCCCGAAGTCATCGAAGATAGCGTCAGCGGATTGCTCGTGCCCTTGGGTGATGCCGACGCGCTGGCCCGCGCTGTGGAGAGTCTGATTCTGGACTCGTCCCGGCGAGCGGCGCTCGGTCGCGCCGCGCAGCAGCGCGCCCGCGAACGGTTTTCCGCCGAGGCGATCGTGCCGCGCTACGAAGCCCTTTACCGCCGCGTGATGCAGTAGGCCAAGGCTGCACTGCGGAAACCAGCCTCGGCGAGCAGACTGCCCGCGTCCCGAAGGATGGCAGGCGACCCGGTCCATCCAAAGAGTCCGAGCGCGGCTTCTTCCTTGGCTCGTGCTGCTCGGGTTGGCGTGCGCGGCCGAAGCTCAAGTCCCCAGCCTGCTGAATTTTCAAGGGCGGTTGGTGGTGCGCGGGGCCAGCTTCGATGGCACCGGCCAATTCAAACTCGCCCTCGTCAACGCGGACGGGTCAGCCGTCTATTGGCGCAATGCGCCGGACGCCAATGCCGATGGCGAGCCGGACGCGGCCGTGGCGTTGGCCGTGAACCGAGGGATCTATTCCGTGGCGATCGGGGACACGAGCCTGGCCAACATGGCGGCCCTGCCCGCGACCGTCTTCACCAACAATGCCGTGCTTCTGCGACTTTGGTTCAACGACGGCGCGACCGGCTTCCAACGGCTCACTCCCGATCAACGCATTGCCGCGGTCGGCTACGCCATGATGGCGGCGAACGTGGCCGATGGCGCCGTCACCCAAGAGAAACTGGCCCCCGATCTGACCACTCAGATCAACGCCTTCACCGCCGTCGCCGCCAATCCGCAAGACGCCGCTCTCGGCTCGCGCGGTTACCAAGTCTTCATGACCGTTCCCGCCCCCGCCTGGGTGAACGGCGCCACCACCGACGCGCCCTCCGCCCGGTCCGGTCACACCGCCCTCTGGAGCGGACAGGAATTGCTGGTGTGGGGCGGAGATATCGGTCAGAGCAGTCCGTCTGCCGGCGGCACCGCCTACCAACCGCTATCCGATCAGTGGCGCGTTCTCTCGCCCTTGAATGCCCCGTCGGCCCGGAGCGGGCACAGCGCGGTGTGGACGGGAACCGAAATGATCCTCTGGGGCGGCGCGACTCCGGGCGGCTACGCCACGGGGGGCGGCCGCTTCGATCCAGCCAGCCAAAACTGGTCCGCCCTGCCCACCGCCGGCGCGCCGACCGGTCGGCAAGGGCCCGCGGTCGCGTGGACCGGCAGTCGCATGATCGTCTGGGGCGGTCTGGACGCCAGCGGACTTCTCGCGGATGGCGCCTTGTTTGATCCCGTCCTCAGCCAGTGGACCGCCCTGAGCGCCACCACTCCGCCGTCGGCCCGCTGCGCCGCCACGGCCGTCTGGACCGGGAGCCGCTTCATCGTCTGGGGCGGCCAGGGATCGGCGGCGGCGCTCAACACGGGGGCGCAACTGCTTTTCAATTCCGGCGCCCCTCAATCCGCATGGCAAGCTGTCACGACCGTCGGCGCGCCTTCCGCTCGCGACGGTCACACCGCCCTCTGGACGGGGCAGAAGATGATCGTGTGGGGCGGGAAAAACGGCACGGCCTTCGCCGGCGACGGCGCGGCCTATGATCCGGCCACGGATGCGTGGTCGGCCTTGCCCAGTGTGAATGCGCCGTCGGCCCGCTCCGGCCACAACGCGGTTTGGACCGGAGCGGAAATGATTGTGGTGGGCGGGCAGAATTCTCTGGGCGTTCTGGCCACGGGTGCGGCCTACGATCCCGCGGCCAACCAATGGCGGTCGCTCGCCAACCCGGGCTCGCCCGTGGCGCGCAGCGGCGCGACCGCGGTCTGGTCGGGGACGGAAGTCTTGATCTTCGGAGGCCAGGCCAACGGCCAGCCCGTGGCCGCTCTGCAAAGGCTCAATCCCCAACCCGCTTGGTATCTGTATCGGAAGCCATGAAAACGAAATCCTGTTTTCCTCAGCATTCAGTTGAAATGGGGAGCGCACGCGCCCTCGCGTGCGGTGGTCGGCGCCCTCGCCGACCACACTGGCCCGCTCCCACCAAGCCACGCTTCGCGCCCGCATCCGCATCCGCTCCCCAATCCGACCGGCGGGGCGCCGGTCGGGACACGCGAGGGCGCGTGTGCTCCCCGATCCAGAATTCCTCCGCCGAAGCGCTGCCCCATCTCATTCGTCGGAGCCGGCGTGTGGCTCAAGCCACACGATCACATGCCGTTCTTTCCCTCCTCGCCCTCACTTTCCTCCTCTGCCTCGGTTTTGCACCGGCCACCCACGCCCAGTGGCTCACGCAGAGCCTGACCTTGAAGGGCGGATGGAATGCCGTTTATCTGCACGTCGATTCCTCCCACGCCACGCTGAGCGATTGGATTGGCAATGA
>CAYHFE010000665.1:0-4181 GCA_964355375.1 uncultured Verrucomicrobiota bacterium
GTGATCCGCAACGCCTGCACGGGCTGACGGTTGGTAACCATCAGGAAAACACCGGATTCGGGGTTGGCGGTGAAGGCATTGGTGGAAACTGTATTCGTGTTGTTGTCGAGGATGTTGGCGATCGAATTGGTGAACCCAAGCCTCGTGGCGGTATCGGTCGAAACCGTCAGATCGGTCAGATTGGTCTGATAGCTTAGCGTCGCCAGCCCGCTCAGATCCAGCAGCTCGAGGGTTCGGCCCGCTGCAATGAGAGCGAGGTCGCCCACCATCTTAACCGCGGTCACAGCGCCTTTCGTGCTGACATAGCGGCCCAGTTGCAGCGGCGTGCGCGGCTCGGAAATATCCAGCACAACCAAGCCGTTGGTGCCATCCGCGACGAGCAGGCGAGTCTCCGTCGCGGCCACTCCGAGCGCTGTCCCAGCGGTGTCAAATCCGCCCAGACGCTTGGTGGCGCCGGAGGTGGCGCCGTCAAAAATCTCCACCCCGGCCGCGCCTTCCGCCACAAACAAGCGGTTGCCCAGGGTTGCCACGTTGGTGACGCCCGCCGAAGTGGTGGCCAGTGAAACCTTGTCCAGGGAGAGCCGGAAGGTGTTGGTACTGCTGTTCCCGGCTGGAGCCGTGCCCTCGGGTGCGAAAAGGTCCTTCGTATAAACGCTGCTGGCACTTTTGACATAGACTTTGTCGTCGAGCACCGTCGAGTCGAAATCCCAACGCGCCAGCAGGCCCGGTTCGTCGTTGCTCATCCAGCCGTACTGATCGCGTCGTATCTCCGCCGAAGTGCGCGCCACGGTCCATAAGCGCACCTCGTCCATCTCTCCTTTGAAGCGGCCTTCCGTTCCGGCGCCCAGCGTGATGGGCCCGGTGGACCTATGGACCTGGTTGGCGATCGGTTCTCGCGCCACGATCGCGCCGTCCAAGTAGAGCAGGCGCTCGCCAAAGCCGCCGTCAAAGACCAGCGCGCCGTAGTGCCATTGGCCGTCGGCCACCGGCGCTCCGACCACGCTGGAGCCGCCGCAAAAGGCCCAGAGCCGGTTCTCGGCATCAAAGCCCAGCCGCAGGTTTGACCCTTGGCTGAAGAGTGTTTCGGCTTGGTTGGTGCGCGCACGTTTGAACCACCATTCCACGGTGAAGTACTGAGAGGTCAAGTCCAGGGAGGCGCCGCTGCTCATCAGTTGGCTGTTCTCTCCGTCCAGGGTGAGAACTTTTCCGGACGGGATCTTGCGTCTCGTGTAGGTGCCGGCAATCGAGCCGTTGTTGTTGACCGCCGCGGCCGTGGAATTCGTATGGACCGTATTCGGAAACGTCGCCAGGAGCCCCAACGGACTGGCCGGGGCGGCGCTGTCGAGTGTATTGACCACAAAGGCCCGGCTGGTTCCGCCGCTTCCGTAACTGGTCCCGACGACCAGCCCGGCATCGTTGATCCCGGTCGCGATGTTGGTGACGTTGTAGGGCGAACTCAGCGGGTTGATGCGCTGGTTTTGACTGTTCACTCCGGCGGCGCGCCACAAGGCGCCCGGAGTATTCCGACCCGCGGTCATTCCCCAACCGGCCACATCGCCGGCCGCGTTGATGGCCCGGCCTTCGCTGACGTCTCCTCCGGGAATGACCCCGAGATCGGTGATTTCTCCGCCCGCCTGCCATTTGATCGCGCGGTAGCGGCCATCGCTGTAGCTGGCCACGCCCGTGACCTCGCCGTTGGTGTTGATCCCCAGAGCCCGGCTCATGCCACCGCCCGTCACATCCAGAGTCGGCACTTGAAACATCAATCCGCCATTCTCCAAGCCGTTGTAAAAAAAGCCCCTCGTCCCGCCGCCGCTGCTGTCGCTGGCCGCCCAGCCAGCCACCTGGCCTTGATCATTGATCGCGGCTGCCGAAGTGAACGGCTTGCCGGGCAGTTCTCCCAAGTCCACCGCCTGATAAGCCGGCTGCGGCTGGACCCGCACTTCGAACGATTGCGTCGAACTATCCTGGCCATCGAAGGCGGTGATCCGCACCTGGCTGACGCCGGACTCTCCGACTTGGGGCGCCAGGGTCATGGTCCAATTGGTCCCGGAGTTTCGCAGCGTGATGCCGGATTCCGGCAGCACCGTGCGGTCCGAGGAAACGGCGGATAATCGCGCGAAGGCCGGCGGTGTGTCCGGATCCCAGACGGTGAACGGAATGGTCAAGGTCCCATTCTCGAAAACGGTCTGACTGGGAATCAACGACGTCACCGGCGCATCGTTGCGCGCCAGCACGACCAATTCGATGGTCCCGGAACTGGAGCTGCCGGAAGAGTCACTCACCGTATAGGGAACCGATTCACGGCCCGAGAATTGGTTGTTCGGAGTATAAAACCAGACCCCGCTATCGGACCGGCCAATCAGGCGTCCGTGCAGGCTGTTGGTCTGAACCGCGAAGGTCAGAACATCCCCGAAGAGCGCGTCCGGATCGTAGGCCGGCAGGACGATGGCGTTGGTCAACGAATTCTCGCTGATTTGCTGGACCAAGCGGAGCGCTCCCTCGGCCGTGCTGACCAATCCCAAATTGGCGGCCGAGACCCAGGCCGTCCCGTTGGCCAGGACGCCGGTCTGTGAACCGGCCTGCGTTTCCCCGCTGGCGTGATCGGTCACGACCAAGCCGGTTCCGTCCAAAAACCGGTAATAGACCATCAACCCGCCTTCGTTCCCGGCCAGCGGCGTGTCCTTGCTTCGCCGAATCTCACTCTCGGATCGGGCGCTGTTCCAGATCCGGAACTCCGCCAGATCTCCCGCGAAGGCACCCAAGACCAGCTTGTAACCGGCGTTGTTGAGTTGAGCGTCCGCTCCCGAGCCGCTGGTGGCGATCGTCGGACCCAGCGCGGTCGCCCCCGTTTGCTCGGTTTGCAGCAGGCCGTCGCGGTAAACCCGCAGGACGTTCTGGTTCGTGCTGACGACCAAGGCCCAATGGGTCCACGTGTTGGTGAGTCCGAAAAGACCCCGGAAATCGAGTTCCAAACGGCTCCGCCCGAAAGCCCAGGTGACTTTGCCATCGACCCCGGGTGTCGTCGCTTCGATCCGATTTGTCCGCACGTAGGCCTGGGAGAAGGCGTCGGGCGAACCGCCGGGACCCTCCGCCTCCAAACGGAACGTGAAATCGTTTGTGGCCGGTTTTCGCGTCACGCGCTGCCAGTATTCGATGGTGGCTTCGCCCGTCAGACTGATGGCCGCGAGGCGTGGGATTTCCAGCCGGTCGTCCGAGCCATCGAAGCGCAACCCGCCCGCCGCGCCGGCCACCACCGGGTCGGGCGCCGGCGTGACGGTGACCGTAAACTCGCGGTTGGTCAGAGCCAGGTTTTGATAATGTTCGGGGTAGGTGCCCGCCTTGGTTTTGACCGTGACCGTCACTTTGGCGGGACCGCTCAGGTTATAGGCGGGCTGATAATTGAGAGTGGCGGTGGTATCTCCGGAGCGATAATTCACCACCGGATTGGGGATCAACACCGGATTGTCCGAGACGGCGGTGATGATGAGTTCGGCGACGCGCAAGGGATCGCCGTCGCTGATCCCGGTCAGGGTGAG
This sequence comes from uncultured Verrucomicrobiota bacterium, assembly GCA_964355375.1. Lineage (GTDB taxonomy): Bacteria > Verrucomicrobiota > Verrucomicrobiia > Limisphaerales > SIBE01 > CAYHFE01. The sequence continues at coordinate 3,540 of CAYHFE010000665.1, forward strand.
CGATCGCGGCGCGGCGTCTTCGGCCATCGTCTGGCTCGGGATCGCCTCGAGCGTCGGCTGCGGCGCCTCGTAGGCGGTCACTTTGAAGCTCTTGGAAGTCGAGATCGGGATATCGCCGGACCGGACGTTCACGGTGACGGTGGACTCGGTGCGCCCGCCGGAATAGGGCGGCGGATTCAGGGTGAGGGTCAAGGTGCCGTTGGGAGCGGGGCTGGCGTAGTTCACCACGGGATCGGGCAGGAGTGTGTGGTTGGCCGAAAAGGCGGTCATGCTCACAACGCGGTCGCTCTTGTCGTCGCCATCGGATAGGCCGCTGACATTGACCGTGTAGGTCCTGTTGGTCATGACGCCTTCCTGGTGGACGATGTCCAGGAGCGCGTTCAGGCTGGGCGTCGGAGCGGCCTTCAATGTGGCGGTGAACGATTTGCTGATGCTGGAACCATCCGTGCCACTGATGGTCACGGTGATCGTCGAGGACCCGCCTGCCGTTGCCCCCGGCGCCGCCTCCAACTGAAACTGTGCGCTGGGAGCGTTACCCGAGTAGTTTTGAGCTCCGATGCGGAACACGCTCTCGTTGCTCGAGGAGACTTTCAGGCCCAGGGTGACCGCTCCAGGAGTGAAGGGAGGCAGCGTTTCCTCGAT
>CAYHFE010000666.1:0-4177 GCA_964355375.1 uncultured Verrucomicrobiota bacterium
TGGGAGAGGGACGGGGTGAGGGCATCGTGTGTTCTATCCTGCGCACCCCTCAGTATACCGGACGATTCAACTGCCTGCCTGGGCGTGTCGCACGCAGACAGGACGGCACCAGGTTGGTGGCCATTGGTTCAGTGGCCGTTACCAGTCGATGATTGGGGACGGCTCGGGCGCCGGCTATTGGCGCACGGTTTGCGAGTAGGTGCATTCGAATTCGGCGCGGGCCAAGTTGCTCAGGCCGGAGCAGGACGCGGGCTACAAGGCGATTCGGCGCGGTTGGTTTTTCGGAGATTAGGAGCTGAAGCAGGAATTGCTGGGGCAGATGAGCGAGCGATTGGGACGGCAAGACGATGGGGAGGAGCGGCAGGAGAGCCAAGGGGACAAGGCCGAGCGGGTCGTGGGTGAAGAGATGCAGCGGCGGCGGTGGACGGAAACGACGCTGGGAAAACGGAGCAAAGGCGACCTGGAGAAAGTGAAGAGGGCGGTGCGGTTGCGGAAGGAGACGCTGGTGACGGTGGCCTGGATTGCGCAGCGATGGCAAATGGGCAGCGTGGCCAATGTGAACACACTGCTTGACCAGTGGCGGCAGCGCAAACAGAAGCAATAGCTGTTCATAAGAACTGACCCGTTTACGTTTACGCTGGGGAGAGGGTCGGGGTGAGGTGCCGCTTGGAACGTCTCAGTCCGATCCGTACCTTGGCTGACCTTCAACCTTCTGCCTTTTTACTTTCCCTGCCGTTCCCATCATCGTCACCGACAACGGCAGCGGCATGAAGGAACAAGAACTCCGAAGCGATTACCTGAACATCGCCAGCCCCCGCCTCAGCCGCAAAGGCGAACGCACGCCCAACCTCCTGCGCGTCGTCAAAGGCCGGCGCGGCATCGGCAAGTTCGCTGGCCTGATCCCCCAATGGAAAGTGCGAGTTTCGAATGGCGAGTTCCGAACTCATCGGATTTCCGCATTCGACATTCGGCATTCGACATTCCCTGCACCCTGCGCAACCTGAACCAGAGCCTGAACTTCCCCAAGGTGGACAAGCGCCGCGAAATCCTGGCCAGCGACTATGGGCGGGAAGCCGACTTCGTGATCTTCCTCAACCGCGAGCGATCCCCTCTCCGCCTCAAACGCCGTGTTACGGGTGAAGTTGACTTCGCTAACCAAAGTGCTTCACTTCCACCATGACGGCGACGTTGGAGCAAACACAGTCAGACCTACTGCGGCTGGTGAGCCTGGTCCAGCAAGGCGAAGAAGTGGTCATCACCAGCCAGGGCCGCGCAGTGGCCAAGCTCAGCCCCGTGCCGCCCACCGCTTCCTCACCCAACCGGCAAGCCTGGCTGGCGCGGCTGCGGCAATTGCGCGAACGCGGCGCCACCGGCAAGACTTCGCCCACGACCGAGGAGATTTTGAACGACCTCCGCTCTGAGCGCGGCTAGATGAGCTATTGGGACACCTCCACGTTGGTGAAGCTCTACGCGCAGGAGCCGGACTCCGCTGCTTTTGAGAACTACGCCTTGAGTGCTACCGCCAAGCCCGTCACTTCCCGGATCGCCCTCTACGAAGCCCGCGCCACGTTCCAGCGCAAGGAGGCGGAAGGCATCCTCCAGCCCGGTTATGCGCCGAAGCTTTACGCCGAGGTCCTTCAGGATATTTCCGCCGGTGAGTTGCGTTTGGTGGAACTGGGAGCCGATGTGGAACGGGAGTACGGACAGGTGCTGGACCAATGCTACCAGCAGACTCCGCCGATTCTGCTTCGCACTCTTGACGCTCTGCATCTGGCTTCAGCGCACGTCGCTGGCGAGACGGAACTTGCGGCCACTGACAAGCGAATGCGCGATGCGGCCAAGTTGCTCGGCTTCGCGCTCTTCCCGGCGTGAAGCCGATCCAACGCGTGAAAACCGTCGGCCAGGACTCGCTCGAAAAGGCCACCCCTACACGCCACGCCCGCGCCCATGAACCCCTCCGCCCCCTTCCGCGTTGATCCCCGCCTCACGGCCATCCTGGGCGAGAGCTATTCCTCCAGCGAACGCTTCGGACTTCGACAATCGGCATTCGACATTCCCTGCATCCTCCGCGTCGGCGGCAAATCCATCGGACGTCCGCACCAGTTCGGGTTGGAACACGACGAAATGCTCTCTGACCGCTCCAAGCGCCGCGTGGTGGGCGAAGCAAATCCGAAATCCGGAAAGCCGGTTGAACCACGGAATACACGAACCACACGAAAGGAACACCGAAGGAAACGGCTTGGAGATCAATCATCCCTTCCTGCCAAAGTCCAAAACCGGCCGGCTCTTTCGTGTATTTCGTGTGTTTCGTGGTTGCCCCTGTCGTGATCGAAAGCGACAAGTCCTCCGAGCACCTGGCCAACGTCATCCAGCAAGACGTCAAGCAGAGCCTCGAAGAGACCCACACCAACGAGGTGAACCTCGCCAAAGCCTGCTGGGTGCAACCTAAACGGAGCAATGCGAATGGCCGCAAAGAACACAAAGAAACACAAAGGAAGCCGTGGCTGAAATGGCCGGAGACGAACGCTCACCTTTCTGGATCAAGGTCTGGTTCTTCCCAATCATTTCTCTTTGCGCCGCCTTGCGCTCTTTGTGGCGATCAATCCCCAAATGTCCCCGAGCATCGCCGCGCCATCGTCGAGGAGCGACTCAACAAGCTCATCTCCCGCTCCTATCAGGAAGGCGAAAAGGAAGAGCGCATCAGTTCCCCTCTCCGCCTCGATTGCCTTCTCCGCATCCGGTGGGGAGATGCGCGAGAAGCCTTTCGATCTCATTCGCAATCTCGCCGCCGTTGAAACCCGTGCCGAACATTTCATCAAGGTCCTCTCCGTCGGGAACAATCTCGACGAACGAGTATTCCGTCCGATGTGTCGCTGGCGGTTTCCTAGCGTTTGCCGGCCGCTTCAATGAGCGGCCCGAGGTCGAAACCCAGGGGTTTACCCTCTGCGATCTTCTGCCGGGCGTTCACGATCGCCGCTTCCAAACCGGGCGGCGTCTGGTCCTTCCACCAATTCATCCGCTCGCTGTAGCACCACACGTATTCGTCCGTCGTGTAAAGTGCCCAGTAGGTATTGTGCTCAAACCATTGGGCTCGCTCTTCCGGGGTCATGCGGTAGCTCAGGTATTTGCCGGTGTTGGGTTGCCGCAAGGCGAAATTGTGGTCCACGTAAAGCGCTTGTCCTGCCCGGACCTGGAGTTCGTAGTTCTTCCGGAGTTCGCGCGGCACCAGATCGAGGGCCCGCTGGCGGATGGCATGGTAGGCGCGAAAGTATTGCTCGCGCGAAGTGTAATAGTACGCGTTTTCGTTGCCATCAATGAATCGCGCTCCGGGACTGGCACCCTCCAGCATGCCCACGAAGAAGTCGGGCATCAGGCCCCAGCTCTCCCGCTCCAGCCGCTGCGCTCTCTCGGCCTCGGGCAGACCGGCGAAGCGATCGAAAAAGCTGACATGGAAAAATGTCAGGATGGTGGCGCCGGGCATCCGTTTCTCAAACGCGCGTATGAGCTGGGCGCCGCGCTGTCGCACCTTGGCTCGATACTCAGCGAACGTGCGGGCCTTGGCTTTGGGTTGTTTGGCGTGGTCCCACAGGCTGAAGTCATAAGGCTCGGGGTCGAAGCAGATCCCGCCAACGCGCCCGGCCAGGGAAATCCCCACCAACAATTCGGCGTTGGCTTCAATGGCGCTCCACTGGGTTTCGTCGAACCAGTCGAACCCGGCCGGGGGCGAGCCCCAGATGAGCACGAAATTGTTGGTGAAGCGTTTGAACTGCAGGTTACGAAGAATGCGCTCGTCCTCCACGAATTTGGCCGGGTCCAGGGGTTGGGTCAGGAACGCGTTATGCCCGCCGTTGAGCCGGAAGATGAGCCCGTCAAAGGGTCGCTTCTCCATCGAGACAAGGCTTTCATTCATCTGGGCGGGCGTGGGCACGTCCCAACCATATTCGATGAGTTTCTTCTCCGGCGCGGCCCACGCTGCCACCGTTAACGGGCTCGAGGCCGTCAGGGCTGCCCACACGATCAGGGCGCCGATCCACAGACGCCGGTTCTCCTCGCGCCGCCTCGGAGCCGGCCGGCATTTGGTTTGGGAAGCTGGACGGAGGAGGCAGAATTTATGGGTGGGCGAGGTCATGCATTACCTTCGAGCAGACGGGGCAAACCGTCAATCCGTGTTCTTCAG
>CAYHFE010000667.1:0-4174 GCA_964355375.1 uncultured Verrucomicrobiota bacterium
GTGGCGACCGGCTGAAGCCGGGACTACATACTTGTCAAAATGAGAACTGCTGCCGCAACGCTCAACGTTCAACGCTCAATATCCAAGATCGAACCCATCCCAACTCCAAGGCTCGACGGAGTCTCGCCCCACTCACGGATGCGTTCGTCAGCACATCGCGCGAGCTTGGTTTGGGGAATTCTCGCCCCCGCGGACGGCGTCTCGGTCTCGATGGCCGGTGAGGTTCATCACGCGCGCATCTCCCATATTTCCGGAGCGCGGCCATTCCTGTCCGCCTTTGGGTTGACCAAGGCCAGGAAGCGGACAAGAATGTCCGCGCTCCAATGACCGAGTCTGCCTGGTGCTGAAAAAATGTGAGATGCGCGCGTTCCTGACGGCGGCCGCTTTTCAGGCTTGTTAGAGGACGCACTCGGGCTCCACGATTCAAGGTGATTGCGGCGGAGAAGAGCTTCTGTTACGAGAGGGGGCGCTCGGATCGAGCGGTGGCTCAGACTTGTGGAAAACGCAGACCCAGCAATGAATCGACCCCCTCCAACGGAAGTTCCCTGGCGGCGCAGCTTCTGGAGTCTAATCATCACGCAATTTCAGGGTGCGTTCAGCGATAACGCGCTGAAGAACCTGGTCATCCTGCTCCTTTTCATCACGGTGGGCGCTACGGGCGGGCAAGGGGCGAACGCCCAAGCCGAGCGACACCGAATCGCCGAATCCGTCGGGGCGCTCTTCTCGCTTCCGTTCATTCTTTTCTCGATGTACGGGGGACACCTGGCGGATCGATACAGCAAGCGAACCATCACGATCGGGGTCAAAATTTTCGAAGTGCTCGTGATGCTGTTCGTGCTGGCAGGATTCGCCCTTCAAAGCATGCCGATGCAATTGTCGGCCGTCTTCTTGATGGGGATGCACAGCGCTTTTTTCGGCCCTTCGAAGTATGGGCTGCTTCCGGAGTTGCTCCCCGAGAAACGGCTCTCCTGGGGCAACGGCATCCTGGAACTCGGCACCTTCACGGCCATCATCCTCGGCACCCTCGTTGGCGCCATCATGGCCGAGCACCTCCGGGGAGAGCACATCTGGTCCGGAATCATTCTCATTGTTCTGGCGGTGCTGGGATTGCTGACCAGCCTGGGCATCGCCCGCGTGCCCGCGGCCAACCCCGGAAGACCGTTTCGCTGGAATTTCCTGGTCGAACTGTGGGGACAATGCCGGGCCATCATTCGGGATCGTTCTCTTCTGCTGGCCATGGCCGGCAATACCTACTTCAACTTCCTCGGAGCCTTGTTCCTGTTGAACATTTTTTCCTACGGCATCGACGTCCTTCACGTCACGGAAACCCGGATCGGGCTTCTCAATGCGGCTCTGGCGGTCGGCATCGGGGCGGGCAGTTTTGCGGCGGGGTATCTGTCGGGAGGAAAGATCGAGTATGGGTTGGTCCCGCTCGGCGCGGTCGGCCTCACCATCAGCGCCGCGCTTCTTTGGACGGCCCCGCCGGAGTTCTCGGCGGCTGTCCCGCGCCTTATCTTTCTTGGACTCGCCGGCGGATTTTTCATCGTTCCGATTTGCGCCCTGCTTCAACATCGCCCTCCGAAAGAATCCAAGGGCCAAATGCTGGCGACCGCGAACTGGCTCTCCTTTGTCGGGATCTTCCTGGCGTCCGGCGCGCACTATGTTTGCACCGAGTTTTTCGGAGCCAATCCTCAGACCATCTTCCTCATGGGTGGCATCATCACATTGCTCGGCGCGATTTACGCGATTTGGCTCCTCCCGGACGCCCTGCTGCGGTTTCTGCTCTGGCTCCTGACGCACACCCTCTATCGCATTCGCATCGAAGGCCGCGATCACATCCCGGCCAAGGGCGGCGCGCTCTTTGTCTGCAATCATCTTTCCTTCATCGATGCCCTCCTCTTGCAGGCGTCCACCGACCGGCAAATCCGGTTCGTCATGTACCAAGGAATCTACGAGCGGCCCTGGATCAAGCCGTTTGCGCGCATCCTTGGCGCCATTCCCATTTCGTCCGAACTCCGCCCGCGGGCCATGATCCAATCGTTGCGCGACGCCAGCGAGGCGATTCGGAGGGGCGAGGTGGTCTGCATTTTTGCCGAAGGCCAAATCACCCGCATCGGCCAGATGCTCCCGTTTCGCCGCGGTTTCGAGCGCATCATGAAGGACGTCGAGGCGCCGATCATTCCGGTGGCGCTGGACGGGGTCTGGGGCAGTATTTTCAGTTTCGAGGAAGGGCGCTTTCTCTGGAAATGGCCGCGGCGGGTTCCCTATCCGGTGACGGTGAATTACGGAGCGCCCTTGCTCCACCGGGCGACGCCGTTCCAAGTGCGGCAAGCGGTTCAAGAATTGATGTCCGAAGCCTGGCAGCATCGCAAATCCCGCATGCGGACACTCCCTCGGGCCTTTGTGCGGACAGCGCGCCGGCATCCGTTCCGCTTCGCCATGACCGAAGCCGGCGCCCGCCCCACGAGCCTGGGCTCGGCTCTGGTTCGGACGGTTTTCCTCGCGCGGCGCCTGCGCGACGAATGGAAGGGGCAAAGCATGGTGGGAGTTCTCCTGCCGGCGTCCACCCTCGGGGCCTTGGTCAATTGGGCGGTCCTGCTGGCGGGGAAGATTCCGGTCAATCTCAATTATACTCTGTCGCATGAAGCCCTGGCGTCGTGTCTTGGCCAATGCGGGATCACCACCGTCCTGACCTCTCAAACATTCCTCGACCGCGTGAAGCAGAAGATTCCCGGACGGATCGTTGTTTTGGAAAATGCCCTGAGCCATCCGAGCGTGCGCGAAAGGATCGGATCGAGTTTGATGGCTTGGTTGCTGCCGGTCCGCTGGCTCGAGAAAAGCGTGGGCTGCGCCAAGCCCGGGGCTCTCGATGACGTTGCCACCGTGATTTTCTCCAGCGGCAGCACCGGCGATCCCAAGGGCGTCATGCTCAGTCACTACAACGTGACCTCGAATATTCAGCAACTCGAACAGACGTTTGCCCTCGGCGCAGGCGGCTGCGTCCTGGGGGCGCTGCCGTTTTTTCATTCCTTTGGCTTCACCGGAACCCTCGCTTTGCCTGCCACGCTGGGACTGGGCGCGGTTTACCACCCCAATCCGCTCGATGCCAAATCCATTGGCGAGCTCGTGCAGAAGCATGCCGTCGATTTTCTCCTGGCGACGCCGACCTTTCTCCAGCTTTACCTGCGGGGCTGCTCGGCTGAACAGTTGGGCAGCGTGCGGGTCGTGCTGGTCGGCGCCGAGAAACTGCCGGAACGGCTCGCCCAGGCCTTCGAGGATCAATTTGGCGTCCGCCCGTTGGAAGCCTACGGCTGCACGGAATGCGCGCCGACGGTGGCGGTCAATACCCATGATTACCGCGCGGCCGGCTTCCGTCAGGTCGGCGCCAAGCGGGGCAAGATCGGCCATCCTCTGCCCGGCATCTGCGTTCGCATCCTGCATCCGGAGTCGCAGGAACCTCAACCCCTCGGCCAGCCCGGCCTGCTCTGGGTGCGGGGACCGAACGTCATGCTGGGTTACCTCGGCCAACCGGACAAAACCGCCGCGGTCCTGCGGAATGGCTGGTACGTCACCGGCGACATCGCCACCCTGGATGAAGATGGCTTTCTCACGATCACCGACCGCCTGAGCCGCTTCAGCAAGATCGGCGGGGAAATGGTCCCGCACATCAAAATCGAAGAGCGGCTGCAGGAGTTGGCTGGGATCACCGAACCAGCCTTCGCGGTCACCGGCGTGCCCGATGAGAAGAGGGGCGAACGGCTGATCGTCTTGCACCGGGTTTCCGACGAGAAACTGAAGGAGTGCCTGGAGAAGCTGGCGCAAACCGACTTGCCCAATCTTTGGAAACCGCGCGGCGACCAGTTTTTCCGCGTCGCGGAGCTGCCCTGCCTTGGCACGGGCAAACTCGATTTGCGCAAGATTCGCGAACTGGCAATTGCTTGGTCCGCCTCCGCCCAACTCTCGCGGCCCAGCACCGTCGAAGGAGACTGACGGGTTCTTCGCGGGTCGCCGCCTTTCGCTGGGCGCAGGCCTTGGGACCATGAACCCATCCAACGGTGGGGCGAGACTCTGTCGAGCCCTGGAATCTTGGTCGGCAAAAAAGTCAGGGTTCGACAGAGTCTCACCCCACCGCAGGTTCATGGAGAGCGGACACCTCCAAAAATCGGACGTGAGT
>CAYHFE010000668.1:0-4173 GCA_964355375.1 uncultured Verrucomicrobiota bacterium
ACGAGCCATGTCGGGATGTGCCTCGATTTGGGCCACGCCAACCTGTGCGCCGCCACCCGCAACGATTACCTGGGATTCTGCGACCGGCTCGACCCACGGGTGCCGATCATCCATCTGCACTTCCACGAAAACTGGGGCGACGCCGACACTCACCTGCCGCTCTTCACCGGACCGTCCTCGCGCGATGACTCCGGAATCCGCCGACTGCTGGCTCGGCTCGGGCAGCGGAGTTTCTCCGGCTCGGTCATCCTCGAGCAATGGCCGCATCCGCCATCCCTGCTGAACCAAGCGCGGGACCGGTTGCTCGAGTTGTGGAATTCCATCGGCGGCTCAGCCGTAGGAATGCAGTCGGAATTGGGGAGCACGCGCACCCTCGCGTGTCCCGACCGGCCTGTCTGCCGAACAGGCAGGCGCCTCGCCGGTCGGAACCAAGACCCAATTCAGTCAATGAAAGGTGACTCGTTTGTCCACGCCAATGTGGTCGGCGAGGGCGCCGACCACGGCACGCGAGGGCGCGTGCGCTCCCCAATTCAAGATCTGGTCGCCGAGTTGGTGGCGGGGAACCAACGTTGCCAAAGCTGGCGCGAGAAACTGGATTTGGTGCGCGATCTTCTCCTGCGCGAAGAGCCGGCGCTCACGGCGGATCAACTGATCGATGTGGCCATCTATTTGCGATTCCTCGGCACAGGCGAGATCGCCTGCAGCGAGGACGGGCGACACTTCCGGCCCGCGCATCATGCTCGCATCGCCGCGCAAATTCAGGAGCGTCTGGCTCGGCTGACCACACCCGACAACGCCTTCATCGTGCGAAAGATTTACCCTTGGCTGCCTTCCTCGTCCCCGGCTTTTCTGCGTCCCGAGCCCTTGACCCGCATTCGCGATATCGCCCACCGCAATGACATCGGGCCGGACCTGAAGCGCGAGATCAAGACCCGGTTGCAGAACAAACTGCACCGGTGCGCCGGGCCGGAGGACCTGGCCACCTCGTCCGCCTTGCTCCAGCGGATTACGGCGCCGGGCGCCGATTATTCGCCCGCCTTTGTCGAGCAATTCAAAATCTTTCACGAGGAGCTCAGAGAATTTTTCAATGCGCGATCGTTGGACGAGCGCTTGGCGGCGCTCGCTCCGTTAGTGGATGCCGGGCCAGCCGAATTGATTGAGCGATTCCGCGGCCAAAAGACGGGCCGTGGCCTGGCCGATCAGCTCGCCGCGTTTCGGACTCTCACGACCTTGCGCCAGGGTTTTCTCGAGGTCATCCAGCGCAAACCCGGTCTGCAAAACCACGAGTTCGCGCTCGCCGAGATCGCTTTGGAAGACTTTGCTTTCGCGCTCCTCAGCGAGATCATCAACGCCTGCGAAAGCGTCCCACCCGAGATGGCCTGGCCGGGCCAGATCGAAGCCTTGATTCTCGCGCTGGAGAATCTCGCGCTGAGCGGAGTCGATCGCGGGGAAGCCAGCGCGGCGGAAGCCGAGCTCCGGGCATGGGGAAAGATCTCTCCTTCGGCAGATCGCGAGGAACTCCTTCGCGTAAAAGCCACCGTGCTGCGATGCCGCCGCTTGGCCGAGGATCACGGCGCTCGGACGGTCGCCCTGTTCTCGGGGCGCGCGGAAAAGCTCGGCCGCGCCCTGGGCGTCGCGGACCACGCCATCCGGGTTTTCGCCGAGTCGGAGATCCGGGCTCATCTCGTGTTCCAGGTTTCGAAACTGGCCACGAGCTTGTTGCGCCGGATGCGCCAGCAGCTTGGGCAGGCGGGGTGGGATGTGCTCGTGGGCGGCCGCGCCATCGGTCGCGCGAAAACCGTGAACTCGCTCCATCAACTCGAAGGGGCGCTGGAGGGGCCGGTGGTGGCGCTCTTGAAGAACGCGGAAGGCGACGAGGAAATTCCCAAGAATGTCACGGGTATCGTCCTGGCTCATGAAATGCCGCACCTGTCGCACCTGGGGGTGCGGGCCCGGCAAGCCGGGGTGGTTTTCGCGGCGTGCGAGGAGATCCAGGAGTTTGAACGCCTGCACCGTTTCGAGGGACGGATGATCTCCTTTCTGGCGCTTCCCGAGACGGTCGTCTGCGAAGACGCGGCTGAACCAGGCCCGGTGGCGAGCCCGCCCCGCCCGCCGTCACCACGAATTCCCGCCGTGCGGTTCCGTCCGGAAAGCGCCTGGATTCCGCTCGAACACGCCGCGACAGAAACGGCCGGCGGCAAAGCGGCGGGGGCGCGCCGATTAGTGGAGTTGTCGCGTCAAGACGGAGCCGGATTCACCACACCGCCGGCGATCGTCGTTCCGTTTGGCGTGATGGAGGCGCAGTGGGATGCGGCGCCCGCCCTGGCCGCGGAATATCGGCGGTTGGTTGAACAGTTCGATGGAACGTCCTCCGGAGAATTCGCGACCCCAGCGCAACGGTTGCGGGAATTGGTGCAGCAGCTCGGAGTGCCCGACGCCATCGCCTCGGAGGTGGGACGAAGGTTTGCTCAAAACCAGCGCCTCGTCGTTCGTTCCAGCGCCAACTGTGAAGATTTGGAAGAGCTGGCCGGAGCCGGACTTTACGATTCCGTCATGAACGTGGCGCCGGCGGACGTGGCTTCCGCCATCCGGACGGTTTGGTCGTCGCTTTGGACCCGGCGCGCGGCGCTCAGCCGCCGGCAAGCGAACCTCCCCCACGAGCAAGCCCAGATGGCTGTGCTCATTCAGGAAATGGTGCTTCCGGATTTCTCGTTCGTTTTGCATACGGTCAACCCGATTACCCACTGCAGGCACGAGGTCTATGCCGAAATTGTGGTTGGTTTGGGAGAGACGCTGGCCTCGGCGGCGACCCGCGGAAATCCCTTCCGCCTGGTCTGCGATAAAATCTCGGGTGCGACCACCACGCTGGCTTTGGCCAACTTCAGCCAGGCGTTGCAGCCCCATCCCGAGGGAGGGTTGCGTCGAGAAACCGTGGATTACTCGCGCGTAACTCTGAGCTGCGACGCCAGCGCGCGACAAAGGCTGGGGCGGCGGCTGGCGGCGATGGGGCTTTTCGTCGAGGAAGCCTGGCAGCAGCCCCAGGATATCGAAGGGGTGGTGGCCGGCGAGAGGATCTACCTCGTGCAAGCGCGACCGCAGCCAGGACTTCCGCTCGGGAGGAACTATGAGCCGATTGGATCGATCCAAGGTGATGACGCTGGGTCTCTTTGAGAAGAGAATCGAAGGCGACGACTCCCTGATGGAACTCGCTCGCCGGCGATTTCAGGAGGCCGGCATGGGCGCGGAGATGCACGCCGCCACGCCGGAACATCTGGAGTGGATGATGAAGTTCCGGCCGTCGGAGAACGCCCCCGTCGTCGTGCACTTGGCCCGCAACTTCCACCTGGCCGACGAGCAGAGCCAAAAACGGATCGTGGATTTTGCCACGCGGTTTGCCGGACGAGTCTGGGGGATGGTGATCCACGATCACGCGGCCCTGGCGGCGCGCCCCCAGGATTATATCGCGGCGGCGTGGCAGATGGACGACCAGCTCGAGAAGATCAAACAATGCCCGATGCTGTTTGTTGAGTATGCCGTGGGGCTCGAGCCGGATGATTTTGCCCGGTTCTTCTCGGCCATTCCCGATCTGGACCGGATCAGCGCTTGCATCGACATCGGGCACGTCGGCATCCGCGAGGCGCGGGCGGCTTATGCCCGGAGCCACGGTGGCGAAGAGATCTGCGCCCTGAAATCGCCGAGCGCCCACCTCCCCGAAGTCATGGCGGATGTGGACGCGGCCGTCAGTTCCGCGTCTGCGGCGGTCCTGAGTTTGGTGGAAAGGATCACGGCCCTGAAGAAGCCGGTGCATTTCCATTTGCACGACGGCCATCCGCTTTCCACCTTCAGTCCCTTTGGCGTTTCGGATCACCTGAGTTTCTTCACCGAGATTCCGCTGAATTTCGAATATCGCGGGCGCCGCGCCGCCGCGCCGATGTTCGGCCCGGCCGGTTTATCCAAGCTGGTGGCCCGGGCCGTCGAACTCATGGGTCACCGGCGCAGCTCGTTCACTCTCGAGATCCATCCCACCGGCGAGCAGTTGCCGCTGGGCGAGGCGGCTGCGCTCTTCGAGCATTGGACCGACAAAACGAACGCGGAGAAGATGAATCACTGGCTCGCGGTGCTCCGCCGGAATCACCTGTGGTTGCGCCAGGCCCTGCGGGCCGCCTCGCAGCA
>CAYHFE010000669.1:0-4165 GCA_964355375.1 uncultured Verrucomicrobiota bacterium
CGGCCTTTTCCGCGAAAACAGGACCCTTTTGAATTTTAAAACAGGCTCTAAGGCGTGAGTGACCGGCGCTCCACTCCAAGCTTCTCCACCGCGGCGCGGCTGAGTGGAGCCGGATGCAGTTTGGCTTCGCCCCAAAGCTTCATGGTGCTGGTTCGATAGGGGCTGTCGGGACGATCGCTATGTCCGATGGGACAAAGGCTCAGGGCGGAGTCAGCGTCGTGCAAAGGGACCCATTGGGTGTAGGACTGTCCGGCCTGCGAGTGGATGGTTTGGCCATCCAGACAGGTGATCGGCGGCGCGGCCAAGTCGAGCGCGGAATCGAGCGAACCGAATCCGTCGAGACTTTCAAACCAGCCGAGCCGAGCCGCCCGAGTCGCCGGAGCCGCGGGGCGGCCGCGTCCAGCCTCGCCGCCGCGTCCGCCAGTCTGCTCCCAAGCTCCGGACAGCACGGTGTCGATGAATCGGCGTTCGTCGTCCGAGAAAAGCGCCTGGGGATCGGCGCTAATTCGCGCTGCGGAATCTTTGAGGAAACGAGCCAACCCGGATTCACCACCGCCGTATTTCAGAGCGACTGGAGTGGCGATGAATCGGAAAAACGTGCTGATGCTGGTGGCGAGTTCGGCGCCCGGACGTTTGAGATCGCTGCTCGCGCCCTGCTTGAGCCACGGCTCCAGCACGGACAAGGCTTTCAAGGTCGCTTCCGACAACTCGCCCTGCTTGGTCTCGCGCAAGTGAAGACCGAGACGAACGATTTCACGCCGGGCGGGATTGGTCGTGTCGTAGTGCACCTCCAGCACGTCCGCGGGGCTGAATCGAGCCACCGATCCCAATCGCTCGCGCAGACGCCACGATCGGATGGTGTCGCCCATGGACCCCGTGCTGAGCCCGAGCGGGATGCCATAGAAGGACGCGACCGGCCGGTGATTGGCGCTGAGCAGAAGGCCGGGCTTCGGATCAACCACCTGCGGCACCAGCGCCGCCGGGACAAATCCGCGCCAGTCATCCGCGTCGCTTTCGCCCAGGGCGGCGGCGTTTCCCTCCCGATCAAGAGCTCGAGCGGAGCGGATCGGAATCGCCCCGGCCACGGAGTACCCGATATGGCCGTCCGCGTCGCCATAGACACAATGGGCGCTCGGAAACCGCCAATCGCCGAGCCCTCGAGCCAATTGTGTGGCGTTGGTGGCGCGCATCATGGCAAAGACACCCTGGATCGTGTCTCGGTTGGTTTCACACAGGGGCACCCGCTTCAAGGCCACCTCCGGATCATCCGCTTGCCGAAAAGCAAAGGCCGAAACGACCGGCCCCAAGTGAGTCTCCCGGACGGTCAGATCGACCTCCACTCCCTCTTTAACCGCGATGCGCTCGCGGCGCACCGTCAGCGGACGCCATTGGCCGTTCCACTGGTACTGATCGGGATGTTCTGAGTCGGTCCGGAGACGAAATAAGTCGGCTTGGTCCGCGCCGAGCGCGGTAATTCCCCAGGCGACCCGCGCGTTGAATCCGATGAGCAAGCCGGGACTGCCTGGCACGCCAATGCCGCGGACATTGAACGTCTTTCCCGAAACGTGGAATTCCATCCAGAGAGAGGGATTCCGAACGGGCGTTTGTGGATCGCTGACCAGCACGGCCGAGCCTGTCGTTGTTTTCGTTCCGCCGACGACCCAAGCATGGCTGAATTTGGGTCCCGCTTCACCGGCGGCGCGGCTGGGCGCGACGAAGCCCTGCGCTTTCTCGAAATCGCGGACTGCCTGAAGCCAATCCGCTGCGACTTGATCAGGTTGCACAACGGACGCGGCATCGTCTTGCCAGAGCGGACTCGGCTGCGGCGCTTCCGGACGGCCGGGCTGCGGACGTCCGCGATTGCGTCCGGCCATCAAATCGCGCGTGCCGTCGGTGGCGAAGTACTGGGCCAAATGCCACCAGCTCAACAAACAATCCGCCGGTGTCCAGGGCTCCGGACGAATCCCGAGTTTCTTGAACAGGGGGTGCAGCGTGCCCGCCGCGGTTTGGGCGGCAAACGAATCGTTGACGCCATCGCAGTAGGCGCGCAACAAAGCGAGGGTCTCGGCGTCCAAATGAGCCGCCGTCCGCTGGGCAGCCGGCGCCCAGCCAAAGGTTCGCATCTTGCGATCGTTGTCCACGCTCGATTCGTTCCGATTCCCTTTGGTCCGATCGCCCAGCACTTCGGCCAGCCGGCCTTGAATGATGCGCAAGCCATAGGTCATCTGGAAACCGCGCTCCTCGGCCGTAGCGTAGCCGAGGCCATACAAAGAGCCGGCATCGGTCTCTGAATAGATGTGGGGAATGCCCCACTGATCACGCAACCATTCGATCTTCCCCAAATTGGGCTGGGGCGAAGCGGTCAGACCAAGTGGGGACAGAATCAGGCAGAGCAAGCACACCCAGGTCATCAGGGAACGAGTCTTCATGAACCAGTTGTGCGCCGGGCCGTCAGGACAATCAAGTCCCGAATTCATCGCCAGTCCCGAATTCATCGCCCGGACGTTTTCGACGCCACATCTATTGTCGCGTCGTTGACCGAGCTCCGAGAGATCATCTCCGCCGGAACTGCAGGGAGATCCGTTCCAGATCCCCGGGAAACTCGGATCCGTCGTTTACTCGGGGACCGGCTTCTTCCAAATGGGGACGACGCGTTTCATCTCGTCGATCAGAAACTGACAGGCTGCGAACGCCTCGCCGCGATGGGGAGCGATGACCTCAACCCAGAGGGAAGGTTCATTGACCTGGACCGGGCCGATGCGATGAATCAAGCGGACGGATTCGACCGGCCAACGCTTCTCGATTTCGCCGAACAAGAGCCCGAACTGATGCACAGCCATCGTTTCAAACGCCTCATATTCGATGGCCCGGATGGCCAGGGCCTCCTCCGTTCCCCGGACAACTCCGGCGAAATAGACCACCGCGCCCATTCCCGGGGACATGGCGCGGGCTTGAATCAGCACGGATTCATCGATGGGTTCGCGGGTGATGAGGAGGTTCCGTTTCATACAGTGGGTGAAGACGCGGATTCGAACTGCGAATTCCGAGATCTGCCTCAGCCCCCTTGCACGGGCGGGAAGAGAGAGACTTCGTCATTCTCACGCAACCGATAATCGCGCGCTTGATACTCGACTCCGACGGCGATCAGCGTGGAACGTTGCATGGCCGCCAATTGGGGGAATCGTTGGTGAAGCATTTTCAGCAGATCTCCGATCGTCGCGTCCGCGCACAGGGTCTCTTCCGTTAGCGCACAGCCAGTCAAATCCTTGAAATAGGAATGGAACTGAACGCGGATGCGCATGGCTATTTCTTTCGCGCCGGGCGGCCGCGTTTTTGCCTCGAGGGTCGAGCTCCCTCCAAGGGCGGGCCAGCCTGGGCATGGCCGATTTCCGGCCGCAATTCACCGATGAACGGCAGATTGCGGTACCGTTCTGCGAAATCAAGGCCGTAACCGACCACGAACAGGTTGGGAATGCGAAACCCGACGTAATCGGCGCGAAGTTCCTCCTGGCGACGCTCTGGTTTGTCGAGCAGGACGCAGATCCTGATCCGGCGCGGGCCGAGTTTTTGCAGGCGGTTGCGCACTCTCTGGAGGGTCCGGCCGGTGTCCAGGATGTCATCAACCAGAAGAATATCGCGTCCGCGAACGTCCAGGCGAAGCTCTTTGGTGAAAATGAGTTTGCGAGATTCCGTGCCTCGTCCGTAACTGGAAACTCCGATGAAATCGAGGTGCAACGGGAGGTCTAAATGGCGAATCAAATCGGCCAGGAACAAGACCGTCCCATTCAACAACGCCACAATGACCAGATCCGCCTCGGCGTAATCCCGCTCGATCTCTCGGGCCAGCGCCTGGATGCGCCGTCGAAGCTGCGTCCGGGAAATCAGGATGCGAGCGACTTCTCCACGCCAGCAAGGCGGCACTCGCGCCCCGGACGAGCGCGCCGTCGGCGGGATATTTTCGGGTCGGGTCATGGCTCGAAAGGAAAGGCGCGGAACGGTCATGGCGGCATCGGTCCTAACCATCAGACACGCCCGGCGCGACCCACCTTCCCGGGTTCCTGAACATGCCTGGCTCGCAAATGAACGACTCGCGCCGTTTGAAATTGAGGGTCGGTGAGCAGGTCCGAATGGAACAGGGAACTCCCCCTGAACCGTTGAAGGGTCG
>CAYHFE010000670.1:0-4162 GCA_964355375.1 uncultured Verrucomicrobiota bacterium
CGAGCACGCGTTCGTTGGTCGGCCAGTCGCGCGGGGGCGCGGGCCTGGCGGGCCGGACCCGGTGATAGTTCGTGCTGCCATTGGGCCGAGGGGTTGGTGGGGTCCAGAACAGATTGGTCCCATTCGTGACCGTCAGCCAGTTCACCCGATTGGTGCTTTCCTGGAGTTCGTAGCGCTTGGCGCCTTTGGCCGTTCCCCAACTAACGGCATAGTTGCCGGTATCGCTGGTCGGTGGCGCGACGATCGATCGGGGGATGCCCGGCTGAATATTCTTGATGAAGATGACGGAATCGAAATTGGTGGCCCCAATGGAGGTCTGCACGGTCAAGCGGGCGCGCACTTGGAGAACGTCGTTTGTGTCATCAGATCCGGCTAGGTCCACGAGGTCAATGTTGGTGAAGGTGACTCCGTTGGTCCAAACCGCAGTGTTGGTGCTCGCGTTGAGTGGCGCGGCGAGCAAACGCTGACCATAGATCTCCGAATCCTCAAAACTGTTGTCGAATTCATAGAGAATCAGGTTCGCGCCGGAGAGCGGCCGTTCGGAAGCGACGCTCCATGAATAGCTGAATCCGACTCCAATTGTGTAAAGCTTCTCATACTCGGCGACCGCCGGCAGATCGGTCATCGTGAAGGTCGCGGACGCGCCGTTGACTGAGGTGAAACTCGCGACGAAGGTCAGGAGCCAGACCAAGAAGCAACTCCGGCACAGGGCAGAAATGCTGGTATTGACCCACCTCGAGGCGGAGGAGTGATTTCGGCGAGGCCTACCCCAGGTGGATCGCAACTGAACTTGAGCAACGCTCGGGCCATCCCCGTGTTTCCCGCAGGGGGCGCTCCGGGGTTGGTGGAGCCAATACAGACCGCTTAATCGCATGCGTTCAAGTTCCATAAACGTGAGCCATCATTCCATGATCGTCAATGGCGTTTGCCGCTACATTCGTGCCAGAAGAACGGCGGTTCGAGGCCGTTGGAGAGGCACCCCGCGGCCGGATGATTTCCTGGATCAATCCGAAAAGTGAAAGTTCCGCCGCGGCGAGTTTGGGGCCATTACCCCGTTCCTTCGGCGACCGCTACTAGCCATTAGAAGCGTGATTACTAAATGGCCGGTCGCTCGACTCGACCGTTGACACCCCCCCCTCCTTTGTTAGATTCACCGCACGGGTTTCTTCGGTATTTCCGAATCAAAATACACCTAAGTAGAGTTATATTCTATGGCAAAGACGACGAAAACGCCCAAATACGTTTATCTATTTGGAAACAAGAAAGCAGACGGAGACGGGTCCATGAAGGCCCTGCTCGGAGGAAAGGGTGCCAATCTCGCCGAAATGACGCGCATCGGCCTGCCGGTTCCCCCGGGATTTACCATCACCACCGAGGTTTGCACCTACTACTACGACAACAAAAGAACCTATCCTGCCGCCCTCACCGCGCAGGCTCAGGCGGGCGTCGCCTTTCTGGAGAAGATCCTCGGCAAGAAGTTCGGTGACTTGGAGAAGCCGCTGCTGGTTTCGGTCCGCTCCGGCGCGCGCGACTCGATGCCCGGGATGATGGACACAATTCTGAATTTGGGGCTGAATGACAAGACCGTCCTGGCCCTGGCCCATTTCAGCAAGAATGAACGCTTCGCCTGGGATTGCTATCGTCGGTTTGTCCAAATGTATGGCGATGTCGTCATGGGCGTTCAGAAGCGGTCCGGCGAGGAAGATGAGCCCTTCGAAACCCTGATTCATGAGCTGAAACACGAGCGCTACCACGCCGACATCGAAGACACCAAGCTGAACGTGGACGATCTCAAGGAGCTGGTCGTGCGGTTCAAGGGATTGATCAAAGAACGCACCAAGAGTGAATTCCCTCAGGATCCGTGGAAACAGCTTTGGGGCGCGGCCGGCGCCGTCTTTGGATCCTGGATGAACGACCGGGCGATCGTTTATCGCCGCAAATACAACATTCCCTCCGAGTGGGGCACCGCCGTGAATATCCAAGCGATGGTTTACGGGAACACCGGAGACACCTCCGGATCTGGGGTCGCCTTCACCCGCAATCCTGCCAATGGCGTCAAGGAGTTCTATGGCGAATTCCTCATCAACGCTCAGGGCGAGGACGTCGTCGCCGGAGTGCGCACTCCGGAGCCGGTGGCGCAGTTGGCCCAGGAAATGCCCGCCGCCTACAAAGAACTCGACAACATCCGCAAGACGTTGGAGAAGCACTTCAAGGACGTGCAAGATTTCGAGTTCACGATTGAAGAAGGCAAGGTCTTCATGCTCCAGACCCGCAACGGGAAACGCACCGCCATGGCCGCACTCAAGTTCTCCATGGATATGGTCAAGGAGAAACTGATTGACTGGAAGACGGCCATTCGCCGCAACCCAGCCGACCAGCTCGACCAGCTTCTGGCCCCGATTTTTGAGTCTAAAGCCGAGAAAGCCGCCAAGGTAATGGCCCGGGGATTGCCCGCCGGCCCGGGAGCGGCCTCAGGCAAAATGTACCTGAACGCGGATCGGGCTGCCGCCGCGGGGGAACGAGGCGAGAAAGTCCTCCTGGTCCGAAACGAAACCACGCCGGAAGACCTTCGGGGCATGATCGCCGCCGAGGGCATTCTTACGGCCAAGGGCGGAGTCAGCTCCCACGCGGCCCTCGTGGCCCGCCAAATGGGCAAGGTCTGCGTCTGCGGTGCCGCCGAGTTGCAGATCGATTACACCGCCAAGACTCTCACGGTGAGTGGCCAGACCTTCAAAGAAGGAGACTACCTTTCGATCAATGGCACCCTCGGCTGCGTCTATGCCGGACAGCTTCCCACCGCACCATCGGAGATCGTCCAGGTGATCATCGACAAGTCGCTCGATCCAAAGGAGAGCGAGACCTACGGGATGTACAAAACCCTGATGAGCTGGTGCTCCAAGGTCACGCGCATGGAGGTCCGGACCAATGCCGACACTCCCGAGCAGGCGGAAAATGCCGTGGCCTTCGGCGCGACCGGCATCGGCTTGACCCGAACGGAGCACATGTTTTTCGAGGGCAATCGCATTGACGCGATGCGCGAGATGATTCTGGCGGACAACTTGGACGACCGGAAACAAGCCTTGGCCAAACTCCTCCCCTACCAAAAGGAAGACTTCGTTGGCATCTTCAAGGCTCTCAAGGGTTATCCGGCGACGATTCGCTTCCTCGATCCGCCGCTGCACGAATTCCTCCCGCACGAATCGACCGCGCAACAGGATCTGGCGAAGAAGATGGGAGTGCCCGTGCAGAAGATCCAGCAGCGGGTCAAGGAGCTCCACGAATTCAACCCCATGTTGGGCTTCCGCGGTTGCCGATTAGGCATCGTCTATCCCGAGATCAGCGAAATGCAGGCTCGCGCCGTCTTCGAGGCGGCGGCGGAGGTTCAGAAATCAGGCGTCAAGGTGAAGCCCGAGATCATGATCCCGCTCGTCGGCTTTAAGAAGGAGCTCGATCTCCAAGTGGAGGTGGTCCATCGCGTGGCCCAGGAGGTCATGGCGCAAAAGAAGGTCAAATTGAACTACATGGTCGGGACGATGATCGAAATCCCCCGGGGCGCTCTGACCGCCGATGAAATCGCCCAGACAGCCGAATTCTTCAGCTTCGGGACCAACGACCTGACACAGACGGCCTTGGGGATGAGTCGGGACGATTCCGGTTCGTTCCTCAGCCATTACGCGGAGCTGGAAATCGCGAAGAAGAATCCGTTCGCGACCATCGACCAGACCGGGGTCGGCGCACTGATGAAGATCGCCGTGCAAAAGGGCCAGTCCACCCGCCCGGGCATCAAGCTCGGTATCTGCGGTGAACACGGCGGCGACCCCGAGAGCGTGAAATTCTGTCACCGCATTGGCCTGACCTACGTCAGTTGCTCGCCCTACCGCGTGCCCGTCGCCCGTCTCGCGGCGGCTCAGGCAGCCTTGGAAGAAGCCGCCGCCACCGCGGCAAAGAAGAAATAGTCCGACCAAAATAGGTCGATGACGCAGCGAGCGGGGGATTCTTGGGAAGATGTCCGATTCCCTAAGTTCAGAAGCCGCTCCGGGTGACCGGGGCGGCTTCGTTCATTTCAAGATTTGGGGCCGAAATTCACAGTCTCCGGGCGTCGTCTCCTACAAAGGAAGGGTGGTTCATGGTCCCGATGCATGCGCTGAGCGAAAGGGGGCTT
>CAYHFE010000671.1:0-4160 GCA_964355375.1 uncultured Verrucomicrobiota bacterium
ATGCACCAGCCGGCGGCACCGGGTTGTCCGCTCGCTTAATTCCACTTTGCTTTCAAGTTGAGCGCAGTTAGCCCTCACCCGTCCTTCGGACACCCTCTCCCATCCGATGGGAGAGGGACGGGGTGAGGGAGCAGTTAGTCTCATCTTGATCGCAAATTCGAATAAGTCGCTCTCGACGGGCGATGGGGTGGTGATCGATCGTCCCGATGCGGGAGCGGCTTCATCTGCGCCGCCACCTCTGGGCCTTCATCTCGAATCGCGGCAGGGTCCCAGGGGGCGCGAGCGAGATGGGGACCCGCAAGGCGAAGGCCGCAAGAAAGGCCTTTTCCAAGCGCCCGAGCAGATGGGCCGAATCGACGATTCCTGGGACTGGTTCGACCAGGAGGCTCAATTCCGTCAGGGTGCGATCGGTCTGGATCTGAACCTGATACTCGACGATCTCGTCGAAGCCGCGGATGATCTCCTCGACGGCATTGGGAAAGATGTTGACCCCCCGCACGATGACCATGTCGTCGGTTCGTCCGAGGATCCCTCCGTCCAACGCGATTTCGTGGCGGCCGCAAGGGCAGGGCTCCGGGGGGAGGCGGGAGGGCCGGGGGATGGGCACAGTTTTGACCAAATCGCCGGTTCGATAACGCAGCAGCGGTGAACCGGTTCGGCCCAGCGTCGTCAACACCAATTCCCCGATGGTGCCGGGCGGCACGGCCTGGCCGGTGGCGGGATCGACGATTTCCGTGAAGTAGGCCGTTTCGATGACGTGCAACACGCCGGGCCGGGCCGGGCATTCGTAGGTGACCGGTCCGACCTCCGTCATTCCGTGATGATCAAAAACGCGCGCCCCGGGCCAAAGTTGTTCCAGGCGGGCTCGCGTCGCCGGGATGCTCCCGCCCGGTTCGCCGGCCACGATCACCGTTTTGATCGAGCCGGCGCGGAGGGAGATCTTCTCCGCCTCCGCGACTTCCGCCAAACGAATGGCGTAGGTTGGAGTGCAACAGAGCACCGTGGCGCCATTGTCCCGCATCACTCGCAAACGCGCCGCGCTGCCCAGTCCTCCGCCGGGAAGGCAGAGGCATCCGATCTGAGCGGCGGCTTCGAAGGCCGTCCAGAAGCCGAGGAATGGGCCGAAAGAAAACGCGAAGAAAACGTGGTCCGAAGACGTCACGCCGGCCGCGCGGTAAACTTCTTGCCAGTTCCGGACCATCCAATCCCAACTCGCGGGGGTATCGAGCCAGCGCAACGGGGAACCGGTCGTGCCGCTGGTCTGATGGAACCGAGTGTAGCGCTCGAGCGGAAACGTCCGATTCCGGCCGTAGGGCGGGTGCCGCTGCTGATCATCGATCAACTCCTGTTTGCGGGTGAATGGACAATGCCGGGAGAACTCCTCCAAATCGAGGATTCCGCCGTTAATCCCGGTGCCGGCGAGCTTCTCGTGGTAGAAGGCGTTGTCCGGCAGGATCGCGCCGAGCAAGACCTGAAGCTGGGTCAGTTGGGTCGAGACGATGCCTGATCGGGAGGCCTGGGATTCGCCGGCCATCGAGTCGCTCAGTGCTGTGGGGCGTTGGAGATGACCGCCAGCGCTTCCGCCGTCTTGGGCTTGGCCGCCGGAGGATTCGGTTTGTAAAACGTCACCAGACATCCGCCGGTGGCGGCCAGCAGAATGCCGAGAAAGAATTGCGGCTTGATCGAGCCCAGTCCGCCCGCGGGCGGATGGAGCCAGAGCGAATACAGGGCATTGACCACCGGGGCGCCCGCAAAAACGATCGACATGACCACGGCGGGCGTGCCTTTGGCTCCGAAGGCGAGCAGCACGCCGAAAGCGCCGACCGCGCCGACGATGCCGGCGATGAGCGACCACCACAGGCCGCGCGCGGGGAAGTTCCAAGTGGCGCCGTTGGCGAGCAGCATGCCGAGCGGCGCCAGCACCGCCGTCAGGAAATAGGCGACTCCGACGAAAAGGAAGGCCTTGTATCGACCGTTCACCGGATCACCCATCGCCGTCTGGCCGGTGTGAAGAAAAATTCCGTACACCCCCCACGACGCGACGGTCAGCAGGGAATAGAAAAGCCAAGCCAATCCCGGAGAGCTTGAATTGTCTGTCATCATAATTCGCGCGAGTCTATTCCCGGCAGGGGTGTACTTCAAATGGATTATCGGCCCCGCCGGCGACGGCAGGGCTGTTCTAAAATCGGACCGGGCCTGTGATCAAACGGATAACATCTCCGCAACGGCGGCTCATATCCAGAGGGTCATGGGTGCCATTCTCGATGCTCGAGTATTGGCGCGCCCATTCCAGGAGGCGGGCTGCATCGGCTTGCTCCGCGAAATGAATTGACCGAGGGCGGGAAACCGATTAAGGGTATGCCAGTGAATCGCAATTTGAATAACCTGCTCCTGTCGCTGAACGCTCTGCTGCTACGCAGAGTGACGGTCGGGTTATAGAGCGATTTCGAAAGCATTTTAACCCCACTGTCAGAGATGGCAGTGGGGTTTTTGCTTTTTCCAAGGGAGACCGAACTCCCTTCGAAAAACCAAAACCTATGAAAAACAATAGAATCATCATATTCGACACCACTCTCCGCGATGGCGAGCAGTGTCCAGGCGCGTCCATGAATTTGCGGGAGAAGCTCGAAGTCGCCCGCCAGCTCGCCCGCCTGAAGGTGGACGTGATCGAAGCGGGATTCCCGGTCATCAGCGACGGCGATTTTGCCTCGGTGCAGGCGATTGCCCGCGAAATCAAGGGCCCCGTCATCGCCGGTCTGGCCCGGTGCGTGCCCCGCGACATCGACGCGGCCGCCGAAGCGATCAAGCCGGCCGGGAAACGCGGGCGCATTCACGTGTTTCTCGCGACCTCAAAGATCCATCGGGAATTCAAGTTGGGCAAAGCCCAGGATGAAATCCTCCGCTTGGCCGTGGACGGCGTGAAGCGCGCGCGCTCTTACGTGGACAATGTGGAATTCTCTCCGGAAGATGGTTCGCGGACGGAGCCCGAGTTTTTGATTCAAGTCTGCAAAGCGGCGATCGCGGCGGGGGCCAACACCATCAACGTGCCCGATACGGTGGGCTGGGCCGTGCCGGAACAATACGGCGCTTTGATCGCCCGTTTGTATGAGGAAGTGTCCGAATTCCAATCCGGCAAAGCGGTGATCAGCGTGCATTGCCATAATGATTTGGGATTGGCCGTGGCCAATTCGCTCGCCGCCGTCAAAGCGGGCGCGCGCCAGGTGGAGTGCACCGTGAATGGGATCGGCGAACGGGCCGGCAACGCTTCCCTCGAGGAAATTGTCATGGCGATGAAGACCCGTTCCGATTTCTTCGCCGGATTCGAGTGCGGCGTCAACACCCGCGAGATCGTGAAATCGTCGCGCTTGGTCTCGCGCATGAGCGGATTGATCGTGCAACGGAGCAAGGCCATCGTGGGCGAGAACGCGTTCGCCCATGCCAGCGGCATTCATCAAGACGGCATCTTGAAGAAGCGGGAGACTTACGAAATCATGGATCCGCAGGAGGTGGGCTGGGGCAAGACGGATTTGCCGTTGACCAAGCACAGCGGCCGGGCCGCCGTGGCGGTTCGCTTGAAGCATCTCGGGTTCAAGATGACGGAGACGGATATCGCCGCGATCTTCGCCCGCTTCAAAGAGGTCGGCGACAAAAAGAAATTCGTCTATGACGATGATTTGACCGCATTGGTGGAAGGTCACATCACGGAGGTGCAAGAGACTTGGTCGCTCGATTACCTGAGCGTGACGAGCGGGAGCCACACCGTGCCGACCGCGACCGTGCGCTTGAAGAAGGCCGCGGGCAAGAAGGCGGAGTCCGAGGTCTTGCAGGACGCCGGCATTGGCGATGGGCCGGTCGATGCCGCGCTCAAGGCGATCGATCGCTTGACCAAAACGCACGGCCAATTGATGGAATACTCGTTGCGCGCGGTCTCGCAAGGCAAGGACGCGCTCGGGGAAGTGACGGTCAAGGTCAACTTTGGCGACGGCGGCCTCGTCACCGGCAAAGGCGCCAGCACGGATGTCATCGAGGCGAGCGCCCGAGCCTACTTGAATGCCGTCAATCGATTCCTGGGCAACAGCGCCCAAGGCGCGAAAGGCCCCGGCCAGCCCTAAGAGCCTGTTTTAAAATTGAAAAGGGTCCTGCGGCGAGGGATTTTGGCT
>CAYHFE010000672.1:0-4155 GCA_964355375.1 uncultured Verrucomicrobiota bacterium
ACTTTATCGGGTTTCCCACCCCCGTCGCCAGCCCGCCGTCTTTCGAGGATTTCCTGGCCAAGGCCCCCAGCCTGGCGCAGAGCTCGGAAGTCTATCGCTATCCCGGCGGCGACCTTGGCGCCACCAATCCCGTCCGGGTGTTTACGTTTCGGACGACGCCCGTCCGCCGCGGTGAAGCCGTGTGGATTCGCACCGGAGCGGCCTTCAACCGTTATTTCGGACCGTTCGACGTGCAACTGCAAAGCTCGTCCGGCGCGCAGTTCCGGGAGAGCATCGGGCAGTATCGGGTCCGGCTTCGCAACACCACCTCCGGCCAAGTCACCGTCACGCTCAATGTGCTCGCTTCGGAAACGCCGCCGGCGGGGCAAACTGCCATCCTTCAGACTCCCCCGCTCTTGCTCCGAGGTCCGTTGAACCTGACCAATTTGACCTACGGCTTCACCAACCTGAATGCCGGCCCGCAAAGCTGGGTCCTGACCTCGAACGGTCAGCCCGGCTCGGACATCGAAGTGATCCTGGGACTGAATCGCTCGGCCATGACCGGCAGTCCCGGCTCTTTTTATGCCGGCATCCTCCGGTTCACCGACAATTTCAATCTCGCTCAACTCGATATCCCCGTCAGCGCCGAGATGGCCTCGTCGGCCGGTTTGTGGGTGGGTGGCGCTTCCGTTTCGAGCGTTGGCCATTATCTCAAGAAATTCGCGCAAACCACCAATCAAGTCGATTTAACAAACCTGCTCGCCCGGTTGCAGCTCACCAACGGCGTGGGCGGCGTCAGTTACGTTCGGGATGAAAACACCGGCCGGGTTTTGATCTTTGGCGGTCCGCAAAACAAGTCGGGCTCCTACTTGCTCGACGGCCCGATCAAGGTGGATTCCGGGACGGTGGCACGGCCCTTCCCGCTGCGGTTGATCGTGCATCATGACGGCTCGGTCAGCCGTCTGTTCCAGCAAGTCTATTATGGCATTGGCTTAGGCACGAATCCGGTGGTGACGGCACGGGAGAATCTCTTGCTGCCTTCCGCGCTGGCCTCGGCCCGGCGCATTACCGCCGTGCATCTGCCCGCGTCCGCGAACAACAACTCCTGGGCCATGTCGGGGACCATGCAGCAGGGAGGCAGCCTGACGACGACGTTGGAAGTCGCCCACGACGATCAACTGGCCAATCCCTTCCTCCACACCTATCACCCGGATCACGATAATCTGGACGCGCTCTTCGCCACCGCGCAACCGCGCGGGGTCGAGTCCTACGGGGTCCGGAGGCAAATCACGTTGAACTTCACCGCGCCCTCGAATGACTTCGACAGTTTGACCGCCGGAACCCAGACACTCGTCGGCAATTACGTGGAATCCGTCACCTTTCTCGCCCAGGGATCCGATACCAAACAATTTCAAGGCCTCGGTTCCTTCACGCTCAAACGGATCAGCAATATCGCGACCCTCACACAATGAACTTCCACCGACCCAGACGCGGAATTCATTGTCCGGTCCCCAGCCCCAGCGGGGCCATGGAGATTAGCCAAGTGCCAGCGAGCCTGCGAGCGCGGCACCTGGAATGCCAGGCAAAGCCGATTGCGCGCCGGAGGTGCGTTGGACGACGGACGGCGACAATAGATCAATACGACGTTAACCCACGAATCCATCGCCCTGTCGGGGCGATTCGGTGCCCCAGCGGGGCCATGGAAATTAGCCAGGTGCAAGCGAGCCTGCGAGCGCGGCACCTGGACCGTCGCGCAAAACGATTCGTGCCCTGGAGGGGCTCCGGAAAACACCCCCGCAAAATGACGAACCGATTTGTCAACCCACGAATCCATCGCCCCGGCCGGGGCGGATGCGGGTTTGTTGATGGGACCGTGCGTTCCGGGGGTCGCGCGCGCTCCCCCGGGGGCCGCGCTCGGGGACTCGCTTACCCCCGGCTAATGTCCATCGCCCTGTCGGGGCGGTCCCAACGCTCAGGCTCCTTCGTTTCGATTCACTTATCATGAAGACTCAACTCCACCGCCCCGAAACCGATTCGGCCAGTTTCCAATCGCCCATTTTCAATTCTCAATTCCCTATCACCACCATGAAAACCACGCCAAGACTCACCCTCCGTATCTCTCTGTTCGCACTCCTCTTCGGACTAGCGCTCGTCATGGGCGCGCTCGACGCCGCGGCGGCATCGGCCACGCCGCCGGATCGGATGAGCTACCAGGGCTATCTGGTCGATTCCACCGGGGCGGCCTTGGCGCCGAGCACGCCGGCCAATTACCCCGTCGTGTTCCGGATTTATGATGCCTCGAGCGGCGGCGCCATCCTCTGGTCCGAACAGCAGACCGTCACGGTGGACAAAGGGAATTTCAGCGTGGTGCTCGGGGAAGGCTCGGCGGTGTCCGGGGAAGCCAACTCGGCCCTTTCCGCCGTGTTCACCGGGGCCACGGCTTCGGACCGCTACATCGGCATCACGGTGACCATCAGCGGCACCGCGATGACCATCTCGCCCCGGTTGCGGCTCCTGCCGTCGCCTTACGCGTTCGCGGCGACCAAGGCCATGACGCTCGAGGCACAAAGCCCCAGCCGTCTCAGTGACAACCGGCTTTATCTCAGCACCGGAACGGATGCCAATAACGGGCTGGGCTATTCCAGTACGTTTGGGGGCGTGTCCGTTGGCGGCCCGGCGCTCTTCGGCGCCAGTGGGGGCGTTTTGGGATCCGTGGCCAACGCCACCAACCAGACCGCCGCACTGCTCTGGAACTCCAGCGGCAGTGTGGGCATCGGCACCGGGACCAACACCATTGCCGCCCGGTTGCAGGTCGCCGGGGGCGGAATCCGGCTGGATGGCACGAACACGATGGAGTTTGGCGGTGGACTGGCGAAAGAACCGGTTACCGCCGGCAAGATTGGTTATCAAACGTACACCACCGGCTTGGATATTGTCGGCGCGGGCACGGCTGCCAACGGGAGCGACCGCAAGATCTCACTGCATGCCCAGGGCGGCCTCACCATCAATGGCCCGATCGCAAACGGCCTCCAGGTGTCCGGTGCCAACGTAATCGAGTTGGGAAACGGGGTGGCGGGCAAGGATTCCGCCGCCGGCAGGATTGGTTACCAAACATACAGCCCTGCCGCACTAGACATTGTCGGAGCTGGAGCCAATAACAGCACTCGAGCGATTAGGCTCTTTGATAGAGTCGGCATTGGGACGAGCACCCCGCGAGCGCCTCTCGAGGTGGCCTACGGGGTGACCTATGCTGGAAACTTGGGTTGGTATTTTGACGGCTTTGGTTCGGCAAACGCGGGCGGCGTCGCCTACACGTACGTTAACAATCTTGCCGCCATTTTCTTTGGCCGCGTGACGGGAGGCGGATGGGACACTGCGTCCGATGCCCGAATCAAGCAGATCAGCGCTCGCACCACCGGCAAAGACTCCTTGGAAACCATCCGTCAACTGCAGGTTACGGACTACACCTACGTCGATAAACCCTCCCATGGCCCGCGCCAGCGTCGGGGTCTCATTGCACAAGAGGTCGAGAAGGTCCTACCGAATGCGGTCACTCAGGGCACTGAATTCGTGCCGGACATCTTCGCTCCGGCGACAGCCGTGAGTTTTGATTCGGCCAGCGGAGAGCTCACCATTGAGCTCAAGAACGCTCATGGCTTAAAGATCGACGATGTCGTTTCGTTGATCAAGGAGGACGGCAAAAAGGAAGCCACGGTTTCCGCCGTGCCGACTCCCACGAAATTCGTGGTCAAAGCCGAGAAGAATCCCGGCCGGGTGTTTGTCTTTGGAAAACAGGTGAAGGATTTCCGAACCGTGGACTACGACATGGTTTTCAGCACCGGCGTCGGCGCCATTCAAGAGTTGGACCGCCAAGTGCAGGCCTTGAAAAAGAGCGAAGCGCGCGTGGCGGAATTGGAGAAGAAGGTGTCGAAGATGGAGACGATGGAACACGAAGTCGCCGAGTTGCGCAAGCTGGTGTCGGATCTGGCGTCGGCGAGGGGGAAAGCGTCCGTGCCGGTGGCCGCCGTGTCGCGGGTGGAGGCCTCGGTCGCATCGGTGAATCAGTAAGCCAATCGCCTACGAATTCCGTGAATTCGAACACCGCCCATGTCCGCGCCCCAGCCCCGCCGGGGCCATGGACATTAGCCAGGTGCAAGCGAGCCTGCGAGCGCCGCA
>CAYHFE010000673.1:0-4122 GCA_964355375.1 uncultured Verrucomicrobiota bacterium
CCGCGCTTTTCCAAATCGGCTTTGATGCGGCGAACAAGTTCCTCATTGTCGTCGTACCGGAACGATTCGCCTTTCCCGCCCGATGGCCAGCGCAAAGCGTCCGGTGGCTGCGTGGGGCGGTGTTGGTTTGAAAATCGAAAGGTTCGCCGGTGCGAGGGCGTGGCATTCCATCGTTCGCAGGTTGCGAGATGGCCAGTGTATGACCGGTTGGGGCAGATCCACCTCCAGATTGAACTTGGCAAACGGCTCGGGCAACGCCGGGCCGGTGAATCTGCAATCGGTTGCGAGGCCCAGAGCCATCAGGGGAAAGGATGAAGGATGAATTTCCCCCTCACCCCGGCCCAGTGACTCGCTCGTGCCCACTCGCTCGGCCCTTTGAGGCCGGAGAGAGAGGAGAGTTCGTCGGCCATGCGAAAGGCGTGGAATCGTGGGTGAGAGCGAGGAGCATGGTGGTTCAGCTTGCGATGCCAGATGGATCGCAGACTTTGATTTCCAAGTCGCCCGCTTGCTTCAGATAAGAAGGCAGAGTCAGCGGCGCGACGAGGTAGTTGTCGCCTCGGGGATAGAGCGCGCGGAACGCCTTCAACCCAGCGGGATCGAATTCGGAGGGGTCCCATTTGCATTCGATGGCGTCCACTTGCGCGCGGTTGCGGACGATGACGAAGTCCACTTCACGACTGGTCTTGTCGCGCCAATAGTGGAGATGGAGATCCGGGAGATAGGCTTGCAGATGTTCGAGGACGAGGTGTTCCCAGAGGAAACCACAGTCGTCGGTCCGGAGGGGATTCCATCCGCGCGCGTGGCTGACGAAGCCGGTGTCGAATCCGTAGAGGCGCGGCATCCGGGTGATTTCCTTCTGGCCGCCGCTGTGGAAGGGACGCAGCAGGGTGACGGCTTGGGTGATTTGGAGAGCTTGCAGGTGACTCTCGACCGTGGGCCGGGAAATCCCCACGGCGGAGGCTGTTTTCGTGACATCGAGCAATCCGCCGCTTTGACGCAGCAGGTATTCGAGCAAGGCATTGAAGCGGTTCAGGTCGCGGAACTCGAACAGGCGGTGGACGTCGCGCGCAAAGAATGAGTCCATCCACTCGCGATAAAATGCGGTCGGTTTGCTGGCGGCGAGCATGGCTTGGGGGAGGCCGCCGTGAAAAAGGCGTTGAGGGAGGCTCACCCCACCGAAGGCGGGCAGTTCGACGAAGAGGACCGGCGGGAGATGCACGACGCGCTTGCGACCGGTCAGGGTGTCCCGAAATTTCTTGCTCGCGGCCAGCGTCGAAGAACCGGTGGCCAGAATCTTGAGGTGCGGGAATGAGTCGGCGCCAATCTTGAGCACACGGCTGGGGTCTTTGAGTTGGTGGACTTCGTCGAAGATGATGATCGGTTTGTTGCAGCCTTTGAAGAACAGGGAGGGATTCTTGATCATGTCCTCGACCTCAGGCTGGTCACATTCCACGAGCAGCGTCTGGTCAGGCTCCAGGCTTTGGGCGAGAGTGGACTTTCCCGATCGGCGTACCCCCGCCAGCCAGGCAATGGGGACAGATTGCCAGGCTTCCTGCAACCGATTGAGCCAAAAGGGTCTTGCGAACATGCAAAGATACTGTGCTTAAAGTCGGACTTTATGTAAAGTAGAACTGCCTAACCCGTCTTCGACAGTTAAACGGTGGTTCGACGGAGTTTTCCGCGATCATCTACACGCCCAGCGTGGTGACTTCGGGATTCGACCGGCATCACGAGCATCAAGATCGTCACGGCGTTTCTTGAACAGGGTGAGAACGGTTTGCGCCTCATGGCGCGACGCCACGGGCTGCGCGTTGTCACCGGCGAATCCGGCGAGACGTTCCAACGGGTTCTCGGTCAGGCGCGCTCACGGCGCGGAAGCCGGCTGGGGCGAGGTGGCGCGTGACGTGACGATGAGTTCTGGTTGCGCGGCCAGTTGCCCGCGGTCGGCGATGATTTCGCGGTTGGAACTGTCGCGGTTGGAACTTGAATAGTCCGGACTGTTCCACGTTACTCTCTGCTTTCAACGCGCGAAAAAGTGTCGCGAAAAAGCCTTGTCCGAACCAGGTATTCAGCGCATCATTTCAGGCCAAGTCCATGCACCTCGCCTACCGGAATTGCCGGGCGGCCAGCGCCGCCCTGGCTGCGACCACAAGATCGCCGCAGCCGATGCCACATTTGCGACCGTCCGCTCGCGCGGCTTCCGCCCTGTCCCCGCCTGCGCCTCAGAACAGGCCGCCGCCCCATCCGTCGGCGACCTCAAGGGCCTTCGGGCCACCATCATCGATGGGCACGACCAGACCGGCGTTGTTTTTGGCCGTGATTCTCGCGCTGGCGCGGCTTGAGCCGCTTCCGACGTTGGCGCAGGTTGTTCCAGATGCGGAGCGTCAGAAGATCGAAGCGGCCCTTCCGATCCAAGCCCCCGTTCCGCCGCGCAAGCCGCGGAAGCTCCTCATTTTCGATCTCAACGTGGGCTACGGCGGGCACGGCTCCATCCGGACGGCCAACCTCGCCTTCACCCTCATGGGAGAGAAGACCGGAGCGTTTGAGACGATGGTCAGTCGCGATCCGAATGTTTTCACGCGGGAGAGCCTGCGGCAGTTCGACGCCGTTTTCTTCAACAACACCGTGGGCAATTGTTTCACGAATGCGGAGCTGCGGCAGAACCTGGCCGAGTTCGTCTATGGCGGCGGCGGGTTGATGGGTGTCCATGGGACTTCGGTGGCTTTCACGAGGTGGCCCGGCGCGATTGAGGATTGGCCGGAGTTTGGACGGATGATCGGCGCGCGGGGAGCGAACCATCGGGCCAGCGACGAACATGTCTTCATCAAGCTCGACGAACCGCTGCATCCGCTGAACCAGTCGTTTGGCGGACAGGGCTTCGAGTACCGCGACGAGTTCTTCCGCGTGCATGATCCGTACTCGCGGAACCGAGTGCGTGTGCTCCTGAGCATTGACATCGAGAAGACCGATCTCAGACAAGGCCCCGGCTACGGCAAATTGGAGCGCGCGGACAACGACTTCGCCTTGGCCTGGGTGCGGAACTACGGCCGGGGCCGCACGCTCTATTGCACGATCGCCCATAATCCCTCCGTCTTCTGGGATGCCAAGATGCTCCAGTTCTATCTTGGGGCGGCGCAGTTTGTCCTGGGCGATTTGCCCGCGCCGACCCTTCCCAGCGCCCAGCTCACGCCAGCGGTCCGCGCTCAGGAGAAACTGGGCTGGCGGCTGGGTCTCGAGGCTTACACCTTCCAGAAGTTCACGCTCTTCGAGGCCATCGAGAAAACCGCGCAGCTCGGCCTGCCCTTCATGGGCGGCCTCAGTTTCCAGAAAGTCAGCCAGGCTATTCCGAAGAACTTCGAGCCGGGGTTGACCGACGAGGAGTTGCGGCAGATCCGGGTGAAGCTCGACGCCGCCGGCGTGCGCTTGCTGACCTATTACATACACGATATCCCGGGCGACGAAGCGGGCTGCCGCAAGGTCTTCGAGTTCGGACGCAAGATCGGCATCGAGACGTTCATGTCGGAACCCAAGCTGGAGGCGCTGGAGACGATCGAGCGGTTCTGCGAGGCCTACGACATTCATGTGGCGCTCCACAACCACGACCCGAAGGCCTCGCCGGTTTACTGGAATCCCGAGGGCATCATGAAAGCCTGCCAGGGCCGCAGCAAACACCTCGGCGCCTGCGCCGACCTGGGCTATTGGTTGCGCTCCGGGGTCGATCCGATCAAGGCCGTGAACCTGCTCAAGGACCGTCTCATTACCGTGCAGATGCACGACTTGAACGAATTGAGTGCGACGGGTCACGATGTGCCTTGGGGCAGTGGCGCTGGAAAGGCCGAGCAGTTCATCCAGGAAGTCCGCCGGCTCGGCCTCAAGCCGACGATGTGGGGTTTGGAATATTCTTACAACTGGCTCGAATCGTTGCCGGAGATCGCGCGATGCGTCGAGTTCTTCAACGCGGTTAGTCTCCAGGCGGAAAAGGGAGGCGCGCGATGAGTTCAAACTCCCCTCAGAACGTGTTTTAAAAGTCGTAACGCTGGTAGAAGCCGCGGCAACTAGGCTCTAATTCTCTATGAAATCCATCGGCTTTTTTGGAAAAAAAGTGAATCTTCCGCCGCCGCC
>CAYHFE010000674.1:0-4115 GCA_964355375.1 uncultured Verrucomicrobiota bacterium
GCGGTCACCCCGGTTCATCACGTGGTAGATGGCTCCTGGATATTGGACACGCAGTCTGCGACCCATGCCGCGAGCCTGACGCATGCTCCGCGCCGTGTCATGTGTTAGAAACTAGGAACTGACACCTTTTTGATGGTCACAAGAGACGTAGCACGTCAACGGGGCGACGACAATCGACCCAGTTACGACGCCAAAGCGAGATTTACGAATCGAAGTGGAATTCCGTCAATTGCCTTGAAGGTCCCTTCATTGGCCGACATGCAATGGAAGCTCGGAATGGCTGCCCATTCGTCATAGGAATCTTTTTTGACGTTCCTGTTTCATCCGGCTCGCAAAATAACATTGTGAGAGATTCTGAGCACGTAATCTTTAGAGAAGACGTCATGAACACGAAAAAGAATAGTCCGCGTGACATGCAAGAGCGGGACGGGTGCAGTGTGAAAGGCTCTTCTTTGTGTTCACCAATAAATCCCGCAATCGGCTGAAGATTTTGTTTTGGGACGGTTCCGGGCTGTGTCTGTTCTGCAAGCGCTTGGAGCGGGGGACCTACGCCTGGCCGAGCGGGGAAGGATCCAGCCGGTCCTTGCGCCCGGAGGAATTGCAGCTCTTGATTCACGGGGTCCAAGGCGTGTCGCGAGCCCGCTGGTATCGGACGCCGTGAAGTTTTTTTCTTTTCGGCTGGACTCCTTGCACCCTTTGGGCCATCTTCGCGGCGTGACCGTCACCGTGCAAGGCCGTGAGCTGGGTCCCGAGGATCTGGGGCTCATCCGGCAACTCCTCCAGGAACATCCCCAGTGGAGCCGGTGGCGGCTTTCCCGAGTGTTGTGCGAACGTTGGAATTGGCGCAACGCGATCGGGCAAATCAAAGACATGGCCAGTCGCACGCTTCTGCTCAAGCTCCACGAGCGCGGTCATATTCAGTTGCCGCCCCGCCGTCAGACCCCGGCCAATCGCATGCGCCAGACCCAGGTGGCGCCTGGGGTGTGGGACCCGTCGGCCATCGCCTCATCTTTGGGAGAGCTCGGGAGTCTCCAAGTGAGCGAGGTGAGCCGGGATCGATCCCAGCGGCAGCGTGTGGCGGCCGCTCTGAGCCAGTTCCATTACCTGGGTTTTGGCGGGGCGGTGGGGGAGAACCTCCAGTACACCGTGCGCGATCGCCAGGAGCGGCTGCTGGCCTGCCTGGTCTTTGGTTCTGCGGCCTGGAAGTGCCAGAGCCGGGACCAGTTCATCGGATGGAACCTCGAGCAACGCCGGCGCAACCTCGGCGGCCTGGCCAACAACAGCCGGTTCCTGATTTTGCCGTGGGTGCAGGTGCCGGGCCTGGCCAGTTGGGCCTTGGGATCGGTGGCCCGGCGCTTGTCGCCGGACTGGCAGGCCAAGTATGGACATCCCCTCCATGCGGTGGAGACGTTCGTGGAGCAAGAGCGCTTTGCCGGCACCGCCTATCGGGCCGCCCATTGGCTCCGGGTGGGAGCGACCACCGGACGGACCCGCCAGGATCGATCCCGTTTGCTGGCGGCCCCCGTCAAGGACATTTACCTCCACCCGCTCCACCGGAAGTTCCGGGAACGCCTCTGCGCATGAATCGACGCGAGGAACTTCTGGGGCAGGCTCAAACGAATTTGCCCGCCTTCATTGAGGAACGACTCCAACTGGAAGAGGCTCTGGCCCGGACGAAGGAAACGATCGCTGAGCAGACCCAAACCTTGGTGCAACAGACCCAGACTCTGGCCGAGCAGAAGTCCTTGATCGAGCAACTCCAGCGGATGCTCTTTGGTCCCAAGTCCGAGAAGATGACGGAGGAACAGGCGAGCGAATTGGCGTCCGTGGTCGGGGATCTGCACGAGCCAACGCCACGTCCGCCCGCCGACGTCCAGGACGTCCTGGCCGAGGAGACCCAGACCTCCGAGGCGGAGAAAGCCAAATTGCCTCGGCGCCAGCGCAAGCGTCGGCAGGTTCCGGTCCACCTGGAAGTCCAGACGACCGTTCTGGAACCGACCGACCCGGCCTGCGAACACTGTGGACAGTTGGGGGACAAGATCGGCGAGGAAGTCAGCGAGCAGGTGGATTTGATCCCCGCCCGGCTGATCGTGCGCCGGACGGTGCGCATCAAACGGGGTTGCCAGTGCGGGTGTGGCCCGATTGCCATCGCGCCCCTGCCTCCCCGGCTCTTGCCCGGGAGCATCCTGGGTTTGGGACTGGCGGTGTTCATTCTCCTCTCCAAGTACGATGATCACCTCGCCCTCTATACCCTGGAGCGGATCTTTCGCGAACGCCATGGAGTCACGATCCCGCGCCAGCAGATGGTGCAATGGATCGAGCACGTGGCCGGGTTCCTGCGCTTGATCGTGGATCGGATGTGGAAACGGATGAAGCAAGGGGATTACCTGCAGATCGACGAATCGCCGGTCAAAGTGCTCGATCCCCAAGTCAAGGCAAAGCAGGGCAGAAAATCCGGCGACGCGGCGGCGAGCAAGCGGCTGATTTCTCCCGGCGTGAAAATGTCCACGTCACCGGCCCGAACTTCGACGCTTTCCACGACGGCAACTGGATTGTCAGTGGCATAGCCGCGCGCCACGGCGAATTCAAAGAGCAGGTGGACGACGCGGCGGAAGTTCTGGTAGCTCTGCGGTTTTAGCTTTTGACCGTCGAGCCATTCCTGAATCTCCGCCGTCGTGACGTTGCAGGCGTCTTTGTGGAAGGTATCGGCGAATCGGTTCAGCCGGTGGCGAAGGTCTTGAAGGTATCGCGCCGATGCGCCACGCGCTTCTTTCACGGCGAGCAATTCGGCCACAACAGCCGACACTGGCTTGCCGACGGTGCGTTTGCGGCGAGTGGCGTAGAACTTCGCGGCGGCGTGCAAGTCGGTCAAACCGCCCACCAGGTTGAGGCACTCGGCAACCGTCGAGGCCATGGACGACAGGGAAAGACTGAACGGTGCGAGGGTCTGAACAGCGGCGGCGTAGTCGGCGGCCTGCTCGTTGGTCATGGCGGCTGCCACGACCTCGCGCTCGCTCAGTTGTCGAGCGTGAGTCTTCGCGGCATCAAGTGTATCGGCTTCCGTGGCGTAGCAATCGAATCGGCGCTTGCCGTCCGCGTAATTGGCCACCATGAACGCCGTCCCCCTCGGTTGGAGTCTGGCGCTTGTAAATGCTGACAGTGACGCGGCCCAAACGGATTTTGCAGGGCCACTGCGCGGCTTTCGGGTGATTGCGTGACGAAGGTAGGTTCATGCACGATCTGTTGCACTATTGTTGCACTTTGGCAATACCGGAGTGAAAAGCGGCGGTTCAGTTCGTTTGTAAGTCGTTGGAGTTAAACTGGAGCCAATGGTCGGGATTGAACCGACGACCTACGGTTTACGAAACCGTTGCTCTACCACTGAGCTACATTGGCTTAAGCTTCTCGGCACGTGCCAGCGGGGAATTACTATGCTTTACTCAAACGCGGAGGCAAGCAGTTTCGTCGGAGCAGTTTCGTCGCAGTTATCCGGTGAATCCCGAGGCGAAGGGGGCGCTGCCGCAAGTCCGGCAGTTGATCAACGAGGCCAAATACGGAGAAGCCGCCAAGCTCATCAGCGCAAAGGTCATGGCGAATTCGCTCGGCCAGATGCCGTATCAGGCCGTGGGCGATCTGCTGCTGACATTTTCGGGCACGACGCATGCCGAGATCTACTGGCGGCAGCAGCGAAGAAATCACTGAAGATCCGCGGCGACAGGGCCATCGGCTGGGCGACAGCCTGGCGCATCTGTCTGTGGACGCACCAGGGCGACGGCGACCATGCCTTCGAGATTCTGACATATTGTTGACAATAACTCGGCATCTTTCGACATAACAAACGAACAAACTACTTACTCAAAAAAGGAACTCATAAAAAAAGCAGTCGTGATGCCTAACTCGGAAATTTCACACCGTTTTCTGGGGAGCGCACGCGCCTCGCGTGCTGGTCGCGGCGCCTCGCCGCAACCTTGCACCAGTGGCTGGCCACGCACTGTTCGTTTCGCCGCCGTCGAACCCATCGGCGAGGCGCCGATGGGAACACGCGAGGGCGCGTGTGCTCCCAAACGCTGGTGAAAGATCCAGGCTAATGGCCGGGCGCAGAAGAACGACCCTGC
>CAYHFE010000675.1:0-4114 GCA_964355375.1 uncultured Verrucomicrobiota bacterium
AACCCGCGCCTCAAAGGCGTCCTCCCCAAGGACTACGCCCGCCCCGGCCTCGACAAGCAGCGCCTCGGCGAACTCATCGACGTCATCGCCACCATCGAACTCACCGCCGCCAGCGAGGGCGAGAAGACCCACCGCTCCGTCGATCTGCTCGGCCGCGTTTACGAATATTTCCTCACCCGCTTCGCCAGCGCCGAGGGTAAGAACGGCGGCCAGTTCTACACCCCGTCCTGCGTCGTGCGCTGCCTCGTCGAGATGCTCGCCCCCTACAAAGGCCGCATCTACGACCCCGCCTGCGGCTCCGGCGGCATGTTCGTGCAGTCGGAAAAATTCGTCGAATCCCACGGCGGCAAGCTCGGCGACATCAGCATCTACGGCCAGGAGAGCAACGCCACCACCCGCCGCCTCGCCGTGATGAACCTCGCCCTGCGCGGCATCGAGGCCGACTTCGGCCCCGAGCACGCCGACACCTTCCGCCGCGACCTCCATCCCGACCTCCGCGCCGACTACGTCCTCGCCAACCCGCCCTTCAACGACTCCGACTGGTTCCGCAAGGACGACGACGTGCGCTGGCAGTTCGGCGTCCCGCCCAAGGGCAACGCCAACTTCGCCTGGGTGCAGCACTTCATCCACCACCTCGCCCCGCAGGGCATGGCCGGCTTCGTCCTCGCCAATGGCAGCATGTCCTCCAACCAGTCCGGCGAAGGCGACATCCTCCGCGCCCTCATTGAGACCGACATCGTTCCGTGCGTTACGCCGACTCTCAAGCGCTTGCGAAGGAAGGTCCGAAAACCGTGTTTGCCGTTCGAGCAGGAGAATCTCTCCGCGCTTTGTGAGAAATAATGTATGGCAAGCCTCCCGCACGGAATCTACGAAGCGCTGCTCGATGAAGAGTTAAACTCTATCTTGCAATGCCATCCGGAACTGCGCTCGGTCTTTGGAAAGATCGACCCGGAGGAAGAGCCGGCTCGTTACGCCGCCTTTCTTGCAAGATTGTTGGAAAAAGCCCTGCGACTTGAGGATGACCCAGAAACGCGATTGCGCCTCTGCAATGAAATTGTTGAACGCATCGCGGGCAATCCAACGGCGAAGTTCTTAGAAGGAAGACGCCTCGTCAAAACGGACAAACCTGTCCTGCTTGAAATCACACCACCAAACCATGCGCAAGGAGGCATGCCTCGACCGGAAACCGCTTTGGTGGTGAGCAGCCTCTTCACTGGTTCGCCTGCCGACCCCCAACTCGTGCACGAACTCGGTAGAGAAATGCGGTCTGCGGACTCAGTGGACTTGCTTGTATCGTTTATCAAGTGGTCGGGGCTACGTTTGTTGATGCCGGCGTTTGAGGAAATTGCTTCGCGTGGCGGACAGGTGCGCATCATCACGACATCATATATGGGTGCTTCGGATGCTGAGGCGGTAGAGTGGCTGGCGCGTTTGCCCAACGTTGCGATTCGCGTTTCATACGACACGGAGCGGACACGCCTCCATGCCAAGGCTTATCATTTCCGTCGGGACAGCGGGTTTTCTACTGCCTACATCGGTTCAGCAAACATGTCGCATGCGGCGATGACGAGCGGGTTGGAATGGAATCTCAAGGTGACCGCGCAGGACATGCCGCACATCTTGGACAAGTTCCTTGCGGAGTTTGAAACCTACTGGAATAGCCGCGAGTTCGTTTCGTTCAACCCGGAAGAGCCGCTCGTATTCCGAGAGGCACTTAAACACGCGCGGTCCACACGGCTGGGAATTGCACCGGTCTTTTTCGACATTTGCCCGCATCCATTTCAGGAACGAATCCTCGATGCCCTAGAATCCGAGCGCCTCGTCCATGGTCAGTGGCGGAATCTGGTCGTGGCAGCGACCGGGACGGGAAAAACCGTCGTGGCCGCGTTTGATTTCAAGCGGTTCTTCGAGAACAAGCAGCGGCAAGCGCGCCTTCTTTTTGTTGCTCATCGGAAGGAAATTCTGGAACAAGCCGTCGGGACGTTTCGAGCCGTGCTTCGGGTTCCTGACTTTGGCGAGCTCCTGGTTGGCCCCCATGTCGCGGCTCGCTACGATCATCTTTTCTGTTCCGTGTCCATGCTCGGTAACAGACGCCTGTGGGAGCAAGTCGGCCCTGATTTCTATGACTTCATAATCGTGGACGAGGCGCATCATGGTCCCGCGGATAGCTATCGACCGATTTTCAAGCAATTCAGTCCGCGAATTTTACTTGGTCTGACAGCGACACCAGAGCGCATGAATGGTGAAAGCGTGGCTGCGGATTTTGGTAACCGTTTCGCCGCTGAGATTCGTTTGCCTGAAGCGCTTGAAGAAAAGCTTCTATGTCCGTTTCACTACTTTGGCGTAGCTGACCCTGTGTCGCTGGCGACTGACAACTTCTGGCGCGGCGGGAAATACGATATCGCCGAGTTGGAGAATGTTTATACGGGTTCGCACGCTCTGGCAGTTCAGAGGTTGGATGTCGTGGTGAGTTCCTTGCTCCGCTTCGAGCCCGACTTGGAACGCGTCCGCGGCATTGGATTTTGCGTGTCCATTCGGCACGCCGAGTTCATGGCGGAGAAGTTCAACGAGCGTGGGATTGTTTCTGCCGTGCTCGTGGGCGAGACCGTCACTGACGAGCGAACTGCCCTACTCAACGATTTCCGAGCTGGAAAAATCAGATTCCTATTCACCGTGGATGTGCTGAGTGAGGGACTTGACATACCTGATGTGAACACGGTTTTGTTCCTGCGTCCCACGCAAAGCCTAACCGTATTCCTCCAGCAACTCGGTCGCGGTTTACGCCACGCGCCAGATAAAGACTGCCTCACGGTGCTCGACTTCGTCGGGCAGTCGCACCGCCGTTATCGCATTGACCGAAAGCTGAAAGCCCTGCTTGCGAAGCGTCGCTTCAATATTCAGCGAGAGGTTGAGATGGATTTTCCCCATCTGCCCTCTGGTTGCAGCATTCAACTCGACAGGGTTGCCCGCGAGCATGTGCTGGCGAACATCCGCGAGAATTTGCGAAATCTCGCCGACCAAGTGCCCGACCGACTCGAAACCTTTGAGCACGAATCACGACAGCCGTTGACGTTTGGCAACTTCGTCCGCTTCCACGACTACGAGCCGGAAACTCTGCTCGCGGGGCAAAGGACATGGTCACAGTGGAAAGCTGCCGCCCGCCTTACCGAGACGCCCACCGATCCCGACATTGGCCAACTGAGGCCTGCGCTGATCAGCGCTGCGCAAACGAGTGGCCCACGGGAAATCGCGCGATATCGGAAAGTCATCGCCTACTTGAGGGGCGGGGATACAGACGCAGCCCTCGCTGAAGCCGGAGACTTAGCCCTCCTCACCCACTACCGCATCTGGGGTAAACCAGGCCCCAAACTTGAAATAGCGAGCATCGAAGAATCGTTCAACCGAGCGGCTCGAAATCCGTCCGTGCTGCGCGACCTAGAGGAAGTTTTGGTTTGGGCCGATGAAGAGTCCCGTGTCGGAAGTGCCACGCTGAACCTCCCATTCCCATGCCCTCTTGAGCTCCATGCTACATACGGTAGCGACGAAATTAAGGCGGCTCTCGGTAGAGCATCCTTCGAGTCAGCGGGTGAAACAGGCTCTGGAGTCATTCGCTGCTCCGCAATCAAATCCATCGTAGCGCTGGTCACATTCCAGAAAACCGAGAAGCAGTTTTCGCCGAGCACGATGTATCAGGACTATCCCATCAGTCGTGAACTGCTGCACTGGGAAACTCAGGGGCCGACGAGCCAAGCGAGTGAGACGGGACAGAACCTTATCCACCACCAAGAGCGCGGCCAAACGATGCTGTTCTTCGTGCGCTCTCGCAAGAAAGTGGATGGAACCACGTCTCCATTCACGTTCCTTGGCCCGGCGAAGCTCGTTAGTTTCCAATCTGAGCGCCCCATCCAGATGGTTTGGCGACTTGACCATTCGATGCCCGTCGAGATGTTCGATGAGAATCGCCGGGGTGGCTGACCGCGCAGATATGCCTTGCCGAATGCGTCGTTCATCGGCTTCACCGGCATGCCCATCGAGAAGATGGACGCGAACACGCGGGCGGTCTTCGGCGATTACATTTCCATCTACGACATCCAGCGCGCCGTCGCCGACAAGG
>CAYHFE010000676.1:0-4112 GCA_964355375.1 uncultured Verrucomicrobiota bacterium
GTTTCCGTTCATGGGGAAGAAGAATCCCGGCAGCGTCTTGTAGTAGTACTGCATGGCCATGTGAGGCGTGTCGCCGGCCTGGTGGGGTCCGCGATAGATCCACAAATTCCCCTTCCGGTCCTGGAGAGCGAAGGAATCGCTCGATGGGCGCGAGGTTGGCACCGGCCGAGCCCGCACCGCCCAGGTCGTGAATTGATTGTTGGTGACCGTCCCGCTGGGCAGGAACAGCAGGCTGGCCGCCTGCAGATCATTGGTGCTGGGGAGGCTTTGCAACAGATTCGTCTGGACCGTCAGGACGGCCGAACTGCTGGTCGTCAAGGGCGCTCCGAGGGAAGCCAGATTGGTCGTCGTGGAAATTCCCAGGTCGATGCTCGCCGCCGCGGAATTGGTGGCCAGCACGGTCATCAACCAGGCCGACCCTAGCGCCGGGGCGATGCCGTAAACAGAGCTGTTGGTGGTCAGACCGGTTTGATTCGTGGTGCTGTATCGCACCGCCTGGGTAACGCTGACTTGGTAGGTGATCAATCCGGCGCCGTTCGTCGAGATTGCCGACAGTTGATAAATCGGAGAGGGTTGGTTCGTGGCCAGCGTCAGATGGAGAGGGCTTCGGTCCGAAACCACGCCCT
This sequence comes from uncultured Verrucomicrobiota bacterium, assembly GCA_964355375.1. Taxonomy (GTDB): domain Bacteria; phylum Verrucomicrobiota; class Verrucomicrobiia; order Limisphaerales; family SIBE01; genus CAYHFE01. The sequence goes on from CAYHFE010000676.1 coordinate 627, forward strand.
GCAAGAGATTGCTGCTATAAACCACGTTGGTCACAAAATACCACTTGACCGACAACTGATCCGACGACTGCAACGCCAGCTCCCGGAACCAGGGTCGGAAATGGTGTGGTTCCTGGGTCGTCAACTCGCCGTTCGTTGTGGAGGTGAGCACCGTGCGAAAATAGACTTCATGATTCAAGCTGCGCGGTTCCGACCCGATGAACTTCGGTCCGAGCGGTTTTTCCAGCAGGGGCAACGGCATGGGCGGCTGGAGGACGGTGCCGGCCGCGACCTGGTAATTGAACCTGGTGTTGCCCTTCTCGCGCAGGACCTTGAACGCCCGGATGGCCGGGCGGCCATCGCTCTCGACGTAATCCAAGAGCACAAACGGATCGGAAGTATAGTTGGGTCCGCTGACGATGTTGAGGTCATCCCGCAGCGCCCAAGCTTGGCCGCCTTGCATGAGCGCGTGTTCCTCGTTCGGATTGTAGCCGTGCTGGGTGGCATCATTCTGGTAATAGATGCTGCCCTTGGCCTGCAGGCTCAGGAGCGCACCGCTCCCGGCATTGCTGGCCAGCACGATCTCACTTGGGTTGACCGGCCATTGCAGCGTGTAAGAGCCGATGACGGAAGGCCAATAGGTCGGTTTGAACCCGGACGCCACATCCACGCCACTCTGACGAAACCACCAAACCTCCAAATGATTCTTCCCCGGGATGGCATTGACCGGAATGATCGCCCCCCGGTTGGCGGCGTCAAAGCCGGCCACGAACGGATCGACGTAGGCCGTCGGATGGTAGCTGGTGCCATACTCCGTTCGGATGTGCCCCGCGAGGTACTTTGCACCCATGCCGGAACCTAATTCGCCGGCAGGCGCGGGGATCCGATCTCCGACATCGACCGTCGCGTTGACCACGAGCGGCGCGGTCAGATCGGGCGACCAGGCAAAGGTGTTGCTGGCCACGTTCCAGGTGGCCAGGTTGGTGGCCACGCTGTTGGCGAAAGTGCCGCTCTTCAAATTCGCGTTCAGCCAGGAAAAGACCCGAGCGAAGGCCACATTCTCCCTGGAGGTAAAACGCAGCAACGTCCGATGCGCCGGATGGGCGGGGTCGAGGAAGGTGTAAAACTCAAACTTCTCCGTCAGCTTGCCGCGCGGCTGGTCCAACGGATCCTGGTATTCAATCACGGGGGCGTTTTCCGTCGGCAGCGGCACGCCTGTCACCCGCGCCTCGGCCTCGCTCCCCACCAGCGGCCGGACATAATGATCGTAGGCCTCCACATCGGCGGGCCAGACCAAACGGTAGCGCACGTAGAGAAACGGCCAGCGCAACCCCTGCAAGCCCGTTTCCAGCCAATGCACCGGCAGGTCATTGATGTTCTGTGTTTCTCGGGTGGCGTAATAGACCGGGCGATCCGAGCCATTGATGGTGTGCCGGTAGGTGAAAGACCGTCCCACCTGCGCGACCGGTTCCGGGAAGAGCTCGAAATCGTCCGGATCGTCATCCGGGTAGGCCGTCAACGGCTCACCCAACTCGATGGTCACATCCTCCGGGTTGGGTTGCCGGACGACATCGACGATCTCGAAACCGAGATGTCTGCGGGTCTGCTTATCTTCCCGCTCGTCGCCCAACAACTCGACGAAGACGCGCCCTTCCTGGTTGTAGGCATAGATCTGTCCCAATTGTTGGTCGTACCACAAGGTGCGGAGTTCTTGCAGCATGTTGGTCACGGCGGTGATCGGAACCTGTCCGATCGCCTGGAATTCGGTGGCGACCTTCTGCGAAAAGTTGCTGTTATACACGATGTTCACGGCCCCCACCCGCGCCGCCGGCACGGTCACCGGTTTGCCCGTCTGCCGAAACACTCCTTCCGTCCAGTAGATCTTGCGCGCCGGCTTGACCGGGCTGTACGAAACCACCGAGCGGTTCGTGTAAATCGTGTAAACCAAGCCGCTGACCATGCTGGTGGACACGTTCAAGGGCAATGAACCGGATGGCACCGACGCCACCGCCTTGCGCCACGCCACGTCCAGCGGCCCCGGATTGATCGCGAAAACCTGCTGCGCGTGCCGGCTCCAATAATAACCCATTCCCAAGTGGTTGTTGGTCGAGTAGGGCTCGGCCAGCCAGTAATCCGACGGCGCCTGGAGCGCCCGGCTCGGCGACACGTTGGTGTTCACGATGCTGAGCAGCACCCCGTATTCGTCCGTCAGCGGAGGCGTCACAACGGCGCCGAAGAGATAGGAAAGGCTGCGGCTGAGGAAGGGCGCGCCCACCTTTGCGGAAAGCAGAATGACGGCGTTGCCGCTGGCCCGGGGCAAATTCAGATGGTCCGCGTTTGCGGCGAAGCTCTGCGCGGCGTTCAAGTTGACGGATTGCGGCGTGACCGAACCGCCAAAGGTGATCACCCCCTGAAATTGATTGACCGTGCCGACCGGGCCCGGATTCGGTCCCGGCGCGCGACCGTCCGAACCGGCCGGCGTGCCGACGGTCGCGGACAGGGCCATGCCGTTCGTCTTCTGGAGATTGTAATGCGTGGAATCTTGCTTGATATCCACCGGCAGCGACTGCGCGAAGGACGCGGCGCAGAACCCCACGCAACCGAACGCCACGAGGGCAATTTTAAGAGTTCGCATAAACAAAATCAAAGTGGGTAGCGCAAATTATGAATCGGCGAGGCGATGGCCCCGCATGGGCAGAAGCGGCCGCGGGACGGGTTGGCCCCGCAGGGGCGATGGACATTAGCCGGGGGCAAGCGAGTCCCCGAGCGCCGCCCCCGGAGCCCCCGGTGTGGCCGACAAAAGCCCATTCGCCCCGGACGGGGCGATGGATTCGCGTGTTGACAAATTGTCGCGTCATTTTGGTGATGCGTGATCCTGCGCCCCTCCAGGGCGCGATTCGTCTTGCGTGGCGGTCCAGGTGCGGCGCTCGCAGGCTCGCTTGCACCTGGCTAATATCCATGGCCCCTCTGGGGCTGAGACGTTCCGGGCACGGGCTGGCCCCTCCGGGGCTGGGACGGCCCCGGAGCGGAACCGCCCTGCAGGGGTGATGGACATGAGCCGGTGGCAAGCGCGTCTGCGCGCGCGGCCACCGGAATGTTCGGTTCCATCGACACAGCCCCATTCGCCCCGGACGGGGCGATGGATTCGTGCGTTGACAAATTGTCGCGTCATTTTGGTGATGCGTGATCCTGCGCCCCTCCAGGGCGCGATTCGTCTTGCGTGGCGGTCCAGGTGCGGCGCTCGCAGGCTCGCTTGCACCTGGCTAATGTCCATGGCCCCTCTGGGGCTGAGGCCGCTTGCGGCTGCCGGGGGAATAATGCGGTCCAGGAACTGAATGGCCCCTCGGGGGCTGGGACGATCCGGGCGCGGGCTGGCCCCTCTGGTGCTGAGATGGTCCACGAGCAGGACCGCCCCGACGGGGCGATGGACATTAGCCGGGGGCAAGCGAGCCCTCGAGCGCAGCCCCCGGTGCCAGCGCCAAACCCCAACGCGCCCCGGACGGGGCG
>CAYHFE010000677.1:0-4106 GCA_964355375.1 uncultured Verrucomicrobiota bacterium
TTCAAAACAGGCTCTGAGCCGTGTCCCTGCCGTTGGCAGGGGAACACGCGAGGGCATGTGTGCTCTCCCACTTCAGTGGCCTGGTTAAGGTTGGGGCGAGACGAGGACCCGGTAGAGGAGGGCCGCATTGATCGCGAGAACGACGACAACCAGGACGAAGAGAATCCGTTTGCCTTTGGTCGCTTCGGCCTCGTTGGGGTCGGAGGATTCCGGTGGGCGAAGATGCGGCAAGTCCGTCATGGCGGTGGGCCGGGGGAATCAGTGCGACGTCCACCGGCGATTCGTTCCAGAGCCGCCGTGGCCAGGCGAATGGTGGACGGATGATTGTTCGTATCTTTGGCCATCGCCTCCAGATCCGGAACCGCGCGCCAGGCGTCGGCGCCGATTTTGCCGAGCGCGGCGGCGGCGGATTGTCCTTCCAGCCCTTTGTGATGCAAGGCCGCGGTCAGTTGCGGAACGGCGGATTGAGCGGCGGGACCAAACTCACCGAGCACGAGCGCGGCCCGGTATCGGTTTTGGCGATCGGCGAGCGGGTCGGGCAGCCGGGTGCGAAGGCCGGCGGGGAGCTTTGGCCAGAGATGACGATAAAGGGGTGGGCCTTGGGATTCGAGGACTTGTTTGAGAACCGGAACTGAGACTTCGGGTCCGAGTTCGAGCAGAGCTGCGGCGGCGGCTGATTCCTGGGTGGTGCTGCCTCGGGTCAGTTGATTCGCCCAGTACTGCGCGGTCTGTCCCCGAGACTTGGGGCCGCGGTTGACGAGACTGTGCAGCATCAATCCGGCAAACACGACGGCCAGAGCGGCGACCAGTTTGTCCTGCCCACGCATGATCTTCGAATCTAGCTGATGCCGGTCCAATCCGCCAGCGCCGCCTCCGGATCCTGACGAGCCGAACGTCGCTCAGGAAATCGGTTCATGGGCCGCCGCCTTTCACCGGGCGCGCGCCTTGGGACCATGACCAGGTCCACCGGTGGGGCGAGACTCTGTCGAGCCCTGGAATCTTGGTGGGCAGAGATGTCAGGATTCGACAGAGTCTCACCCCACCCCGGATTCAGGGAAAGCCTCCGAGATGTCTTGATCGTTCAACGGGTTTGCGCCAATGGGCCGGATGGTCATCTGGCCCGACGATCTCCCGAGCCCTTCCAGCCGGGTCTGGAAACGGTTCACTTGAGCTCGGGCAATCCCAGCACATCCAAGGTGGTGTTGAGGTCGAAGCCGAGCCCGGTGCGCTGATTCTCCCGTTCCAGATTGTGCAAGTGAACCTTCATGACCTCGATGAGCTTGGGTCGCAGGGCGGGATCTTGAGCCGCGGCGCGAGGCGTTGCGCCGTCCAGAGCGGGGATCGTCTCGTCGAGAAACGCGGCGTACTTCTTTTCGTGAAGCTCTTGGATGAGCCGGCGTTCGACTTCAGGAGACATTCGAGCTGGGGGCTCCGAGCCGGGTTCGGGCGAGGGCGGAACGTCAGTGGAGTCGGAGTTCTCACCCGAGGTCAACTCCCCAGAGGATCTGGTGGCATCGAGCAAGGCGCTTTCGGCCGCGCGGTGTTCCAGGTTCTGCTTCGCCAAGTCCACGATTTTCTCTCTTTGAAACCGAACCAAGCCTCCGAAATAGGTGTCGATCATCTTCCGCGCCACCTGGTATTTAGGGAGGGAGAAGGTCTCCACCATGAGACCGTCGGGATAAAGACTGAGATAACCGAGGAGGGCCGGCTGGTTGGCCGGTGTGCCGGGAGAAGAGCGATCCGGCAACCCTTGGGCCAGTTCGACGGATTCGCCCAGTCGCACCCAATGGAAAAAACCTCGCGGAGCGGCGACCTCCGGTTCGACAGGTGGTTCCGCCGCCTGAAAATCCGGCCGAGTTGTGAGGATGTTTTCCACCTCCGCGCAGGCACCGCTCAAATCGTAGAAGGCCAGGCATTGGTGCGTGTCCATGGACTTGTTGAGCTCGAGGCGATAGGCTTCCGAGACTTGAGCAATGAGACCGACCGCTTTGGCTTCGTTTTCCGAGAGAAACTCGCGCACGGTCAGGCCCGGTTGAGCTGGCCCGGTTTGAGTGGTCCACGATTGAATGATGTCCTTCCAGACCGGCCAAAGGGGAAGGGGAATCGGGTAACCCAGGCCGCTGGTCCGGCTGAAATGAGGGAAATGGGTCAAGCGAACGAACAAGCGGCTAAAGCGCGGCGCGCGCTCGGCGAGCGCCCGGTCGAACAAGAGGAAGGGCCGCGGCTCGTGCTCGAAGAGGTCCACGCACTCGGTGGTTCGGCTGTCCACTTTTCTTTGAATCTCGATGACGGTGGCCAAGGAACGGCGGCGAAAGCGCATCATGACCTGTTCGTCATTGTTCAGGCCTTTCCAGCCCTGCGATTCCCAAAGGTCGGCCAGGGTCTTTCCTTCGCTGTCCCGTCGGTGGAAAAGGGAGAAGTAGATCGCGTTGCTCAGGCTGGCCTCCTGATCCAGATTGGGCTCGCTCGTCCGGATCGCTCCGTCCGACCGGATGCGATTGAACTCGGCGCCGTCGAGGTGGGCCAAAACGTAGTCGAGCCCTTTGAGAACCCACGCTCCGTCGATTTTGCCCCAGGCCTCGGACCCAGCCACGCCGTAGGGAAAGAACTCGCAGTCCCTGGCGCAATTGATTTTGCTGCCGCGTTGCGAGCCACAACAGGCGGGACAAATCCATCCCCCCAAAGCCGGGCACGGTCGCTTGCCTTTCTTACCGCAAACTCGACATCGTTCTTCTGCCGTCATCAATGTTGATTCTTTGACGATCGAGCTCAGAGAAGCAAGCAGATGAATGATCGGATCGCCGCTGGCTCTCGGAACTCACTTGGCACCCTGGTCAATCCAGGCGCGGACCAGCGCGATCTGATCCTTGGTCAGCCCGGGATATTTGTCGCGCTTGTCCTTGGGCGGCATTTCCATCTCTTCCACCAAATCGGCGGGGAAAAGCACCATGGGGCTCTTCTCGCTCTTGCCGGGGACGACCGCCGCTTCGTCGCTCGATCCGCCTTTGATGGCGGCCGCGCGGCTGTCCAGGCGGTACTTGCCTTTGGGCTTTTCCGCGCCGTGGCATTTGACGCAGGACTTCTCGAGGATCGGTTTGATATCCTTGTCAAAGGTCACCCCCAGCGCGCTGGCGGGAGGAGGTAACTTGCTGATGTCGGCGGGGGCGGCGGCCCAGAGACTGAGAGAGAGGACCGCCAGTCCGGACGCGAGAACGGCGCTTTTGATGCTCATCGATTTCATGGTTTCCAAGACGGTCGTTGTGGCAAAATAATTCATCCAAAAAAGTCGAAACTCTTATCAAGGAAAAAACTCGGGGAAACGTCCGCCGTCCGCCGGGCGCGCGCCTCGGAATCATAAAGCCATCCAACGGTGGGGGGAGACTCGGTCGAGCCGTGGGCTCATGGCCCGCAGGAAAGTCAGGGCTCGACAGAGTCTCGCCCCACCGCAGGTTCATGGGTAGAGCGTGCTGGTCCGGTCACTTCACCTTCTTGACCTTTTCCCAGCGGCCGGATTTGCCCGACTTGAGGACGGCATCGCAGATGTACTGGGTCTCGAGGGCGTCTTTGAAGGTCGGGCGGGCCGGTTTGCCAGTGGCCAGGCCGGTGAGGAAGTCGGCCAGTTGATGCACGAACGAGTGTTCGAAGCCGATATTCAGGCCGGGCACCCACCAGTTCTTCATGTAAGGATGGTCGCCATCGGTGACGTGGATCGAGCGCCAGCCGCGCAATTTGCTTTCGTCCTTGTGGTCAAACCATTGCAGGCGCTGCAGGTCGTGCAGATCCCAGGCGATGGAGCCGTGCTCGCCGTTGATCTCGAAGGTGTAGAGCGCCTTGTGGCCGCGAGCGTAGCGGGTGGATTCGAACGTCGCCAGCGAACCGTTGGCAAACCGGCAAAGGAAGGCGCAGGCGTCGTCGATGCCCACCTTCTCCACCTTGCCGGTCAACTGGTGCTTGCGCTCCTTGATGAACGTCTCGGTCATCGCGGTGACAGTTTCAATGCTGCCATTGAGCCAGAGCGCGGTGTCGATACAATGGGCCAGCAAGTCGCCGGTGACTCCGGAGCCGGCGGCCTTCACGTCGAGGCGCCACAACGCGTCGCCACCCTG
>CAYHFE010000678.1:0-4097 GCA_964355375.1 uncultured Verrucomicrobiota bacterium
CGTGGCGACCGGCTGAAGCCGGGACTACATACTTGTCAAAATGAGAACTGCTGGGTGTTGGCCGGAAGTCTCGACATTGCCTCTGAACTGGTGACACAGTGCGTCGGATGAATTGGCCCAGCGAAAAAACCGTCCGCTACGCCTGGCTGGTGGTCCTCCTTCTTTGGCCGGTGGCGCTGCTCAATTACCTCGATCGGCAGATGCTGGCTTCCATGAAGTTCTCGGTCATGAATGACATCCCCAGCATCGGGACCGAGGCCAACTGGGGCAAGATGCTCGGCCAGTTCAAGTGGGTCTATGCCTTGCTCAGCCCGGTCGGCGGCTATATCGCCGACCGCTTCAGCCGACGCTTCGCCATTTGCGGAAGCTTGTTTGTCTGGTCGGTGGTGACGTGGGCCACGGGGCACGTCACTTCCTATAACGGCTTGCTCTGGGCCCGGTCGCTCATGGGGATCAGCGAGGCATTCTACATTCCGGCGGCGCTCGCGCTCATCGCCGATTTTCACTCGGGCCCGACACGGTCGCGCGCCGTGGGGGCTCATCAGATGGCCATTTACATTGGGGTGATCATCGGAGGCTTTAGCGGGTATGTCGCGGATGCTCCGGCGTTGGGCTGGCGCTTCGCCTTCGATGCCTGCGGTTTGGCGGGGATTCTCTATGCCGTGCCCTTAGCGTTCCTCCTGCGGGATGCTCCGGGAAATGAGGAGGCTGGGGCGAGCGCGCGGCATGGCTCGGTCTTGGCGTCGGCCAAAGAACTGCTGACGAACGGCTCGTTCATTCTGCTGGTGCTCTATTTCACGTTGCCCGCTCTGGCCGGTTGGGTGGTGCGGGATTGGATGCCCGCCATTCTCAAGCAGCAATTCCATATCGGCCAGGGCAAGGCGGGAGTCTCGGCGACGTTATACTGGCAAACCGCGGCCATCGTCGGGGCCATCGTCGGCGGTTGGTTGGCGGACCGGTGGATGCGGCGAAACGAGCGGGGACGCATTTGGGTGAGCGCCCTGGGGATGAGCTTCATTGTTCCGGCCATGTTCGGGGTCGGAAACGCGGGCAGCTTGGGCGTCGCGGTGGGTTTTCTCATGCTCTTCGGGCTCGGTTGGGGTTTCTTTGACGGCAACAACATGCCCATCCTTTGCCAGATCGTGCGGCCGGAGTTGCGCGCGACCGGTTACGGCATCATGAACTTGGTCAGCATCAGTTGTGGCGGCTTCGCGGATTGGGGATTTGGAGCCATGCGGGACGCGCATGTCCCGATCAATGTGATCTTCAGCGTCTTTGCCAGCGCCGCGATCATCTCGGTGGTGCTCGTGCTGTTGATCCGTCCCAGGAAGGAAACGACCCGCGCCTGATCGACGGACCCATTTGCGCGATCCCATCTGAAACCATGATGACATCTCGATCGATTCTTGATTCAGGTTCGACCCTGCGTCGTGGCGCATTCCTCAGGCGCCGGGAAGGCCGGATTCCGCCATTTTTGTCATGCCCATGAATCCTTCATCCCCTTCACACGCTTCCCCAACTCGCTTGACGGGCTTGGTGGCCGCCACGCACACGCCGTTCAGCGCGGACGGCTCGCTCAACCTGGCCGTCGTCGAACAGCAGGCCGCTCACCTGCTGGCCGGACAAGTCACGCTCGCCTTCATCGGTGGCAGCACGGGGGAGAGCCATTCGCTCACTCTCGAGGAACGGCGGCAGCTCACCCAGCGATGGACGGAAGTGAGCCGTGGAACGTCGCTGCAGGTCGTGGTCCATGTCGGGTCGAATTGCCTGGCCGACGCCCGGGTGCTGGCCGCACAAGCCCAGGAGCTCCGCGCCCTGGCCATCGCGGCGCTCGCGCCCAGCTACTTCAGGCCGCGCAGTCTGGAGGCGCTGATCTCCTGGTGCGCCGAGATTGCGGCCGCCGCGCCGGAAACGCCGTTTTACTATTACGACATCCCGGCGCTCACCGGGGTGAGTTTCTCGATGCCCGACTTTCTCGCGCAAGCGCGCGAGCGTATCCCCACGTTGGCGGGGATCAAGTTCAGCAATTCCGATCTCCTGGCCTACCAATTCTGTTTGCAGGCGGAGGATGGGACGTTCGACCTGCCCTTTGGCATCGATGAATCGCTTCTGGCCGCGCTGGCGTTGGGAGCGCAAGGAGCGGTGGGCAGCAGCTACAACTTCGCCGCGCCGCTCTACCACCGCCTGCTGCGGGCTTTCCGCGAGCAGGATCTGCCGACCGCGCGCCGCGAGCAATTCCGCTCGGCGCAACTAATTCACCTCCTGGCCCGTTACGGCTACCTGGGCGCGGCCAAGGCGGTGATGAAGATGCTCGGCGTGGAGGTCGGTCCCGCCCGCTTGCCCAATGGAAATCCCACGCTCGAGCAGTTGGTCCAACTCCGGGCGGATCTGGAGCAACTCGGATTCTTCGATTGGGCAAAGGGGTCGGTTCCTGACTATTGAAAATGCACCTCCGCACCGATCGTCCGTAGCTCATCCCGACTTTAGCCGGTTTCGCGCGGTGACCGGCTAAAGCCGGGACTACATACAGGCCAAAATGAGAATTGCTACCTGTTCAAACCTGCTCGTTGACACACCCTGCAGCCGATCGTAGCCTTTCCCACCATGAATCATCTCCACGGTTCTTTGCTCGAACTGATTCGACGCACCTCCGCCGAGATCCCGGATGACGTGCACCAGGCCATCCTCCAGTCTCTCGAACAGGAGAAGAAGGGAACGATCGCGGAATCCGCCCTGAAGATCATCGAGCAGAACATTGCCCTGGCAAAACATAAGTCCCAACCGATTTGCCAGGATACCGGCAGCATCATCTTCTACGTCGAAGCGCCGCTCGGTTTTGACCAGGTTTCATTCGAGGAAGTGGCTCGCGACGCCGTGCGCGAGGCGACCAAGAAAGGATTTCTCCGTCAAAACTCGGTGGATTCCCTGACGGGACTCAATGACGGAACCAACGTCGGCCCGGGTGCCCCTACCCTCCACTTCCATCAGCATCGGTCGCCCGAAACGTCCGTTCGCCTCATTCTCAAGGGCGGAGGCTGCGAGAATGTCGGGGCGCAGTACTCGTTGCCAAACGAGAAGCTCCAGGCCGATCGCGATCTGAAAGGCTGCCGTCGGGCGATTCTGGACGCCGTGCTGCAGGCGCAGGGCAAAGGATGCGGGCCGGGAATTCTGGGCGTGTGCATCGGAGGAGACCGGGCGACCGGATACGAGCTTTCCAAACAGCAGTTCCTCCGAACCTTGCCGGACCGCAATCCCCATCCGGAGCTCGACCAACTGGAGCAAGACATTCTCCACACGGCGAACGAACTCGGAATTGGGCCGATGGGTTTCGGCGGAAAATCCACCTTGCTCGGCGTCAAGATCGCCGCGGCCAATCGGGTGCCCGCTTCCTTCTTTGTCAGCGTGAGCTACATGTGCTGGGCGTTCCGGCGCCAGGGCGTAACCCTCAATCCGACCGGCGACATTGACCGATGGCTCTATTGACCCACTCCTATGATCTCGCTCCAAGTCCCCATCTCCGACGACCAAATCCGCGCTCTTAAAGTCGGTGACGCCGTGGTTCTGACAGGTCTGGTCTTTACCGGCCGCGACCGGGTGCACAAGTATTTTCACGATGGCGGATCGCTTCCGCCGGAGGTCAGTCTCCAGGGTGGAATCATTTACCACTGCGGTCCGGTCGTGATCAAAGACGCGGAGAACCGCTGGAAAGTCACCGCCGCAGGACCGACCACCTCGATCCGGGAAGAGCCGTATCAAGGTCAGATCATCCGGGAACTCGGGCTCCGCGGAGTCATCGGCAAAGGCGGGATGGGAACCCGGACTTTGCAGGCCTGCCAAGAGCATGGCTGCGTCTATTTCCACGCCATCGGCGGCGCCGCCCAAGTGCTCGCGGAACGGGTCCGAGCCGTGCGCAACGTTTATTTCCTCAAGGAGTTCGGCTCGCCGGAGGCAATCTGGGAGCTCGAGGTCGAGGATTTCCCGGTCGTGGTCACGATGGACTCCCACGGGAATTCGCTTCACCAAGAAGTCTTCGCCTCGAGCGAAGCCGAGCTGGCCAAACGCTGGTGATCCCGGGGGTTCGGACGCCTTCTCAGCCG
>CAYHFE010000679.1:0-4090 GCA_964355375.1 uncultured Verrucomicrobiota bacterium
TGTGGCTCCAATTCCGTCCCCGGTCACCCTTCCCTGGGGATCGCCCGCAGGATTCTCCCCTTGGGCGGCCTCCGAGGCCGCCCAAGGGGAGAATCCTCATGCGACTCTGGATTCGGGGAGGCATTTTTCTTGTATCAACACCCCTGGACGGCTACGATCGTGTCCGCCGTGAAAAAGCAAATTCCTATCAATTGTTCACGGACTTTGTCGGGTTCACCAAATTCTCCAGCGTCACGCCGCCGCGCGAACTGGTGGTTCGGCTCAACGAAAGATTCTCCGCCTTCGACGACCTGTGCGAGCGGCACGGTCTGGAAAAAATCAAGATGATGGGGGACGGCTACATGGTGGCGGGCGGTGTGCCGACGCCGCGCGCGGATCATGCCGAGGCGGTGGTAGAACTGGCGCTGGCCATGCAGGACGAAGTCGCGCGCTTCGCGGTCGGCCACGCGAAGCCGTTCCAGATGCGCATCGGTATCAACACCGGTCCGGTCGTGGCAGGCGTGATAGGCCGGAAGAAATTCCCGTACGACTTATGGGGTGACAGCGTCAATCTCGCCAGCCGCATGGAATCGCACGCGCCGCCGGGCGGCATTTTGGTGACGGCGGTGACTTACAAGCGCTTGAAGGGAAGATTCCGCTTCAAGCCGGGCCGCCTCCTGCGCGTCAAGGGCAGGGGCCGCGTGCTCACGTATGCGCTCCTCGGCAGGAAGTCTGGCGGCGCGGACAGGTAGGGCGCGTCAATCCCATGTGCGCTTTCAGTCAAACAACCAACGTCGAGACGCAGCGAAAACTCTTGCAGGCGCTGCCGAGCGGCAGACAATAGGCCCGCGCCGCCGATGGGATTGGCTGCGTTGGCTGACCCGGGCGCCCAACTGAGACGTGTTGAAACAAATCAAACTGGAGGACTCCCATGCCTGAACCCACGAATCCGAATAATGATCGTTCGACCACTTCCCCGATGGATCGCCGCGACTTTCTCAAGGGCGCAATGGTGGCCGCCGGCGCGGCGGGCACCGTGTTGGCCACGTCGGTAAGCGAGACGGCCCACTCGGCGCCGGCCACCAAGCCCGGCGGGCCTTGGGATTCCAACGGCCGGATCGGCATTGGCGTAAACCTCGAATACGTCCGGCACGCCGACAAGAATCTCGCCTACGGCATCAAGCGCGCAGGCGAGATCGGCTACCAGTGGGTCGAGCCTTGCATGTTGGATGGCCGCTGCCTGCTCTCCAACGCCGGCTATTGCCACGTGACGAGCATGGACAGCGACCCGAAGATCATCAAGGACCTGTGCGCGGAAGCCGGCGTGAAAATCAGCGGCTTGTCGTCGCACTCGGACCTCCTCAATCCCGAATACGGCGTGCTGTATGCCCGACGCGGCATCCGCTACGCCCGCGCGCTCGGCGTGAACGTCGTCCAGATCACCGAGGACATGTATCCGCCCAAGTGGATTGACGAGATTGAGGCGTACAACATCATGCGCGTCACGCTCCGGTCAATCGCCGAGACGTGCGAGGAAAACGGGGTTTACATCGCCGTCGAACAGCACGGGCCGTACACCGCGAAGATTGAGCGCATGAAACGGATCCTGTCGCTCGTGGACTCGCCGTGGATCAAATGCAATTTCGATTGCGGCAACACCTTCCTTTCTGGCACGGACCCGTACGAGATGCTCGAAGCCGTGATTGACAAGATCGTTCACGTTCATGCCAAGGACATCTCGGTCAAGCAGGCCGAGTCGGAGCGGGGCAAGGTCACCGGCACGGCCGTTGGCTGCGCGTGCGGCGACGGCGTGATTGACTGGAAGAAACTCGTGGGCCGATTGAAGAAAGCCGGTTACAAGGGTGTGCTCTCAGTCGAATGCGGCACCGAGGAACAGGCGGTCCGCTCACACGCGCATCTGACGAAAGTTCTCCAGGAACTGGATGCCTGAACTGGGCCGGGACCCGCGCACCCTGAGACTCGCAGGCACCTTCCGCTTAATACACCAACACCGGCACCGCCGCCGGCTTTGGTGGGGCGAGCGTCCTCGCGAGCCGGCTCGTCGGTAGCCTCGCCCCACCTCAATAAACCAAAACCAGCACCGCCGCCTGCTCCGCCGGCGTTTTGACAGGATGAACAGGATTTGCAGGATAAAAAATCCTGTCTATCCTGTTAATCCTGTCCGAAGTTTTCAGTACACGAGCACCAGCACGGCAGCTTGTTCAGCAGATTTCACCACGTCCTCAAACTTCCGCTCCTTCGTCTCCGGCTCTTTCAACTTCGCCGACACTTCCGGCACGGATTCCAGAAAGGTAGGGACGCGTTCCACAGCGTCCCAAACATTTCCGGAATGAATGGGACGCTGTGGAACGCGTCCCTACCAACTCTTGACCGCGCAATTCACGTTCTCCGGCAACGACCCGCCGGACTGAAAGGATGAATGAAGAACAGTAAAGAACCCCGGAGCAAGCTCCGGGGTTCTTTACTACAAGAATCAGAAGAGGCCCTGTAACGCGAACTGATACGCCAGGATTCGCGGTCAGGGTCTGGTTAGGCAACAACGAGAAATCGGCGACGACCGCGCTCAAGAGCGGGCGGGATTCGGACGGAGGCGGCATGACCACGGCGTGCATCCGGCTGCGTGCTCTTCTGCGCGGATGGATGCTCAAACATCGAGCAGTCGAGTCGTCTCTTGCGGACGGCCAGTTTTCCAATTGTAGGCGAGCGGGTCTATCTGAGCCAAGGAGTGACGGTCGGCAAAGAGAAAAAGCCCGTGGCCGCGCTCCAGGTTTTGGCAGGCGGCCACCAGGTTTTCGACTCGTCGAAGGCTGCTCGTAACTGTGATTACCCGGAAGCGGGGAAAGCCAAATCGAGAGCGATGAAGCCCTTGGATCCAGGTGGCTTGGTAAGCGAGAAGTTTGCGGAAGAAAGATGTCTGCGAAAGGTTTTGACGAACGACGGGCATGGTCGCACGGTCGGCTTCAAGGAAATAGAACGCTCGGTTTCGACCGGGCGGATGGTCGGCGAATTCCAGGGCGAACACTTGATCGGGGATGAGGCCGAGTTTCTGACGATTACTCAGCGTGACGCGCCAACGAAGCGGTTCGCGGTGATTCCGGAGTTCATCGGGCAGTGGGAGCTGGTCGCCCGTGAGCAGGCGCACCAGGCCGGATTTTCGGCAAGCCAATTCAAACCCGACCATCACGTCGGAAATCAGCAACGCATGTTCGAGAAACAGCCGCCCGACCCCACGATTCTTCTGACTCCACTTCAAATCCCGGCGAGCGGAACCCGACTCTTGTCTCAGCAATGCGGCTCCCTTGCTTCCGACGCCATAGACGATCGGCTGCGACCCGCCTCGATGAAAATAATCAATCTGTGCGCGCGGACGTTC
Source organism: uncultured Verrucomicrobiota bacterium (assembly GCA_964355375.1). Classification (GTDB taxonomy): domain Bacteria; phylum Verrucomicrobiota; class Verrucomicrobiia; order Limisphaerales; family SIBE01; genus CAYHFE01. The sequence continues at coordinate 3,374 of CAYHFE010000679.1, forward strand.
CAAGTACCCGTGATGAAAGAGAAGTTGTAGGCGGCGCAGAAGTTGCGCCGAACTGCCGCCAATGAGCGCGGTGATGTGAATAGAACGAAGAAACCGATGCCGATGAACGGTGCGAATGATTTGCCGGTCGCGTTCGGTCAACTGAATGGGGGCAATTTCGGCGACACGTTTGAAGCGGGGAAGACGGATGGACTCCATCCATCCATTTTAACATGGAAAACGGACGGTTACTTCGAATTGAAAATCGTCTCCCGGCGCCGGGCCTCCGCTATGATTTCCTCCAGTTTGACCCCGAGGACGGCGGTGAGGCGGAGCAGCGTATCCAAATTCGGAATTCTCATGCTCCGCTCGACATAGCTCACACTCTGTTGCGAAAGGCCGGCTCGTTCGGCAACAACGGTCATAGAAAGATTCTGCCGCAATCTTTCTTCCCGTAGTACTCCTGCTACTTGGGCACAAAAGGCAATTCGTTGGCTTTCCGGCGACACTCCGGAGGAATACTGAAAAAAGGAGTTGACGCTACACCTAACAAATGTTAGGTGTTCGATATGTTCACAAAACGACTCGGCCCCGACCCTCATGCGAATGGAGCAAAAACATCCGGCGGCTATGGCTGCCCGGATATTTGGGAGCTTGCCAATGGCGACTTCGCCGTCATCGGCGCGGACATCACAGACGCGGCGGCGCAACTTCCGCCCTCGGCGTCCTGCGGTCCCG
>CAYHFE010000680.1:0-4083 GCA_964355375.1 uncultured Verrucomicrobiota bacterium
CTCGCGCAGAGGAGCTGAGCCGCTTGGTGCCCACGGGCTGCAACTTTGGTTATGATGTCATGGTCTTTGCCGGTCAGGCGCTTTTCCTGCGCCACCGGCAAGCCCCAGAAATTGTGGAGGAATTAAGGGCTTGCTCAACACGCTGGAGGCGCTGGATCTCAAAAGTGAAGTGTTCGACCAACTGCGCGGTGCGATGCGCATCGCTCAGATCGGTCAAACCGCGGGCTTGAACTCCGGCAGCAACCCCATCGCCCTGGGTACGATTGAGAAAGCCGTCGAACCATTCCGAAAAAAGATCACCGCCCGCTCCGATTACTCCTCCTCGAAACACTGGCAAGCCATGGTGGATCAGATCGACAAATATCGAGAAAAGCTCTTCGCCGATCCCATCACTCTCAAAACTCCCCACGGACCAGTGCAAATCCAACCGCAGCGAACCAATAATATTAGGGAAAGATTTTTTCGCGACTTTCGGCGCGCTGCCCGGCGCAAGTGTGGACACAACTCCATCAGCCGGTTCCTCCAAAGCATGATCGCCGATACCCCTCTGGTGCGAAATCTGGAAAACCCCAATTACCTCAAAGTCCTGCTCGATGGCCAATCCACTTTGGAAGAACGCTTCGCCCCAATCCAAGTCGATACCGTTCGAAAAGAATTGCAGGATGCCTTAAACCCTCTGGAAAAAGTCCCTTCCAAAATCCGTCAACTCATCCACGTCCAAACTTTCCCAGAAACCATTTGCCGCCTATTCAAAAAAACGGCGTGAAACGCAAATCCAACGGAGTTTTGTGATCATAGGATTTTGCCGCTTGAGGAATTCCGACGCGCTCAGGGCGGCAATTTGCCGTGTTGATCACCCGCGCAAGCCGGTGTTTCGCTCCATGCTAATTTGCAGTCTGCGCTACACTACGAGGTCTGCGGCTCCGCCGCGCTGAGTTTATCAGCGGTTGAATCGCAGTTTTTATGGAGACCCCTTGGTCCGAACCCCGATCGATGTTCCCGGCGTTGGAACGGTTGATTGACAGCGAGTCCGACCGGAGAGAGATTTCGCGCAACGGCTTTGAATCACTCGCTTTCATCCTCGTCGGACGGAATTACCACCGAGTCGCTCATCCGCGATCTCCAACAATCAAGCGCGGTCGGCTGCGCGTCGTGCCGGTCGGGGATCTGCCACCATCAAGTGCTCATGAGCATTTATCTTGGTTTTGGCGACGCGCCCCGATGTTTGCGGTGCCTGGCTGATTCCTTGGGTCTTCCCGCCCCGGCCTTGCGGGATCGGCTGACGGAGGGGATCCGGCGCCGCGACTGTTTCGCGGGAGCCTGGGATTGGGCCAGCCGCCGTGAAGGATTGGTCCCGGACGATGTGCCGCGTTGCTTGGTGGAAGCGCCGCCGGGGGCTAAGGGTGGCGAGGGTTGATCGGATTGAGAATTCGAGTTGAATCCCGGAGACCGGGAGGGATATTGCTTCCGTGACATCAAAGCTTCACCCGAGAAAGGAGTTCAATCAACTATGCATGCCAAATCGGAAAATGAAACCAGTCGCCGGAATTTCCTGCGCGCGTCCGCGGCCGGTTTGATCGGCGCGACGCTCGTCCCGGGATTGGTGGAATCGGCTACCGCCCCCTCATCGCCAGGCCCGATGCCGATGCGATCCTTCGGCCGGCATCCCGACAAGATCTCGTTGTTGGGGTTGGGCGGCTACCACGCCGGGGTTGGGCAACTCAGCGACCCGGAAAGCGTCCGGCTCATTCAGGAAGCGATCGACCAGGGCGTGACCTTTCTCGACAACGCTTGGTGCTACCATGATGGCCGCAGCGAAAGCCGGGTTGGCCAGGCGTTGCAGGGGCGGCGCGATCGGGTTTTCGTCATGACCAAACACCACGGCCGCGAGAAAGCCGTCGCCCTGCAACATCTCGAGGACAGTCTGCGCCGACTCAAGACGGATCATCTGGATCTGTGGATGTTTCACGAGTGCGTTTATGAACACGATCCCGACCGAATTTTCGCCAGCGGCGGCGCGATCGAAGCGGCCGACGCCGCCCGAGAGCAAGGCAAGGTGCGGTACATCGGCTTCACCGGACACAAATCGCCGCAAATCCACCTGAAGATGCTGGCCTATGGCTATCCCTGGGACGCGGTCCTCATGCCGTTGAACATTCTGGATGGATCCTTTCAGAGTTTTGAGAAATGGGTTTTGCCGGTCCTGGTCAAGCGGAACATCGCGGCTCTGGCCATGAAATCCCGGGCCAGCGGAGCCATTCTCGGCGCCGGCGTGGCCACGGCCGAAGAATGCTGGCGCTACGTCGCCGCTCTGCCCGTGTCCACCATCGTCAGCGGCATCGATTCCGTGGACATCCTGCGCAAGAACCTGGTCCTCGCCAAAACCTTGACGCCGATGACATCCGCCGAATCGGCGGCCATCCGCCAGCGCACTCGGGAAGTCGCGCTGACCGGCAAGTTGGAACCATTCAAGACGACCAATGATTTCGATGGCCCGGTCGGTCGCAAGCTTTATCCGACGTGATAGACCGGTAAAGACGACGCGAGGCGGACGCCTTCCTGAGCCAGCAAACCATTGATCTCGGCGATGTGAGCGCGGTCGCGAGTTTCGATGGTGCAGAGAACCTGGACCGTGGAAAGATCGGGCCCGGCGAATGTGCGGTCGTGTTGGATCTGGGTGACATTCGCACCTGCCATCGCCAGGACGCGCGAGAGGTGGGCCAAGCCCCCGGGACGATCGCTGATGAGGGCGTCAAATCGATAGATCCGCCCATCGGCGGCGAGGCCTTTTTCGATGACGCGACTATGCGCGAGCGGATCGATATTGCCGCCGGTCAGCAGGAGGATCACGCGTTGACCGCGTAATTCCGGCAAACGTCCGCTCAAGAGCGCGGCCAAAGGAGCAGCGCCGGCCCCTTCCACGACCGCCTTCTCCGATTCCGCCAGCCTGAGGATGGCCAGAGCCAGGGCGTCCTCGGGCACCGTCACGACGCGATCGACGGCCGGACCGGCCGCGGCGAACGATTGCTCGCCCGCTTGGGCGACGGCCAATCCGTCCGCCAGGGTGTAGCGCGTGGGCACTCGAACGGGCCGGCCCGCGGCCAGCGCGGCGGAGAAGCAGGCGGCATTCTCCGGTTCGACTCCGATGATTTTGACCCGCGGTTTCAGTCTCCGCAGAACCGTCGCCACGCCCGCGAGAAGGCCGCCTCCGCCCACGGGCACCACGATGGCCTCGAGATCGGGCACTTGCTCGATGATTTCGAGCGCGAGCGTGCCTTGACCGGCCATGACGCGAAGATCGTCAAACGGATGAATGTAGGCGAGGTTCTGCTCCTGTGCGAGCCTCCTCGAACGTGTCGCCCTGCAACAGCACCGTCGCGCCCAACCGCCGGCAGGTCGCCACCTTGATCAACGGAGCAAAGCGCGGCATCACCACGGTTACGAGAATGCCCAAAGCCCGCCCATGCCAGGACAACCCTAGCGCGTGATTGCCCGCCGAAGCCGCGATCGCGCCCCGCTGGGCCTCGGCCGGCGTCATAAGACTCAGGGCGTGGCGCGCCCCGCGCTCCTTGAAGCTGCCGGTCCGCTGCAGATACTCGCGTTTGCAGAAGATGCGGCTGTCGGTCAACTCGGAGAGCGGGATCGACTCCGAACAGGGCGTCAGTGCAATCGCCCCGTGGAATCCGGAACGGGCGGCCACGACGGTTTCGAGAGTCAGACGGAGTGGAGAGTTGAGTTTCATGGGCCATTCGAAAAACAAAAAAGCCCTGAGGGTTGCTCAGGGCTTCAGGGTTAAATCGCGAAGGAATCAGGACGCGTCTATCCCTGCCCCGAGTGGGCGCCGATAATAATCGCCATGATCATAATCGACTGGACAGAAATGTGACGCATCGTTGCCGCCACTCTCACGGGAATCGGACCGACCTGTCAAGGCTTTGATCCCGGCTTACCCGACAACCCGACGGGAGGTATGACGCCAAAGTAACCTTGAGATCAGGCGGCGACCTTGATTTTGAGATAATCGGAATCGTCTAGTATTACTCTGTTATGTAGAATCAATGATTTTCGGTGGGAATAGTGATC
>CAYHFE010000681.1:0-4080 GCA_964355375.1 uncultured Verrucomicrobiota bacterium
GGGTTCATGGCCCCAACTCACGTCCGCATTGGGGAGGTGTTCGCTTTCCATGAACTTGGGTGGGGTGAGACTCCGTCGAACCCTGATTGTTCTGTCGGTCCATATTCCAGGGCTCGACGGAGTCTCGCCCCACCAGTGGATGGATTCATGGTCCCAATGCCTGCGCGAAACGAAAGGTGGCTTTGACCAAAGCGCCGGCAATTCTCTACTCGTGTCGCAGCGCTTCCACCGGATCCATACTGGCCGCACGCATCGCGGGATAGATTCCAAAAACGACCCCAACCAGCGCGGAAATCGAGAACGCCAGCACCGGCGACCAGAGCGTGATGATGGTGACCATCTTGGCGAAGTAGGTCACCAGGTAAGGAATGGCCACGCCGACCAAGACTCCGATGACACCGCCCGCCCCGGAGAGAATGACCGTCTCGACCAGAAACTGGACGATGATATCGCGTCGTTTGGCTCCGAGGGCGCGGCGAATGCCGATCTCGCGCGTGCGTTCGGTCACGCTGGCCAGCATGATGTTCATGATGCCGATGCCGCCGACGATGAGCGAAATGGCGGCGATGGATCCGAGCACAATATTGAAAATCTGCTTGGTGCGCTCGGCTCTTTTCAACAGCTCGAGCGGCACGATCATCTCGTAATCCTTCTTCTTGTGATTGCGCTCCATCAAGGTGCTCATGGCCATCGAAACTGGAACCACCTCATCGGGGTGAGCCACCTTGAGCGTCACTTCGTGCAGTTCGACCCGCTCTTGCTCGAAGCTGCCGCTCCGCATCTTCCGGAGAATCTCACCAAAGCGGACTTTGGCCGTTTCCAGGGGGATAAACATGCGATCCGTGGCGCTCTTCTTGGTGGTGTCGTCTCCCTCCTCGGCTTTGGCCGATTTGCCCCGCGCTTGCACGACGCCGATGACGCTGTAGTACTCACCCCCCACCCGGACCTGACGACCGATCGGCCCTTCCAAAGGAAAAAGCTTCTCGGCGGTCTCCGCTCCGAGCACGCAGACATTGGCCTTCTCGTCCATTTCATTTTCGGTGAAGAACCGGCCCTTGGCCAGCCGCTGGTTGCGCATCTGCGGATACCACGGCACCGTCCCCATGATGTCGCAATCGACCCGCCGGCTGATGTTCCAGACGTACTCCCGCATGACCCGCGCCGGCACCACCACCGTCACGCCCGGAAGCGTCGCGCGAATTCGTCGAATGTCCGCATAGGTCAGCCCGTACTGAAGCACGTAGCTCTGGCTGTTCTTATCCGAGACTTTTTGTTCCTCGGGCGGCTTAACGCTCCGCAGAATGATATTCTGACTGCCGAGATTCTTGATTTGCTCCTGCGCTTCAAAGCTCGCTCCTTCGCCGATGGCCAACATCGCGATCACCGAACAAACGCCGAAGACAATGCCGAGGACGGTCAACAACGAGCGCAATCGATGCAACCAGAGGCTCTTGATCCCCAGTCGCACGGTCCGTTTGAGCCGGGTCAGCGACCCACCGCGCACCGCTCCGCCCGGGCGACGGCGCAACGCGACCGAGGAAACAGGAAGATTCATGAATGGCGCCTTTCGGAATCCGCGTCGGAACGATCCAAATGACGGCTCCAAACTCTCATGATCCCATCCCTTCCCGCGCCCCGCTCGACCCGCGGAATGAATCAGCGGCTCGGATGGCTGGGCCTCGCCAACGATCGGGTTCAAGCCGTGGATCCATGATCGAATTCTCCTTTCATCGCCGCACATCGCTCTCCACCTGGCCGTCGCGCAGCCGAATCGCCCGGCTGGCCCGGTGAGCAATGTCGTCATCATGGGTGACCATGATCAGGGTCTTCCCCTGCCGGTTGAGCTCATCGAAGACACTGAGGATTTCCGAGCCGGACGACGAATCAAGATTTCCGGTCGGCTCATCGGCCAGGATGACCAAAGGATCATTGGCCAGCGCGCGCGCGATGGCCACGCGCTGCTGCTGGCCTCCCGAGAGCTCAAAGGGCTTGTGCTCCAATCTCTCTCCCAGACCGACCCGGGCAGCGAGTTGCCGAGCCACCTCGCGGCTCTCTTCCTCCGGCCAACCTTGATAATAAAGGGGAATCTCGATGTTCTCCACGACCGTCAGTTGCTGAATCAGATTGTAGGATTGGAAGACGAAGCCGAGCCGGGCTCCGCGGATGGCCGAGAGCGCATCGTCGTTCATCTGGGAGACGTCCTCGGTTCCAAGGAAAAAGCGGCCCGAAGTCGGGCGATCCAGACAGCCGAGAAGATTGAGGAGAGTGGATTTGCCACAGCCGGACGGCCCCATGACGCTGATGTATTCGCCCGGCGCGAAATCGAGCGAAACCCCGCGCAGAGCCTCCACCACCACCAACCCCATCCGGTAGGTCTTGCGCACATTCTCGAGTCGGGCAATGGAGGGAGAGGCCATGGGAATATCGAGAATCTGTGCCCCACCGGATCAGCCCCCGGCTTTGCCTGGCGGCGTCGCCGGGCCTGCCGGAGCAGTCCCAGTGACGGCTTTGTCTTTGGCCGGCTCACCGGGTTTCTTCGTTTTGTCCTGGTCGCTGGCCTTGTCTCCGGCCCCCGACTCGAGCTCATCCGGCGCCTTCAAACAGACCAGCTCTCCTTCCTTGATTCCCTTTTTCAACTCGATGAATTCGTCGTTGAATTCCCCGATCTCCACCTCGCGCCGCTCGGAATTCTTGCCCTTGGCGACGTAGCAGTACTGCTTGCCCTCCATCGGCGTCACGGCCTGGATCGGCACGTAAACCACGCTGGGCAACTGCTTGACCATAATCTCGACCTTGGCGCTCATGCCGGGCTTGATCCAATCATGCGTCCCTTGGATCGTGATCGTCGTCAGATAAACCTTCATGTCCGGATTCATCCACCGGTTCTGTGAATCCGGCAGAACTCCGACCTTGGTCACCTCGCCCTCCATTTCCTTGTCGGGAAACGCATCCACTTTGATTTTCGCCTTTTGCCCTTTTTGGATTTTCTTGATGTAGGACTCGTGGATTTTCACGCGCACGGACATCTTGGTCAGGTCCGGAATGGTGATGATCGCCTGGCGCTCCCGGACGGTCGCGCCCTCCCGGATTTGCTCCTGGTTGCCGTAGTAGAACATATCATCGCCGCCGCCTCCGTAAACAACCAGGCCCTGCTTTTTGGAGCGGATCAGGCATTTGTCCACTTGTTCGTAGAGCTCTTTGCGCTGGCGCTGCTCCAGATTAAATCGACCCTCGGCCGACTTCAGCTTCGCTTCCGCCTGAGCCAATCGGGAGATGGCGCCTTTGCGGGCTCGCGCCAGTTCGCGCATGGCCTCAGCGTACTTGGAGACGAATTCCTCGGCTGATTTCGGAAACTCGTATTTCAAAAACAGGGCGCGCGCGGTCTCGGCCGTCTGGACCTTGAGCCGGGTGTTCTCCAACTTCAGCTCTTCGTTCTCGACCTCCGTCTTGGTGACAAAGCCCTTCTCCGAAAGCCGGCGGGTTCCCTCGAGCGACGTCTTGGCCTGGTTGTATTCCTTTTGCGCAACCTGCAAATCGTCCTGGAACTTGCGGATCTTCTGTTTGGCCTCGCCATCGCCCAAAATCTCGACGTCCGAGTACTTCGAGAAATCGATGTTCAACTTCGGCGCCGCTTCGGCCGGAACCACCACCGATTCGGGGGGCGGTGGGACTTTCGGTTTCGGTTCCGACGAGGATGGGGCTCCCGGCGGAGGTGCCGCCGGCGCGCTCAACGGAATCTCCACCGCCGCCAGTTTAACCTCGGAAAACGTTGCCCCTGGACGTGTGGCCGAGGAACCGGGCCCGGCACTGGAAACATCCTGGGCCGCTGGATTCGCCACGACCAACGGCACGGGCAACGGCTCGGTCTTCTTCCGCGCCGCGGCCGCCCGCTCCACATCCGCGTCGTCGTTCCGTTTCACTTGGGCCACGATCTCCTCGGTCGCCTGATCGCCCAGGAACTTCTCGAAATCCATGAGCGCGAACTTGGCCTTTTGTTCCGCGGCCTTGACGTCACTCAGATTCTGATTGACCTGAATGTCGTAGGCCTGCTGGGCATCGACCAGGGAGGCGGAGGTGGAC
>CAYHFE010000682.1:0-4078 GCA_964355375.1 uncultured Verrucomicrobiota bacterium
TGAGACTTGCTGCCCGCCCCAGGCAAAACTTTGACATGCCTTGGCCAAATCGTATTCTGGGCCGATGCGAATTGTCAAAGTCCCCCTGGAAAACCGGAGCTACCCGATTTTCATTGGGGATGAGGTGTTGACGAAGCTCGGGAAGGAATGCCGTCGGCAGAAGTTCGGTTCCCTCTGCGCCGTCGTTTCTGACTCTACAGTCGCGCCGCTTTATGGTGAGGCCGCCTGCGCCTCGTTAAGATCGGCGGGATTCAAGCCGACCCTCATGACGGTCCCGGCCGGCGAAACCGCCAAGGATCTGAAACAGGTTCGCGCCTGCTTCGACCAACTGGCCCGCCTGCGCCTGGAGCGCAGTTCGTTCATCGTTGCTTTGGGCGGCGGAGTGGTCGGCGATTTGACCGGGTTTGTCGCGGCCACCTACCTGCGCGGCCTGGCCTTCGTGCAGATTCCGACCACCCTCCTGGCCCAAGTGGACAGCTCGGTCGGAGGAAAGGTCGGAGTCAACCTCCGCGCCGGCAAGAATCTGGTGGGAGCCTTTTATCAGCCGCGCTTTGTCCTGTGCGATCTGGGAACTCTGGACACCCTGCCGACCCGTGAATTCCGGGCCGGCCTCGCCGAAGTGATCAAGTACGGAATTATTTGGGACGCGTCTCTCTTTCGCCGCTTGGAGCGCGATCTGCCCAAAATTCTGCGCCGCGATCGAGGTCCGCTGGCGCCGATCATCGCCCGCTGCTGCGCGATCAAGGCCCATGTGGTCGGCCAAGACGAAACCGAAGGCGGCCTGCGCGCCATTCTCAACTACGGCCACACCATCGGTCATGCGCTCGAAGCGATTTTTGGATACGGCCGATTTCTCCATGGCGAAGCCATTTCCATCGGTCAGATCGCCGCCGCCAAACTCTCCGCCAAGCTGCTGGGCCTGCCGACGGACGCGGTCCATCGAATGACCGACCTCTTTGTTCGGGCTGGTTTGCCGACCGAGATTCAGCTCACGGCCCGCCAGAGAGCTCAACTCTTCGAGGCCATGAAGCTGGACAAGAAAACCAGCGGAGGCGAGATCAAGTTCGTCCTCGCCCGCCAGATCGGCGCGGTCGAATTCGGACACCACGTTCCGGTCCAGATGATTGAAGAGGCCCTCACGAACTAAATCCTCAAGCCCTAGCCCATCGTGTCCGCCGTCAGCGAAACCATTGTCCGGGAGTTTTTCGAGTCACTCGGTTTTCTCGTGCGCCAGCAACGCAAATTCGTCGCGCCGACCCGGCGCGAGGATGAAGAGATTGATTTCTTCGTGCTGAATCCTCGGCCTCTGAGCAGCGAAGCTCCCCTGCCCTTCGTCCTGGCTCCTCTCGACTTGCGCCGCGTCGTTCGCGCCGTCGTGGTGGTGAAAGGCTGGCATACCGAAACCTTCGGCCCTGGACGACTGGCCAACAAGCCGGACATCTTCCGCTTCGTCGATCCCAAAGTCTTCCTCCGGGCCGAGCGCGCCTTTGGCGGTGAGGATTCGCTGACCAAGATTCTGGTCGTGCCGTCCTTGCCGCAAGGGGACGAAGCCCGCGGGCAAAGCATCGAACTGCTCAGATCCAAAGGCCTCGACGCCGTCCTTCCGTTCCGCGCGATGCTCAGCGCCTTGATCGACCACACGGAACCCAACCGCAATTATCACAAGTCGGACTTGCTCCAAGTCATACGAATCTTGAAGAACTACGAATTCATCCGCGAGCCGCAATTGGAGCTCTTCAAGTCGTCCCGGAAGAAACAAAGCGCGAAATCCACCGCCGCTGACGAGTAATGAGCCTATGATCCTGGTGATCGACAACTACGATTCGTTTACCTACAACCTCGTCCAGTATCTGGGGGAGATGCAGGTCGATCTGCAAGTTCACCGAAACGACCAGATTTCGCTGGATCAAATCCGCGAGCTGCGCCCAGCCCGAATCCTGATTTCCCCCGGTCCCTGTTCACCTCGAGAATCCGGACTGTCGAACGAGATTATTCGGACCTTCGGTCAGACGATCCCGCTTTTCGGCGTCTGCTTGGGCCACCAATGCATCGGCCACACTTTCGGGGCGGAAGTCATCGTGAATTACCGGATGATGCATGGAAAGACGTCCCCGATCCAACACGACGGACGGGACTTGTTTGAGGGCATGCCCAACCCGTTTTCGGCCACCCGCTACCACTCGCTGGTCATCAAGCGCGACACCTTGCCCGACTGTCTCGAAATCACGGCCGAGTCGGATGAGGGAGAGATCATGGGCGTGCGACACAAGACACTTCCCATCTGGGGTGTCCAATTCCATCCGGAAAGCATTCTGACGCAAGAAGGCCGAACGATCGTGCGGAATTTCCTGAAGTTAGGCTGATCCTGAATCCCGTTGTCATCCAATCTCCCATCCCCGTCATGAATCCCACCGAGCTCTTGAATCGCCGGTCGAACTCGTCCGCGCGCGGGGTGAATCCCGGCGCCTCCGGATCGGACGATCCTATTATCGCCGCATCCCGTAGCAGCTCGTTTGTGCCCCAGATAATGCTCATCGCGATGGCTGTCTCCGTGATCGTGTCCGGCGGGGCCGCGGAGTTCCGAGCCGGCTTTGCCTCACTGGACATCACGCCGCCAGTGGGTTGGCGCCGCGCCGGCAACTACACCGAGATGATCAGCACCGGGGTGAACGACCCGCTCAGGACCAAAGCCATGGTCCTCGAGGATGCCGGAGTCGCCTTTGCATTTGTCGGAAATGACCTCTGTTCAGTGCCGCGGGATCTGACGGATCGTGCCCGCGCCCTCGCCAGCGCGCGCACGGGAATTCCGACCAATCACATCGTCATCACCGCCACCCACACCCACGGCGGACCCGAGTATCTCGGCCCTCTGCGCGACTTCCTCCACGAGCGCGCTCAGCAACGGAACAACGGGCAAGACCCGCACGAGCCGATCGATTACCGCGCGCAATTGGTTGAGCGATGGGCCGCCGTCGTGGCCGCAGCCTGGTCGAATCGTCAACCGGCCACGCTCGAAGTCGTCATCCCGAGGCTCGAAAGCGTGGCCTTCAACCGTCGCTATTGGATGAAGAACGGCACCGTCGGCTGGATCCCTCGCAAAGGCGACACGAACATTTTTCGCCCGGCCGGTCCGGTGGACACCGATTTTCCATTTCTTCTGGCCCGCGCGGCCGAGGCCCGACAAGCACTCGGCTCACTCGCCATCTTTGCCATGCACACCGCGGTCTATGGAGGCCCGCCCTTCGGCGCGGATTTTCCCGGGCATTTGCAGACGAATCTGGCCGGCGTGTTCGGTCCGCAATTCATCTCGCTGTTTGGCGAAGGATGCGCGGGCGATGTCAATCACTTGAACCCGTTCAGCCGCGATCCGCAACCTTGGGCGACCGTCTCGCCCGCCATCGGCCAGGCGATGGCCACCGTCGCGCTGACCCACCTGCCCTACGCCAGCCGGATCCGGCCCGGCTCGCTCGCCGTCCGCTCCACGGTGATCCGTTCGCCCGTCACCCCCATCACCGACGCGGAATACACCGCCGCGCGGACTTTGATGGAGACTCTGGACCAAAACGGCGCCGCCTTTTTGACGATCGTGGACGCCTGGCGCAAAATCTTCCGCCATCAGTTCTGGGAGCAGCACGGTGGACAATTGCCGCAGGAGATTCAGGCGGTCCGCCTCGACGCCGACACCGCGCTGGTCACGCTTCCGCACGAAGTCTTCACGGAATTGGGCACGGCCATCAAGTCGGCCTCGCCCTTTCGCCGCACTCTGGTGATTTCGCTGGCCAACGACCTCGACTTCTACATTCCGACCCGCCGCGCTTTCGAGGAAGGCCACTACGAGCCGACCACCTGCCCGCTCGAACCGGGCTGCGGCGAACGCCTCGTGGCGGCGGCGGTCGCGCTGCTGCACGATCTCAAACCGTGAAATCTCTCCCATTTGCCATCTTCGGTGCCGAATTCTGAACTTAATCGACTCGCCGCCTGGAGCAAGTTGAAGACCGGGAACTGAAGTGGACTGCATCGCGCCAGCGTCTTGGAGTGCGCCGGCCCTCCGGCGCTTTTGGCCAGGGCCCTAAAAGCG
>CAYHFE010000683.1:0-4067 GCA_964355375.1 uncultured Verrucomicrobiota bacterium
CCATCGAGCGCGACAACCCGCGCCTCAAAGGCGTCCTCCCCAAGGACTACGCCCGTCCCGGCCTCGACAAACACAGTCTCGGCGAACTCATCGATGTCATCGGCACCATCGGGCTTGGCGACCGGGAAAACCGCTCCAAGGACATCCTCGGCCGCGTTTATGAATACTTTCTCGGCCGCTTCGCCAGTGCGGAGGGCAAGCGTGGCGGCGAGTTCTACACGCCGCAATGCGTGGACAAGCTCCTCGTGTTCATGATCCGGGCGAACCTGAAGGGCCTTTTCTCGAAGAGTGAAAAGTGAAGAGTGAAATCGGAAATGGCTGAGCAACATGACATCAAGGAACGCACGTTCGAGTTTGCCACTCGGGTCGTTCGCCTTTGTCGCGCGTTGGAGGAATCACCTGGCATTTCCCGGACACTGGCCAATCAACTTCTTCGGTCGGGGACTTCCGTTGGAGCTAACGTCGAGGAGGCCCACGGCAGCCACAGCAAGCCAGACTTCATCGCCAAGATGTCGATCGCGAACAAGGAGGCACGCGAAACTAACTATTGGCTCAGGCTGCTGGCTGCGGCCGACGTTGTTCCATCGGACGAACTCACCGACATCACAGACGAATCAAATCAACTCATCGCCATCCTGACCACCATCGTCAAACGCAGCCGGGAGAATCAGTCATGATTTCACTCTTCCCATTTCACTTTTCACTCTTCCTGTCGCCGCGCCTCGTCGCCGAACTGCACGCCCAGTTCGCCGAGTCCGCGAAACTCGAAGCCGCCATCAAAACAAACCTCGGAGGACTCGGCTAAATCCCAAAACAAAGCCAAGTAGATGCTCAACGAATCCATCGTCGAAGACGCCGCCCTCGAATGGTTCGGGGAGCCGCATGGAGCGGCGCGAGCAAGTGGACCTGCCGTTCGAGATGATTCGCGAGGCGGTGGTGAATGCCCTGATTCACCGCGATTACGATATCGCCGGGCAGAAGTGCCAACTGGTAGTGAACGCGGACACCATCACGATCAAGAGCCCCGGCGGCCCGATTTCGCCGATCACCTTGGATCAGATGCGTTCGTTCACGGCATCGATGAAGAGCCGCAATCCGGTGCTGCACTATGTCTTCGCCCGGATGGGCATGGCCGAGGAACAAGGCTACGGCCTGACCAGTTTGAAGAAGCACGCGGAGAAACTGGGACTCCCGCTCCCGAGCTATTCGATGGAAGGCGATTCCCTCGTGCTGACGATATTCCGGACGGCGGAGAGCGCCACGAAGGAACTCGGTCCAATGCTCCGAGAACTGACCGTCGAAGAGCAAGAGGGATGGAAATTCGTGGCCGGCCGAACGGGCACTACCCAAAACGAATATGCGCGAAACCTTGGTGTAATGGGAGATCAAGAATGAACTGACCGCGCTGAAACACCTCGGCCTCGTCGAGACCAAAGGCTATGGGAGGGGGGCGCGCTGGATTTTGTCTTGATGACACGCTGCTGCCAATACTACTGAGCGGGGAGTTGAGCGTGGCGGACATGGAACTACTAAAAGGAAACGTTTTAGTATTAAGTTGCACATTTCGCTCATTCTACTAATCTGCAATGAATTAGTAGAACATTGACAGGAAACCGATGCGCATCCCGCAAACACCACCCAAACTGAACGATCTGATGGCTGAAGTGAAGCAGCCAGAGCGGATGATGCAGCTCTTTTCCTTGATGCGGGAGGTGAAGACGCAGCGGCATTATCTGCACTGGGACAAGCTGCGCCGCTACACGCCGCCGCCGGGAGTCAGCCATCGGGAATGGTGGATGGTGCAAAAGCTTTCCCGGATGGATGCGCTGAAACCAATCCCGCTGAAGGACACGGTGCAGGGAGCGTTTCAGTTCGCCGTGACGGAGCTGGTGATGGAGGAACTCCACCAGATCGATCTCGGTGCGGGCGGGTTGGTGAGCATCCCGGAGCCGATCACGAATCCGCAGACGCGCGACCGGTATCTGGTGAGTTCGCTGATGGAGGAGGCGATCACGTCCAGCCAGCTCGAAGGCGCAGTGACGACGCGAGAGGTGGCCAAGGAGATGATCCGCTCGGGCCGCAAGCCGCGCGACAACAGCGAGCAGATGATCCTGAACAACTACCTGACGATGCAGCGCGTCCGGGCGCTGAAAGCATCGGCGCTGTCGCCGGAACTGGTTTTTCAGATTCACCGGTTGGTGACGGAGAAAACGCTGGATGATCCGACCGCAGCCGGGCGCTTGCGCCGTGCCGACGAGAAGCGGGTGGTGGGCGATGACTTCGGCGAAGTCTATCACACACCGCCTCAGGCCGAGGAACTAACCGAGCGAATGTTGGCGATGTGCGCTTTCGCAAATGGCGAGACGCCGGGGCACTTCGTTCATCCAGCGGTGCGGGCGATCATCCTGCACTTCTGGCTGGCCTACGATCATCCCTTCGTGGACGGCAACGGGCGCACGGCGCGGGCATTGTTTTACTGGGCGATGCTGCACAGCGGCTACTGGCTTTTTGAGTTCATCTCCATCTCCAACATCCTGCGCAAAGCACCAGTGAAATATGGCCGCTCGTTCCTCTACACGGAGACGGATGATAACGACCTGACGTATTTCATAATCGCCCAGACGCAGGTGATTCGCCGGGCTGTCCGCGAACTGCATACTTACATCGAGCGAAAAACGGCTGATTTGAAGGACGTGGAATCGCGCATGCGGGCGCTGGATTTGTTCAATCATCGGCAAGTGGAGATTATTCGCAACGCGCTCAAGCACCCGGGACAGCGCTACACATTCGCCAGCCACCAAAAGAGCCACAACGTCGTGTATCAAACCGCGCGCACGGACCTGCTCGATCTCGGCGAACGCGGTGTCTTGGAGAAACGCAAGAAGGGCAAGCAAATGGTCTTTGTCGCGCCTGCGGATTTGTCGGCACGATTGCTTAAGCTGGAGAAGGAGGCAGGTGCATGAGCCTCAACGAATCCATCGTCGAAGACGCCGCCCTCGAATGGTTCGGGGAGCTGGGCTATGCGGTCGGGCACGGGCCGCATCTCGCGCCCGGTGAACCGGCGGCGGAGCGGGATTCGTTTGGTGAGGTGGTGCTGGTGGGGCGCTTGCGCGAGGCCATCCGGCGGCTGAACCCGGCCATTCCCGAGGAGGCGCGGGAGGAGGCATTGCGCAAGGTGCTGCGGGTGGGGACGCCTTCGCTCACGCAGACGAACCGCGCCTTTCACCGGATGCTGCGCGATGGCGTGCCGGTGGAGTATCCCCGGCCCGATGGCAGCATCGCGGGCGACTCCGTGCGGCTGGTGGATTTTGGCGATGTGCGCGCGAACGATTGGCTGGCGGTGAACCAGTTCACGGTGATCGAGGGGCAGCACAACCGGCGGCCGGACATCGTGGTCTTCGTCAACGGCCTGCCGCTGGGCCTGATCGAGCTGAAGAACGCGGCGGATGAGGACGCGACGATCTGGAGCGCCTACGCGCAGCTCCAAACCTACAAGGCGGAGATTGCCTCGCTGCTGCATTACAACGCGGCGCTGGTGGTGAGCGACGGCCTTCAGGCGCGCATGGGTTCCGTGACGGCGAACCAGGAGTGGTTCAAGGTATGGCGGGAGCATGATGCTCCACCCAATGGATTGGAACTGGAGGTCTTGATCCGGGGAGTGTTTCAGCGTGAACGATTCCTTCAGTTGCTCCATCACTTCATCGTTTTTGAAGAGAACCCGGACACGGGCGCCATCCACAAGATCATCGCGGGCTACCATCAGTTCCACGCGGTGAATGTGGCGGTCGAGGAAACCATCCGGGCCAGCGGAATGCGTGGCACCGGGGACTTGATGGTGGAGCGCGGCACGTATTGGGCAGGGAGAATGCACGACGGCAAGCCGGGCGACCGCCGCGCGGGTGTGGTCTGGCACACGCAGGGTTCCGGGAAAAGCTTTTCCATGCTGTTTTATTCGGCGCGGATCATCCGCCATCCGGCGATGCAGAACCCGACGCTGGTGGTGCTGACCGACCGCAACGATCTCGACGACCAGCTTTTCGGCCAGTTCCAACGCTGCGCGGACATCC
>CAYHFE010000684.1:0-4063 GCA_964355375.1 uncultured Verrucomicrobiota bacterium
GGCTTCAGCCGGTTTTCACGTGGCGACCGGCTGAAGCCGGGACTACATACTTGTTTGTCGAAATGAGAACTGCTGCCTTTCCTTTCCCGACGCAAAAAAGAGGCCGAACCTCGCGGTCCGGCCTCTTTGTGTGAGAATTAAGCAGTCTTCTCGGACTACTTCTTGATCCGTCCGAACAGGGCCGGACTGGTTGGCTTGAAGTTGTAAGGGCTGGTCGCTCCCGCCACATCCTGCCATGGTCCGGTGATCGCCGCAGCCGCCTGCAACGTGCCGCCACCAGACCACTCCATGGTGATCGATCCGTCCGCATTCTTGGCCATCTTGGTGATGACCGGAGCTGGCGTCGAGCTCGGCGGGCTGATGATCTGAACCGCGTTGATCGGCGCGCGCGGTGTGGCGCCAAAGGCCGTTCCCGCCGCCTGAGTGGTCGCCTCGATGATAATGCTCGACGAACTGAGGCCGCTGAACAGGATGTAGGTGCCCACTCCGTGCGTGCCGGAAGGTGGAGGCACCGGCACCTGCGCGAACGCGGTCGTGTTGGTCGGAGTCTGTGCTTTGACGTAGTCCTTGAGCACCGTCTTGGTGTTCGCATCCAGAATGCGATAGGCACCACCACGACCGCCCACGCCGCCCATGGCATACACATAAACGTCGTATCCGCCGCCGGTCAGACTGTTGGGCAGACCGGAGATGGTCACGGTCGTCGTGGTCGCGTTCCCGGTGTCCAGGTATCCGGTCATGAGGGCGCGCTCAACGCTGTTGGTCGGGAACTTATTGTTCTCTTCTCCTCGGCCGGTGGAGGCCCAGGTGCCGTTGGATGTCCAGGTCACCCGGGCGGCGGTCGGATCCGCTTTGCCTCCGGCGTCGGCGACGATGGTTGAATTGGTTCCATTCTGTCCGGCCAGGTTGTTCCAGTTGCCCTGGGCGATTCCCGGGATGCCACCGGCGCCGCCAGCGGCGAGGGCGCCGTTGGCTTCATTCGATCCGAAGTTCAAACCAATGCCATAGGTGCGTTTCGACGAATCCGGGGCCGGGGTGGCGCTGATGTTGCCCGCCCAACGGATGGCGGCATCGAAGAGTTTGAGACCGTCCGCGGTCAACCCGGCGAAGCTATTATCGCCGCCCGAGAAATGGACGCGGCGTCCGGGCGATTTCGTGCTGTCGAAGAGCGTGGCGCCGGTGTCATAAGCGTAAATGGCCGCGTGGGTCGGATCATCCGCGATCGTGGCAATGACGGTGGCACCCTTTCCAACCACACCCCAACTGGCGTCCTGGCCATTGCTGAAACTCACCAAGCCCAACGGCAATCCGGCGGCCAGCGGATGATCGGCCTTGACGATCTTCAACTGCGCCTGGGTGGCGGTCGTGCCGCGAGTGGTGCCATCCGCGTCGTTCGCCCGATCGGTTTCGTCGAAGTTATCTTGCAGGGCGGCTTCCCATTTGGCGACGCCGACGGTGCTCTGACGGAATTTGTCACCCACGTCACCGGAGGCCACGGTCGAGGAGATGACGACCAGCGCCTTGCCGGCCGCGTCAGCAGTGACCGAGGTGGCGGCTCCGATGCCTGCGACCTGTAAACCGAGCGATTGAATGCGGTCCATCGCCGCCAAATCGGAGGCGTTGGGACCGCCGCTGGCATAGACGAAGAGGGCGGTCGGCAATCCCGTGACCGTGAGGATGGCCCCCGAACTGACGATCGATCCTTCGAAATTCCGGACCGTCACCGAGTAGGTGCCGAAGTTCGCGGCGCCGGCGCTGGCGACGGTGTAGCTCGCGCTCGTGGCCCCCGGGATATCCTTGCCGGATCGCTGCCATTGGTAGGTCACGGGCTGGGTTCCGATCGCCGTCACTGTAAAGGTCGCCGACGCCCCCGCCGCCACGGTCACGGACTTGGGCGATTCTTTGATGAGCGGTGGGCCATGGGCCGGATCCAACGAGGTCGAGAAGAACCGCCCAGGAATCGGCGTCAACGCCGCCGCCGCCGTCGTGTTGCCCACTTTTCGCATGGCCACTTGGGCGTAATCTCCGCCGCCGCCTTCTTTCCAGAGGACTTGGATGGCATACTTCTTCCCCGCAACCAGCGCGATCGGCGCGGAGGTTTCCGGATCACCGGATTCGTGATAAGCGTCGCAGCAACCGGTTTCTTCGGCGATCTGCTGCAAGTTGGCCACTTTGTCGTCGGTGCTGAGGAAAAGCTGCGAGGCATCGTCGCTGCGGAGGAAAAACTCAAACTGGCCCGATTCTTCCGGAGTGAAGATTCCGCTGAGGCGGCCGCCGTAGTTGTCGTGGCCGTCATCCGGAAAGACGGTGCGCGTGTCTAATGCACTGGCGTAGGCCACGATGTCTGCCGGACTGGCGTATTTGGCGTCATTGATGAGATTGTCCACCGGCGTGCCCCCGATCCCGGTCCAGGCTTCGAAGGTCAGGAACCCCGTCGTTGGCGTCAGCGTCTCGACTTCGGTCTTGATCGTCAACGCCGCACTGAACGCGGACTTGTTGCCGAAAGGATCGACGGCCCGAACCTTGTAGATGAAGGTGGTATTGGGCTTGACCGGAGTGTCGAAATACGAGGTTTCGGTGATGGCCGTCGGCGTGATGATGGTCCCATCGCGGTCAATTTCATACGCGACTTTCCCCGAATCGTCGGTCGAGGCATTCCATTTGAAGGCCACGGCGCGGGACGAAACCCCGGCCGAGGCCAGCGCGGTCGGGGCAGTCGGAGCTGTCGTGTCGGGCGTGACCGAGATGGTCGTCAGCTTAATGTTGTCGAAATGCGTGTTTTCGTTGGCTCCGCCCGTCCGTCCCGCCAAAACCAAACGTCCCGCGGTCGGGAAATACGTGGTCTGATATTTATCGAGAATGGTCTTGCTCTTGTACTTCACGGTCAACTTGCCCGCGGCATCCAGATCGATGGAGAACGGCTGCCAGCAGAGTCCGGCCCAGGCACCCGATGACTCCGCATCGCCCCCTCCATCCCAGTAAGCGGCATTGTAGGGGCCAGTCTGCATGCTGGTCGTGTCATCGCAAGCGCCGTTCCGCGTTGGCATGGGCTGCCGCAGGACCGTCTTGTTGTCCACGCGAACGATGATTCCTTCGAGGTCCGCGCCATCAGGCAGCGCGTTGCCCGACCAAGTATCGAAGGAAATCGCAATGCCCGTCTTGGTGCCGTTCTCCGGTCCGCCAGCCACGGCGAAGTTGCTCGTGCTCGTCGGATCCACCAAGACCGGATCGCCGGCGCGGGCGAAGCTGATGCTGAAGCCGTCGGCCGGCCGGTCACCCGCGCTGTTGCCGACGCGCAGATCGCATTCGAAAGTGAAAGCCGTCACGACTTTGCCCGCATCAATATCGGGAAAGACCACGGTGGTATTTTGGCTTCCCTCGGGATAGGTGACCGCGAGGAAGCCCCCGGTCTTGCCGCCCGACGATTGCCACGGTTGAGGGTTGTTGCCGGAGATGGTGAGTAGGGAACTGGGATCGGTATCAAAGTTGTAGGTCGCGGTCCCCGCTTGTGCGGCCGCGACCAGCAACGACGCCAGCCAGCCTGTGATGAATCTACGCATATCGTGTCCTTTGCTTTGGGTTTTGGGTTGTTTCGGCAGCATAACGACACAGACAAGCACCACGTCGAGACGCTCCGGATCACGGTTGACCCAGGCATGTCCGATGGTTGTCTGTGGCTGTCAGAAACAAGCTGACAGAGTTGAAGACGAACAGCAATAATTAAAATACTAAAGATAAGGAAATCCTCTGAGCGTTGGCCTCGGGGATGGGTTGGCTGAGGCAGGAAGTTTGTCGTCCGGTCAGGAAGTCATGAACCGTCGGGCGCGGACTGAGCCGCGAAAGCGACTTGCAGTGGGCGGAACCTCCGGCGCATCGGCCGGATTTTGGCAATCCCCGACGCCCGTTTTGGCGCGCCTTGGGCCCATGAACCACGTCTTCTCGCGGAGGAGACGACGCCGGGAGACTCTGACTCGTTGGTTCAAAATTGTGAGTCTCGTTACCTCCTCCCAGGTTCATGGAGAGGGGACACCTCCAAAAATTGGACGTGAGTTGAGGCCATGAA
>CAYHFE010000685.1:0-4033 GCA_964355375.1 uncultured Verrucomicrobiota bacterium
CGGCGAACCGCGAGGTGTATCTGCTGCTCAAGGAAGGCATCAAGGTGTCCGTGCCGGACCGCGAGCGCGGCGGGCAAAAGACAGAGCGGTTGCGCGTGATTGATTGGGAGCAGCCGGCGAACAATGATTTCCTGCTGGTCAGCCAGTTCAGCGCCACCGGAGCTTGGGGAATGACGAATGACGAGTTTCGATTGTCGGTGGTGGTCGGGCGGGTTCGTTTTCATCATGGTTGATCAAGATTGGGTGAATTCGTTGGTGGTCTGTCAGTAGTCAGCGATCGAGCCGTCAGGATACTTCGCGCCCGGCCACTTGAACTTTTTATTCGGATCCACTTTGGCCAGCGCCACCTCGTCCACTTCCACGCCGAGGCCCGGGCCTTGCGGCAACGAGGCGTAACCGTCCTTGTCCACCTCCCAGTTCTTGCGGAGAATCCCGTCAAAGCCTTGCGGATAGAACTCGTGGATAAGGAAATTCGGGACCGCCGCCGTCGCGTGAAAACTGGCCGTCACACCGAGGAACGAGGCGATCGAATGCGGCGCGATGGAAGTGTGGTAGGCCTCGGCCAGTGTGGCGATCTTCCTGATCTGGCTGATCCCGCCGCCGTGCGCGCAATCGGGCTGCAGAATATCAACCGCATTGTTCTGCAGATACGGAATCACTTCCCAGATGGTCCGGTCGCGCTCGCCCGTGGCGAGGGGGACTTTGATCTGCTGCTTGAGTCGCTTGAAGACCTCGATGTTACCGGGCACGGCGGGTTCCTCGATCCACAACACGTCGTAAGGTTCGATGGCGTTGGCGAACTGAATCAACGTCGCGGGCGGGATGCAGCAGTGGGCGTCGAACATCACGGTTCCATCGGGCCCAACCTGCTTGCGGGCGTCCTTCACGCGGTTGACCAGCGCTTGGATGTCTTTGGGGTCGCCCGAATACGGAAACGGTCCTCCCGCGCCGGTCTTGGTCGCTTTCGGGGTCGGATAGACTCGGATCTTGTCGCGGCACGGCCCGCCCAGCAAGCGATAAACCGGCACGCCGTAGAGCCTGCCGGCAATGTCCCAGAGGGCCATGTCAATGGCCGAAATGGTGTGGACCATGAACGCCCCGCCCCGGAAGTCCCGATGCGCTCGATAGAGCTTCTGCCAGAGATGCTCGACGCGCGTCGGGTTCTCTCCCTCGATCAAGCTGAACATGGATTCCACCAAAGCCACGGCGGCCTTCGGCACCAGTTGCGAGATTTCACCCCAGCCAAAGACCTCGCGATTGGTCTCGATCTTGATCAGCACGCGGGTGCCGCCGATCGGATAAGTCTTCAGGCCGGTGATGCGGATACTGGAACCGCGGTCCTCGACGTTGACGCCGGGATTGTCCGCCCCGACGGCGTTGTTTAGCATCATCCAGCCCGTGGCGGCCAGACCTGCCGAAGCGAGCATCTCGCGGCGGCTCATCCCCAATGTTCCTGGTTGATTTTTCATAAGGTCATCATGGTCGAGTGATAATACATTGTTGGTTGGTCAGACTCACTCTTTCTCTTCTTCTCCCCGATTGTGTTCGGCATCAGAGGTCCCCGGATACCGATAGCGCGCCTTCTCCAGAGGCAGGCCCAGCACTTCGATCTTCCCCAGGTCGGCTGTTCCCAGATCTCTCCCAGCAGATCAAAGCTCTTCCTCAGCACCGAATCCACCTCCGCGCCATAGGACACACACGGAACGATGGCGACTCGACCCTGGGCGCCGCCACCCCCCGTCGGAGCGACCGAGGGAAGCGCGATCCCGGCGGCCTCGGCCAACACGTCCCGGGTGCCGGCCAGGGCAAAAGGCACCCCGGCCGTCAAACGCAAACCCCAGCGCAGAAAGGTGCGCCGCCGATATTCTGTCGGGGAGGATTTCATATCTGGAATAGTGCTGGGTTACGGGATGATTCTGGAAAAGGTGTAGGTTCTGGTCCATCGCTTCTCTTGGCCGGGCTCCAGGGCCACGAGGACCAGCATTTCTGGCGAGAGCTGCCGGTCGGTACACCACAAGTCAACCGCGTTCGATGGGAGCGAAGCCTCGATCGTGAGCGATTGCTTCACCTCAGTTTGTCTGACGGTCAGAGCGTTTGGCCCGGAGTATCCAGGTGGGGTGGAAAGACGGAACTTAACGCCCGCCGGTAGTGGTTTCCAGAACTCCAGCACGTCTTGGCCCGGTGTGCGACGAATCGCCGGTCCCGGATTTCCCTCCAGTTGGAAACGGTAAGGCAGGTGGACTTCATAAGCGGGCCCGACAGGTTGGTCGGAAAAGACCAGAAAATTGTGGAGATACTGTTCCGTGGCAAGGGACTTCCGGCCCGTATTCTTCAGCCGGTACTGCATGATCATCTGGTGGTCGCGCACCCGGAGCGTCTCCTCCAATTCATAGGCATAACCATTGGCCGTCCCTTTCAGCTTCTGTCGAAAGGTGACCCGGTCACCGCGCGCATCCCAGGCGGCTTGTGTCTCAGCCAGCTCCACGGCCGGATAGTCATGTCCCCAGTTGTAGCCAGCGGTGTTCTTGCGGAGAATTCCCACGCCGACCTTCAGGAAGTCGCCACTTCCATCCGTGGCCCTTTCCACGGCTTCGGCAAATCCGGGCGGTTTGTTCATCACGTTTTCACCCAAGTCGAATTCCATGGGCGCACCGCCGACCCAACCATAGGCCCCGCCATCGATGGGCGAATAGAAGAAGTCCTTGCCGTCGAATTGTGCGCGCAGCACCATGGCCACGGGGGAGAATCTCCGAGCACTTCGATTAAAGCGATTGTGCGCCGCCGCGGCCGGATCGTCGATCTCCACCACCAGCTTACCGCTCTTGAGCAACCGTGTCCCCGGATGGACCGGCAGCGTTTCCGTCGCGCCGGGCTTGAACTCGACCCCACTTATCTTCTGCTCGGCATCGATCTGGATGGAATCAATCGGCCGTGCCAGTGCTGGCGCCTCCATCCTGGCCTTCTTCTCGATCACCGGAGGCCGGACGGCACCCTCACCGAGCGCGGCCGTCAGGCCGCCCAGCGCAACAAACAGGAGCATGGAAGGTCGCTTTTCTTTCATGGTTCGTCTGTTTCCTTCTTATTTCACCTTCACCCGGATCTGCCCATACTTAAGATTCTCCTTCGGAAAGCGCAGCTTCAGCGACTGGCCGGTGGTCTCGACCGCAGCCGGCCCGTGCTTCACCCACCGGCCTTGCTCGAAGTGGCCCTGCTCGGCCCACGCCACGCTGAGGTCACTGCCGTCCGCGCGGCGCAGGTCCACATCAATCTTGGTGGCCGTGATGATGTAATCGTCCGGTCCCATCCGGATGATGAGGCCGATGCCGTTCAACAAGGGACCGGCGGTGTGCAAACGGGAATCGCGCCATTCGGTCTCGCCCGGCAGATGATCCACCGTGGCCGTGAACGTGACCTTGAGATTCTGGTAGTCTTGCTCCCAGGTGGACCCGGCTTTGTGCAGCTTCTTGTCCAGCACCGGAGTAAAGCCAAGCAGGTCACCAGGATTTCGCTTCTGCACGAGCAGCGGCTCCATCGTCCGCAACAGATCAAACGTCGCTTGGGTCCGCATCAATTCCACTTCCGGCTGCCAATACTGCCCCACCAGCAGCGCGCCCATGGAGAGCGCTCGGAAATAATGCTCCGCCGGCGAGAACTCGGGCTGCACGAGAGTGTTCCAGGGCCTGATATACTTGTGCAACACTTCACCGTAGTTGTCCGGCCCCATCCCTTCCAGGCTCGGGCACCCGATGTGGAAGATGTCCATGTATTCCGCGTCGCAGGGAGATTCGCCGCACCAGGCGTTGGCGTACATGGGGATGTTCAACGCCTCCTTCGCCTTGCGCACCACGATTTCGATGTCTTCCCCGGTGTAGTAAGCACCCATCGCCTTGCGCGCATCGGTGGGCCAGGGCTGCTTGCCAAACACCTCCTCCCAAGTTCCCGAGGTCTTGCTGCCGTTGCCATGGTAGCGGCTCCAGGTGAACCAGCCCAGCTTGGTCGGATCATGCTTCGGCGTATCGCTGGCCTTCAGATA
>CAYHFE010000686.1:0-4025 GCA_964355375.1 uncultured Verrucomicrobiota bacterium
GTACCACAAAAGGTTGCCGCTGCGATCCGCGGAAAACAGAAAGACCTCTTCGCCCAATCGGCTGAAGGAAAATCGTCCGTCATTTCCTTTGCCCGAGTTGAAATCGTCCTCATTGAATACCCGGAATCCGCCCGCCGGAATGATCGTCCCATCCGGAATCCGGAATTTCTTCGGCACCCGCCGATCATCGGTCAGAAACCATCCGCCGATGTTGGCTGGAACAGTCAGGGTATTCATCAATTCAATGGCATCCTTGCGATCGGTATTGGCGAGCACCTCGTTGACCAACACCGCCGGCAGTGCCGTCGGGGTCGGGTCATCCGCTCCGGGCGAACCGCCCGCCGTCGCGCTCGAACGCCAACCAGGCCCGAGGCCGGTCGGGAGCGACGGGTTCGCCGCGGCACCCCACACCAGCGAATAGCCGTGGCCGCGCGCCACCGGGCTCAAGCCCGGTCGATACTCGACCTCCAGGATTACGTCCCCAGCCCCGTTGACCGCTTCCAATTTGCCGCCGTTGTTGTCGAGTGTGCCGCCGAACGGACCGATCACGTTCGCGCGCGATCCATACCGGCTGGCGAAGGCCGCCGGATTCTTCGCCAAGACCAGAAACTGGCCGGAACCCAACGTCTCCAGGCCCGCGCCGCCAAAAGCGAAGTCCATCCCGCGGACAAACCGCGCGCCGGACAAATCCACCGTCCCGGCGCTGACGTTCTTCAACTCCACGAATTCGAAATCGTCGCTCGTCCAGTCTGGATGAGCCTGACGTTCGGCAGCCGACGGGCCACTCGGATCAAACATGATCTCTTCCACCGCGAGCCAGCCCCACTCAACCATGCGAAACCGGGTGAACCGCGCGCGGGTCACACCCGACCAGGGACTCGAAATCGGCGGATTGTTGGCGCCCGTGAGGTTCTTGTGGTTGAGATTTCGCGAACGCGCGATGATGGTCGAGGTGTTCACCAAACCGACCGGCCCGGAATAGATCAGGGCCGTCGGAGAGAGCTGACCTCCGGAGAGCCTTGGATCAGTCCCGTCCACCGTGTAATAAACCGTCGCCCCGATCGGCGCGGTCATGGTCAGCGCTAAACCAGCGTCAAGCTGACCGCCTCCGTGGCTGAAGACCGGTTTGCTCAGAAGATTGGTGTCGAAGAAATTGAGGCGATTGGCCAGCCAATTCTTGGTGAAGCTCACTTCGCTCGCCTGAGTCCCCCCTCGTTTGGTTTGGCGCCATTTCGTGAAATCGCGCGGCGCCGCTTCTTCGACCTGGGCGGCCAGACTGTCGATGATGGCCATCATGCTCCGGTCGCTGAACTGCGCTTGCCGGACGTCTTGCCAGCGATCAATCCACTTCTGCCAAAAGTCCGGGGCGCGGAAGAGCCGCGCCCACCACGAATCCGTGAAAAACGTGTCGCCCCAGACTCTCGGATTGACGTCGCGTCCATCCGTGGAGCCCAGACTCCGGTCAAAATCCCACAACGGACCATAGACCAACGGTCCATTCCGCGGTTTGTGAAAATAAGAACTCAGCCGAAGCGCGTCCACGTTCCAGGTGAGCGAATCGACGATGTGGTGGTCAACCCAGGCCTTGGCATCGATGAAGGGAGCGTAGCCCAGGATGGCGTCCGTAAAATTGGTCCCGCGCAGCGCAGTCCAGAATGAGTTCAGATAGCCGATGATGTACTTCTCCTGCGGATCGCGCTCCGGCAATTCGATGTCCGGCTCTTTCGGATCCACATAGGCGATGGATCTTCCACCCGCGTTCAGTCCGCCATCTCCCGGATCGAGCCGATCGATCTTGAGCAAGTAACCGCCGGTGACTTCCGGCGCTTGCACATCGCCCGGCCGCAACGGATCGATATCAACCCGATCCTGGCCCACTTTGATCTTCTCCAAAATATTGTAAACGCCCGCGTAGTTCGCCGCGGCGAGCGGTCCGGTGGTCGAGGTACCGTTAATATAGACTTCGACAAAGCGGTAGCGTGACGCGTAGCGGCCCAGTTGATGCCCCATTTCATAAGCCAGCGGATTCCGAAAGAGCGCCGGGTCAAAATTATACGGCGCGTGAAAGACCCAGTCCGACTCCGCCGGCAAGCCCACGAGGGAGAGATTCCGCGCCTGGTCGGCTTCGTCCCAGAGCTCAACCGCGTAGTTCGCTTTCGTCTGCCCGGCGGTGCTCGAACCCCGGTCTTTGAAGGCAGCCCGCGTCACCAAGTGCGGCGTGTTCGTCAGGTAACTCCGGCCCCGGACGGGCTCGTGAACCATGAGGAACGCTCCGTTGTAAGCCGTGCCGTTGACCCGCCCGCCCCCAAAGCTGTGGATCACTAAAATCGGGAGGTCCGACGACACGTTCACAACATTATTGCTGAGAGCGAAGTAGCCCTCCGTCTGGACCGGTCCAGGTAACAAGCCGGGAACGAACGCTCGAGCCCGGATCAACGAACTGTTCGTGAGCGTGATGGAACCGGCGTAGGTCGGGGACACTTCCGTCGGGACCGTCCGATCCAAGGTATAGCGGATAACGGCGCCGGCATCTGCATCGCCCGCCTCCAAGACCACGGTCAGCGGGTTGACAAAAGTGGTGGCCGACGGGGAGAAACTCACCCGGCCGGCGTTGCCGGGCAGACCGGAAGTATTGGCCGCACCGGGCGTGGGCGTCGCGAAGAATCGTTGGACGTTGGTCACGACGTTCACCCCGCGCGCCAGCAACTCCGGTGAGATTAGGAAATCGACATCCGAAATCGAGCGGTTCATTCCCTGGATGGCCAGGACGTTGGTCCCGGGCTGGAGCAGGCTCAGCCGGTCAATCAAGTTGATGCTCTCCTTCACGAGCGCGAGATCGTTGGAGCGGGACACCGTCGCCGTCGCATTCCATTGCGGCAACGCCGGAGCCAGACGACGGGCAATCTCCTGGCCATTCAAATAGGCGACAAACCCGTCGTCATACCGCAGCAAGAGCTGGAAGTCGGTCACCCCGGCGGAGTCAATTCCCAAGAACGGAATTCGAATGAACACGCTCGAGTTCACGCCAGACATCTGCGTCTCAATGTCGGTGCCACTGACGTTGTCATAACTCAGGGCGCCGACATTTCGGTCGTACTTGACGGCGGCGGAGGCGAGCACCCAGGCGGAATCGTCAAAGTGGGACTGCATCCAGGTCGTCTCGAGGTTCGCGGTCGGAACCAGCACCCTCGCCGGCGTGCCCGGAGCGACCAAGAACTTGGCGTTGACATCCTCGACCGCCAGGCCAAAAGACCGATCCCGCTGTTGGGGTGGATAAGTGGGCCCGAACTCGGACGCGACCGTGACACCGTCTGGGCGGACCAGGGCCAGGTATTCGCCAGCTGCGTCCAGCTTGAAATTCGTGTGCAATGATTTGCCGGAAACGGATCGGTCCAGTCCCGAGGCGAAGACCAGCAAATGACGGCCCGCCAGCAGATTGGTCGAGGGAAAACGCCACTTCGTGAGGCGGGCGGCTTCGTCGGTGAGGTAGTAGCCCGACAGGTTGACCACGTTCGTCCCACGATTGTAGATCTCGATCCAATCAGAGTACTCGCCAGTGTCGTCCTTGAGAACCGTTTCGTTCACGGCCATGAACTCGGTGATCAGGAGGGAATCCGCGCCGCGGACAGGCGGAGCGCTGGCCGCCCCAACGCCGACGACCAAAGACAGCCACAGGATCCAACGATTCATCGACGTGCCTTTCAAGATTGCCCAGGGCGGCACCGCAGGGCGCAAGCCCTCGCCGACCGTAGCTGTTTGGGTGGAAACATCGCGGATTGATTAGTGGAGATTTCCAAATCATGCAACCCTTTCATCTCGCAAAAGACAACCTGAGGAGTCTCTGATTCGCCTCGAAAGAATCCGTCTCGTGACCGGCTCCGACGAGGTTCAGGGAGAGCCGCCCAGCCTTGCCGGTTCGCTTTGGAACCATGAACTCGAAGGAGCGATGGGGAGCGCGGGCGTCTCGCCGGCCGGGTTCGGCGTCCCGCCGAACACTCGTGGAGGTGGATCAGTTTGATTCCGGT
>CAYHFE010000687.1:0-4018 GCA_964355375.1 uncultured Verrucomicrobiota bacterium
TCGGCGAGACGCCGACCGGTGCAGCCGGGACGGCCGCGCTCCCCACTCAAACAAATACGGTTCATGGGTAGCGGACACCTCCAAAAATTGGACGTGAATCGTGGCCATGAACCTGAAGCTGCGCTGGGGAGCGCGGGCGTCTCGCCTGCCGGGTTCGGCGTCCCGCCGAACCCTCGTGGAGGTGGACCAGCTTGATTCCGGTCGGCGAGACGCCGACCGGTGCAGCCGGGACGGCCGCGCTCCCCACTCAAGCAAACACGGTTCATGGAAAGCCTCGGCACCAGATTTGGCGCGCATCAAGACCTTGAACCACGAATGGAAAGTTTTGGAAGCATTCCGAAATCGATTCTCCTATACTCGGGTCCGAATTGCCGGACCCATGATTGCCATCGAGCCAACCCAGGATCGCCCTTCCGCCTCTCTCCTCGCCGTTTTGGGTGTGGGCAAGACCTACGCCGCGCCCGCGCTGATCGAGGTCAACTTCGACCTTCGATCGGGCGAGATTCACGCGTTGATTGGCGAAAACGGGGCCGGGAAAAGCACGTTGGTGCGCATCATCGCCGGATTAACCGAGCCGGATGCGGGCACGCTGCGCCTGAAGAACCAGCCTTATGCCCCAACGAGCAAACCTGATGCGGAACGGCACGGCGTGCGCATCGTCCTCCAGGAATTGAATCTCATCGCCAACCTCTCCGTGGCCGAGAACCTCTTCTTCGGTCATATTCCTCATCGCTGCGGTTGGATTGATTATGACGGGATGAATCGCACCGCCCGGAGCGTTCTCGCCCAGGTCGGGCTCGAATCCCTGGACCCGAGCCGGCTCGTCAAATCGCTCGGCATCGGGCAACAGCAATTGATCGAAATCGCCGCGGGCCTCTCGCGCCGCTGCGACGTGCTCATTCTCGACGAACCGACGGCGGCCTTGACCGATCCTGAAATGGAGCGGCTCTTCCTCCAATTGGCCAAGCTCAAAGCCGGCGGCACCGGCATCATCTACATCTCCCATCGCTTGGAGGAAATCCAACGCATCGCCGACCGGGTAACCGTGCTCCGCGACGGCGCGGTGGTCGCCACGCGACCCGCGACGGAGATTTCCGCCGACGAGATTGTCCGGCTGATGGTGGGGCGCGATCTCCGCCCGGCGGGGGATCGACACCGTCCACCGTTCGGCCCGGAGGCGTTGCGAGTGGAATCGCTCCAAGCGAGGCCAGCGGTGCAGGAGGTCAGTTTCGCCGCGCGCCGCGGCGAGATCCTGGGTTTCGCCGGCTTGCTCGGATCCGGACGAACCGAAACGATGCGAGCCATTTTCGGAGCTGACCCGACCGAGGCGGGGCGGGTGTTTCTGCACGGTTCGGCGCAACCGGTCCGCTTCACGTCGCCGCGCGACGCCGTGCGCCACGGTCTGGCGTTGCTGACGGAGAACCGCAAAGAACAGGGCCTGCTGCTGCCCTGGCCGGTGCGGATGAACATGACCCTGATGTGCCTGGGACGGCTCAGCCGGCGAGGCGGATGGCTCAAGTCTGCGGCGGAACGCGAGGAAGCGGCGCGCTGGGCGCAGATCCTGGACGTCCGCTGCGCCTCTCCCGAACAAACGGTCGTCGAATTGAGCGGGGGCAATCAGCAGAAGGTGGTCCTGGCCAAATGGCTGGCGCGCGATTGCGACATTTTGATCTTCGACGAACCGACGCGCGGCATTGATGTGGGGGCCAAGTTCGAGATTTATCAGTTGTTGACCGCGCTCGCGGACAAGGGCAAGGCGATTCTCGTCGTCTCCTCGGACCTGAAGGAACTGCTCGCGCTGTGCGATCGCATTGCCGTCATGTCCGCGGGCCGGATCGCCGCCGTGTTCGGACGCGACGAATTCAACCAGGACAGAATCATGGCCGCCGCATTGAGCGGCTACAGGTCGATCCGTCTATGAACCACCCTCCCACTCCCCTGCCCCGCTCCGAACCACGCTCCGAATGGCGTCGCTGGGCCGCCGATTACTTGGGCATGGTTCTGGCCTTGGCCGTCTTGATTCTGGTCTTCAGTCTCAGCACCGAGCATTTCTTCAGCGCCACCACCTTCCGCACCATCGCCAATCAGATCCCGTCGGCCATCCTCGTGGCCACCGGGATGACTTTTATCCTGATCATCGCGGAGATTGACCTTTCGGTGGGCTCGGTCCTGGGCCTGTGCAGCGCGGTCCTCGGCGTCAGCCTCGTCCAATGGAAATGGCCTTTGGGGCTGGCGATCCCGGCGACCCTCGCCGCCGGATTGGCCTGCGGCGCCTTTAATGGCTGGGTGTCGATGCGTTGGCGTTTGCCCTCCTTCATTGTCACTCTCGGCATGTTGGAAATGGGCCGCGGCGGAGCGCATTTCTTCACGCGCTCGCAGACTCAGTACATTGGCTCGGCCATCGAGGGCATCGCGGAAACCGCCGTCTTCGGCCTGTCCCTGCCGTTCTTGCTCGCCCTCGCCCTCGTCATCGTTAGCCAGGCGGTCCTGTCGCGGACCGTCTTCGGGCGCTACTTGATCGCCATCGGCACCAACGAAGAAGCCGTCCGTCTTTCCGGCATCGATCCGCGCCCGCTCAAGATCGCCGTCTTTTTGCTCACCGGCGTCCTCGTCGCCATGGCGGCCGTGATTGACACATCCCGCTTTCAGTCGGCGAACCCGAATGCCGGCTCGGGCTTTGAGCTGCAGGCGATCGCCGCCGTCGTCATTGGCGGCACGAGCTTGATGGGAGGCCGAGGCTCGGTTCTCCGCACCTTTTTTGGCGTCCTGATCATCGCGGTCTTGAATTCCGGACTGGCGGCGGTCGGCGCCAAAGACGAGACCAAGCGCTTGGTCACGGGATTGGTCATCGTCGCGGCGGTGATCCTCGATCAGTACCGATACCGGCTGGGCCAAGGGAGGAACCGAGCAACCCCATGAACTCATCCATCGTGGTCATCGGCAGTCTAAATGCCGATTTTGTCATCAACCTGGCGCGTTTCCCGGTTCCGGGCGAAACGGTCACGGGTCGGAGTTTTCAGGTCTATCCCGGTGGCAAAGGAGCGAATCAGGCTTACGCCATCGCCCGCCTCGGCGGCCAGGTCAGCATGATCGGTCAAGTGGGCCAGGACGCGCAGGCGGACTGGCTCCGACAGAACCTGGCGGCGGCCGGCGCGGACGTGTCCCAGGTGCATTGCGACCCCCACATTTCGAGCGGCGTGGCCAGCATTGCCATCGATGGGCTCGGGCAAAACCAAATCGTCATCGTTCCCGGAGCCAACGGCACCTTCGGCATCGAAGCTTTGACGCGCAGCCAGGCCGTCATCGCCTCCGCCCGGCTGGTCCTTCTCCAACTCGAGATTCCCTTGCCCACCGTGGAAGCGGCCGCGCGGATCGCGAAAGACGCGGGTGCCATGGTCATCCTCGACCCCGCCCCGGCGCAGCCGCTCTCCGACACTCTCCTGGCCTGCGTGGATTATCTCACCCCCAACGAAACCGAATTGGCCATCCTCACTCATTCGCCGCCGGGGCACCTCTCCCGAGCGGAAGCGGAAGATCTTGCCCAGAGACTGCGTCGCCGTGGAGCGAGGCGAATGATCGTTAAGATGGGCGCGCAGGGCGCGCTCCTTCTGAGCGAGGCGGAGAGCCATTTCTGGCCGGCCATCCCGGTGCCCGTCGTGGACACGACCGCGGCCGGCGACGCGTTTAACGCCGCTTTTGCCTGGGCCTTGGCCTCCGGCCAGAACGAGCGGGACGCCGGACGGTTCGCCACCGCCGCTGCCGCCCTCTCCGTCACGCGAGCCGGAGCGCAGCCCAGCATGCCGACCCGCGATGAGGTCGAAGCCCTCTTGCGATCCAGCGCCGCCCGATCGAATCCACCTTAGCGGCAACCAGGCCGTCGCGGAAGCACCGAGGCGCTCAACGCTCCATGTTGAAGGTTGGTCTGAGTTCATGGTCCCGAGGCGCGGGCCGATCGAATGGAAACTTTCCATGAACTTGGGTGGGGTGAGACTCCGTCGAACCCTGATTGTTCTGTCGG
>CAYHFE010000688.1:0-4010 GCA_964355375.1 uncultured Verrucomicrobiota bacterium
GCTGTATTTTGACCCCTTCTCGCTTAATTCAACGGCAGTGGGGACGGGGTGAGGGCATCGTGTGTTCTATCCTGCGCACCCCTCAGTATTTTGACCCTTTATGGAACGTGTCCAGGGTCAAATGAGAATTGCAGCAGCGGAGAGAACCGGCTAAAGAGACCTCGACGAATGAAAATACTGCTGATGGCGGCGGCTCTCGCCGGATGGATGACCACCGTCGTGAACGGCGCGCTCACCATTCAAGCCGAGCCTCTTTTCGCCAAGCATTGCGCGCTCTGTCACGGCAAAGACGGGACAGCCAAGACCCCCGTGGCCAGGAAACTCGGGGTGAAGGACCTGACCGTGAGCAAGATTCTCGAGAACGAAATCGAGAAGCAAATCCTGGAGGGCAAAAAAAAGCCCGATGGGAATCTCGCGATGCCTCCGTTCAAAGACAAGCTCACCGCCGACGAATTGAAAGCCCTGGTGAGTTTCGTCAAGGACCTGCGCAAATAGTCCGCCAATGGTTCGCGGACTGGGGCGCCGGGCGGTCGCGGTTTCCCGGAATCGACATCACGATCGCCTGTTCGGTTCAAACTGAAACGCCGGCGAACCATGCTGCCGACGCCATCGGCCAGCTCACGATTCTGGCGAGCGATGCGGGCGCGGAAAGTTGACGAAGTGAACCGCCGCTTCGCCCTGCAGCAACCGGTCGATGTCGGAAGCCACCACATCAAAAGTGCGGGTCTGAGCTTCAAACGTGGCCGCGCCAATGTGCGGTGCGAGGATGACATTCCCCAATGCCTCGAGGCCCAGGCGCACGGCGGGCGGCTCGGTCTCCCGAACATCGAGAGCGGCGCCGCCGAGATGACCGCTGCGCAATGACGCCAGCAGCGCCACTTCATCCACCACCCCGCCGCGCGAGGTGTTGATGAAGAAAGCGCCTGGTTTCATCTGCGCCAGCGTTCGCGTCCCGAACAGACCGCGCGTCTCGGCGGTGAGCGGCAGATGCGCGGTCACAAAATCGGCTGTGGCCAGAGATTCCTCCAGGGTGACGCAAAGAGTGGCGTTCGTTTCCCGCAAAGCCGCCAGATCCGATTTCGCGTAGGGATCGAACACCAAGAGGCGCAGCCCAAAGGCGCGAGCCCGAACAGCCACGAGGCGGCCGATCCGGCCGAAACCGCAAATGGCCAGCGTTTTCCCATCCAGCTCGCTGCCCGTGCAGCCTTGGCGATCCCATCCTCCCGCTTTGGTCGAGCGGTCCGCCTGCGGAATCTTGCGAGCCAGAGCGAGCATGAATCCGAGGGTCAACTCCGCCACGCTGGTCGCGTTCGCCTCGAGGGGCGCCACCACCACCACGCCCCGTGCCGCGGCCGCCGGCAGGTCGATGTTGTCCAGGCCGACCCCAAGACGCCCGACCGCGATCAGATTGGGTGCGGCCGCCAGCAGCCCGACCGTGATTTGGGTTTGGTTGCGGATCATGACGGCGCGAGCTTCCCGCAGCAACGCCTGGAGCCGGCTCGGGTCCTTCCAGAGAGCGCCCTCGGAGACGACGTCGTATTTGTCGAGCAACCATTGAACATTGCGGGCGACCAGTTCTTCAGGAATTAAGATGTCCATAGTCTTGAGGTCAGATCTGCGTCCAATCGTGGCCGCACTCGGCAGGATCGAGGTGGCTGACGAACACCATCCGGGCATTCAATCGTCGAGCGAGGTGATGTCAAGCGAGCGAACGGGGCGCGAAACAAGTCTCATCTTGGCCCAGGACACGATCCGTTCGACGTATGTCGCGTATGTCGTCTCGGCTTTAGCCGGTCGCCACGTGAAAACCGGCTGAAGCCGGGACTACATACCTGCCAAAATGAGATTTGCTGCGGGATGCCACCGCAAAAACCGACTCGATCGTCTGATTGGTTAAGAATTGCGCTCATCTCCAAGTTTTCAGAAGGTCAAGGATTTCGTCCACGCCAAGGCGATCGGGTGTCCAAGTTGAGAAACGCCCCTCCGAGGCGTAGGATGAATAAGCTCGCCGCGGCGGAAGCCGGGTGCTACTCACTCCAGTCGCGGAAAGCCGAACATCCTATGAACGCGAAAGCGCTATTTCTGTTGGCGGTCGTGGTTTCAGCTTGCGGAGCGCTGCTTCCAGAGGCCGGAGTGAAATCAGCAGAAGCTCCACCGGCCTCGACCGCTCCCGCTGCCTCGGGCGAAACCAAAGTAGCGGCGGGACTCGCGGCTCCGGCGACGCTGCCGGGCCTACCGAAGCCGGCAGTCACTCCGGAATCCGCCCTGCCAAAGATTTCCCCGGCGGTGGCCGATGTGGTCAAGCTCGTCAAGGGCGGAGTCGATGCGGCCATCGTGGAAGCCTACGTAGCTAATTCCAATATTGCCTATTATCCACGTCCCGACGAAATCCTCTATCTGCGAGAAGCCGGTGTCCCTTCCGCGGTCATCGGGGCGATGATGAAACGCGGAAAGGAACTGCGCGAGCAGGACGCGCAAGCGTTCAAGGAGAACCAAGAACGCCAAGCGCAAACGTCGGCCGCGGCCGCCCAGCCGGCGGCCAATCCCAATGTGGTGGTCGTTCAGCCCGCTCCATCCATTCCGGTGACCGCCCCGGCTCCGATCTACAATAACTATGTGAGCGGTTATCCCGCCTACACCTATTCCTACGGGTATCCGTTCTACTATGACTACGGCTTCCCGATTTACACCTACCGGTACTATTCGCCATTCCGCGCCGGTTACCCGTCGTGGGCTCATCGCCCGTTTCCGATCGGCGTCGGGCCGGGCCTGATTCATCCGCCGAGCCGCCCGTTTCGCGGCGCTCCTGGGATCAATCGACCAGGCATTCCCGCGCCACCGCGCTCCCCCATTGGACGCCCGGGTCGCCACTAATCCCTTGAGCAAACTATTCCGCATCGTTTCCTTTCTGCGTTCGAGCGAGAATGTCAAAGCGACGCTCGAGAAGGCCCGAACCGCTCTGCAGAATGTCAAGGCCACCGTCGCGGCCATGGAAACCGCGGCCGTCCAGGACCTCGTGCAGAAGGCGGACCGGGGAGAGGTCCACGCGCAGTTCGATTGTGGTGAGCAGTACTACTTCGGCAGCAGCGTGCCGCAAGATTACCAGGAAGCCGCCCGCTGGTTTCAACGCGCCGCCGAACGCGGCCACTCCCAGGCTCAATGCAACCTCGGAATGATGTATGCCGTCGGACGTGGAGTGGAGCGGGATGACGTCGAGGCGCTTAAATGGGTTCTCTTGGCGGTCGGCCGAGGCAACAAGAGCGCGCTCAAGATTCAAGAGAAACTCGTGCGTCGCTTGAATCCGGAGCAAGCGACCGAGGCTCGAAGCCGGGCTGAGGAATTCCAGGGCCGACGACGCGTCACTTCCACACTGCCGAACCCAATGCCACCGGTGGCAGAACCGTGACTCCAAGTCTGGGCGTCCGCCACTCCCGGCTGCCGTCCCCTCGAATCGTTGAATCGAGAATTCCTCGCCTCCCCCCGGCCACGCGGCCAGCGGGTGAGGCCGCGTCGCGCCGCGTCAGCTTTCCCCCACTCTTGGCTCCGGGAACCTGATTGCCTGGTGACCCGACTCAAAAAAGTCGCAAGATGAAAACAAACAAGCCGGCCGTTGCCAAGCAGCCCAGCAGAGTCTGCCACCAAGATTCCGGGTTAATATCAGGGCCATCGGACCGCTTCATAAACTCTTTCATGATGTTGTTTTGGTCCGAGTTTTACCTCACAGGGTAGGACAACGGCGGTCCAACCCCCTCGAAAAGAAAAAAGAAATTTCCCTGGTCCCACCTCCCCCCCCAGATTTTCGCCGGTTTGGCGTCCCTGAGATCTTGGCCGGCAAGAGAGTCAGGGCTCGAAAGAGGCACCTCCCACCGAGGTTTTTGGAGATTAGCAGGGTGAACCGCGGTTCACCCCGGAACTCCATCGGGTCGCCCGCGAATGACGCCAACGCCAACTTCAATCGGGTGCCACACGGCCCAGGTCCTCGGCAAAGGCGATCAGGGCGGAGCGAACCA
>CAYHFE010000689.1:0-4008 GCA_964355375.1 uncultured Verrucomicrobiota bacterium
TTGCTGACCCGCCGCGGAAGCGGTTTCGATACCCTGGCGAGTCTGCGCGGCAAAGACCTGGTCGAACTGGCGGCCACCGGGGCCAACTTGGGTCACCCTTGGTTGGAGACCCTCTTGCTGTCGGGCCGCTTGGGGAAGCCAGCCACATTCTTTGGCGTGGTCGAGCTTGTCGGCAAACCATCGGCGGCGGTGCTCCCGGTCTTTTTCGGCAAGAAACAGGTCGGCCTGGTGGATGAGTCGAGCTTCGAGACCATGAAAGAGTTGAACCCGCAGGTCGGCCAGCGGCTTCAGGTGATTGCCACTTCCGACATCTACGCGAACAATGTCATTTGCCTCACGCATTCCGGCTGGGCATCTGAGGAGTTCAGAAAGGATCTGGTTGAAACCCTGGCCAATATCCACCTCGAACCGGCTGGGCAACAGATTCTCAACCTCTTCCGGATCGACCAACTCGTTCCCTTCCAAGAATCACATCTGGACACCGCGCGAAAGTTGCGGCAGACCTACGACCAATTGACGATTAAAACGGGCCTATGACCGCCTTCTTTCAAGAATTGTTTCGGAGCGTGGGTCGAGCGCTGGGCACGCTCCTGGCGCTGGTCGCGATCATCTCGGGCTGGGCGGCAGAACCGAACGTCGCTTTCCGGGACGCGGCACTCCGAGTGGACATCACGCAGGCCGCCTTTCTGAACATGAATCGCAACGACGTCGAAGCGTCGTTCAAGGCCTTCGCCGAGACGGTCGGGCGCCGACGGGGCTATCGCATCCAGACGACGACCACGATTTTCGAGGATCCATTGGAACTCAGGTCGGCGATCCAGAAGGGAGGCAGCAGCCTGATCATCATTGACTCCTGGAGGTACCTGTCGATGGGTTTTAATGGGCTGCTCAAGCCGTACTACATCCCGGCCGACCGTGGGCGGGTGGGGAAGAAATATCTCATCTTGACCCGCCGGGACAGCGGGTTGGACACCGTGGCGAGTCTCAAGGGGAAAGACATGGTGAAATTGGAGTTCGCCAGCGTCTGCATGGGTGCCTATTGGCTCGAGACCCATTTGTTGGCCAACCGGTTGGGACCGTCGGAAGCGTTTTTCAGCCGCGTGACCAGCGTTGGGAAGCCAGCCGCCGCCGTCTTGCCCGTCTTCTTCGGCACGCGGCCCGCCTGTTTGGTGGATGAGGTGAGTTTCCAAATCATGAAGGAGTTGAATCCCCAGGTGGGCCGAGTTCTGCAGAGCGTGGCCGTCTCCGAAGTTCTGGTGGATGCGGTGGTCTGTTTGAGCCTTTCCGGCTGGCCGACCGACGAGTATCGAAAGGATCTGGCGCAAGCGCTCGGCGAGTTGCACCTCGATCCGGCGGGGCAGCAAATCCTGACCCTCTTCAAAGTCGAACAGCTTGTTCCTTTTCAAGAAGCGCACCTGGAGACGATGAGGGCTTTGCGCAAGACCTACGAGGAGTCGCAGATCAAGGCGAACCCATGACGTGGCCATTTCCAGACGCGGCTTCCCGCGCGGGCGCGACGCTCGGAGTCGTCCTGACTCTCCTGGCTTCGTGGGGTGTGTTGTCTCCACCGGAGGTGGGGGGATTCTCGGCCATGTTCCCGGCCCAGGGTGGAACGAAACTGGGGCAAGCCGCAAAATCGTGGCGCATGGGCCAGGGAGGGTCGAGCCAAGCTTTGTCCAGCAGCGACGCCGGGAAAGGCGCGGGAGCCGGCGGCTTGAAGAGGGAATCCCTGAGCGTGGCCTTTACTGAAGCGGCTTTTCAAAACGTGAACCGCAACGACGCCGAAGCCGCGATGAAGACGTTCGCCCGGACGGTGGGCCGCCGCTTCGGCTACCTCGTGCAACCGACGACCCAGGTCTTTGAACAAATCCGGCCTCTGGAGATCGCTCTTCAGGATGGGTCGGTCCAGTTGGCCATCTTGGATGTCTGGCGCTATCTGTCGATGGATGTCGCCGCGCTGCCCACGCCGGTTTTGACCAGCATGGAGCAGGGAAAGGTCGGGAAAAGATACGTCGTGCTGACGCGACGCGGCCGCGGGTTCAAGACTCTGGCCGATCTCAAAGGCGCGGAGATCATGGAGTTCGAGACCACGAATTTTACGTTGGGACGCTTCTGGCTGGAGACCCTGCTCATGGAAGGCCGCCTCGGATCGCACCAGACCTTCTTCCGTCGCCTCGAGAAGGTCGGAAAGCCCTCCACCGCGGTGCTGCCGGTGTTTTTCGGCAAGAAAGACGCCTGCCTGGTGGATCTGTCTGGCTTCGAGGTGATGAAGGAACTGAATCCTCAGGTCGGCGCGGGGCTCGAGGTCGTGGCGATGTCCGAGGTTCTGGTGGATGGCGTCATCTGTGTCAGCAAGAAAGGGTGGTCGTCCGAAACCTACCAGCGCGACGTCTTGCGCACGCTCGGCGAACTCCACCTCGATGCGGGAGGGAAGCAGATTTTGACGCTTTTCAAAGTGGATCAACTCATCCCGTTTGAAGAAACCCATCTCGAGACCGTCAGACGGCTGCGAAAGAAATACGACGAACTGCGTTTAGCGGAGGACCAATGAATACGAATGGCTCAAAAATCAGGCGGACAGGCATCACCTTCAAGACGGCCCTGCTCTCATGGCTCGTCACCACCGCGGCGCTTCTGATCTTCGTGACGGCGATCATCCCGCAACAGAAGGAAATCTATCTCCAAAATCTGAATTCCAAGGCCCTGAGCATGACCGAATCGCTCCGGTCGGTGGTGGCCGGGGCCGTCGTCAACGGGGATTACACCCCCGTCGTGGATCATTGTCTCGGGATCATGGATGGCGACAAATCGATCGATTACCTGGTCATCACCAAGAATGATGGGGAATCGCAGATATTTCAGCAACAGGTGCCCAAATGGGACTCGGGAAAGCTCGACGTGCGTTGGGCTCCGCCCAAACGGGCGATCACCTCTGAGATTGGGATCGTCCCGCTGTTCAATCGGCGGGTCTTCCATTATTCCCAGCCCTTTGATTACTCGAATGGCAGCATTCAGTGGGGCTGGATTCATGTGGGACTCTCGCTCGAAAGCTACGATGGCAATGTGGCCTTGGTTTATCGGCGGACGACCATCCTGGCGGTGTTCTGCGTCGTGCTCAGCCTGATCGCGTCGGTCATCTACGCCAGGCAGATCGTCCGCCCCATCTTGAGCCTGCGGGCCGTCGTCCAGAAGGTTGCCGCGGGCGATCTCTCGGCCCGGGCCGTGATCGAGAGCGCCGACGAGGTGGGGAGCCTGGCCGGATCCTTCAACGCCATGACGGAGACGCTCCGGCAGCGGGACGACATTCTGCAGAGCGTCCGATTTGCCGCCCAGCAGTTTCTGAGCTCGACGGATTGGAAACGGGTCATCAGCGAAGTCCTGGAAAAAATCGGCCGGGCGACCCAAGTCAGCCGGGCCTACGTCTTTGAAAACCATCTGCGCGGGGATGGCGTCTTGCTGACTTCGCTGCGTTATGAATGGGTGGCCGAGGGCATCGAGCCCCAGATCCTGAATCCGGATTTGCAGTCGTGTCCCTGGCGCGAGAACGGCCTGGAGGACTGGGCCAGCCGCCTCTCTCAGGGCGAGATCATTGCCGGCTTGGTTCGAGAAATGAATCCGGCCGCGCGCCAAGTGCTCGAGCCCCAACACATCCAATCTCTGATTCTCGTCCCCATTATCGTCGAGCAAACTTGGTGGGGATTCCTGGGACTCGACGAGTGCCAGATGGAGCGGATCTGGACCCCCGCAGAACGGGACAGCTTGCGGGCGGCGGCCGATATGCTGAGCGCGGCGGTGGCGCGGCAGCAGACCCAGGATGCGCTGGTGGAAGCCAAGGAAACCCTGGAGCAGCGGGTCACTGAACGCACCCAGGAATTGAGTGAACAGGTGGAAGCCAAGGAGCGGGCCCGCGCCGACCTCGCCGAAGCCCAACAGCGCCTGGTCGAGATCTCGCGGCATTCCGGCATGGCGGAAGTCGCCACCGGCGTGCTCCACAACGTCGGCAATGTG
>CAYHFE010000690.1:0-4007 GCA_964355375.1 uncultured Verrucomicrobiota bacterium
CGCAGCCAAAATCCCTCGCCGCAGGACCCTTTTCAATTTTAAAACAGGCTCTCAGAACCTTGACCCATCAGATGTTGGGTTTGGGTTTCGGGGGGAGGGCAAGGTCACGATGGTTAGTCATGGGTTGGTGATCTCAAATCCGGCAGGTGACTAACCGCAGAGATCGCAAGGGGGCGGAGCCGCCGGCAAAAAGGAGCGTGGCTGTGTGCGCGGCACCAGCCACAGCCGCTGCGAAAACTCTGAAGTGCTGCGACTGGGTCTGCGACCACAGTCGCGCTCCAAAACAGTCCGGTTCTGGGTGGAACGGGCAACTTGCCCGTTCCTGTGGGCGACTCGCCCACAGGTTTTGCTGCCGGGATCTCACTGATTCGTGAGTTCAATTGCCGTGTCAGACTCGGCGGCAAGTTGTCGCCGAGGACGGGCTGGTAGCCCGTTCCACCCAGTTCAACTGCATGTTTCCGGCCGGTCCTGCGCTGCCGGGGCTCAATCGACGAACGTGAATTCGTTCGCGAGCAGCAGGACTTGGGCATACTTTTCCCAGGCGTTCACCGGTTCCGGCGGGGTTGGAGGCGGACCTTGGTGTCCGCGAAGCGCGCCACATCCAGCCAATAACGGCCCCAGCGTTCGCCGTATCGGGGCGAGGCGAGAAGTCGATCCACGACCCGGGCGAAGGCCTCGGGCGACGGGTCCTGAACGAATTGTTCCACCTCGGTGATCGACGGTGGCAAACCGGTTAGATCAAAGGTCGCGCGGCGGATCCAGGTGC
This sequence comes from uncultured Verrucomicrobiota bacterium, assembly GCA_964355375.1. GTDB lineage: Bacteria > Verrucomicrobiota > Verrucomicrobiia > Limisphaerales > SIBE01 > CAYHFE01. Next base: position 767 of record CAYHFE010000690.1, read on the forward strand.
GTCGGTCGGCGGGCGGGGAAGGTTCCAGCTCATTCTCCTCCAACTTGGCGAGAATAAAAAAGTCAATGGGTGTGGCCGGCCAGGCGCGGTTGTGAACGGCGGGAAGCGGATGGCTTTAGGACGGACGAAAAGCCCAATGGTTCGTGGCGGGTCTGTTCTCGCGGGATGACGCGGAAGTGCGGCTGGATTCGGCCCCAACTCGAGGATCCGGCGCGCCCTGTTTCACCCACGCCACGAAGTCAGCGACCCGCTCCGGGCTGAGGGGCTCGCGCTTGGGCGGCGGCATCCGCAGGTCCTCATGGTCGTAGCGAATGGCGGTGAGGAGGCGGCTCTTCGCCACGTCTCCGGGCACGATCGCGGGTTGACCCGATTCACCGCCTCGACGCATCTCCTCGCGCGAATCGAGCCGGAGCCCGCCCCGGAGTTTCTCGCTCCCGAAGCTATGGCAAGGGTAACAGTGCTCGACGAGGACCGGCCGGATCTTCGTTTCAAAAAACTCGAATTCGTCCGCCTTTAAGCAGGTCGTCAAGAGGCCGATCAGCACCAGCGCCCAGGAGTGTCGCCGGGCGATGGCTCCAGGGCTCGAGATCTGGCGGCGCGGGCACGTTCGATCGCGACTTGAGTCGATGTCAGGCGGAGCCTTGTGCATGGAACAATTGCGCGGGGACGCTTATAGAAGACAGATTTATGTTCAGCAAAAGTTCAGCTTCATTTTTTGCTTGCGCGGATTGGCGGGTCGGATTTTCATGCTTCTGACCAAACAACAGACTGCTTCTCCGAAGAAGTGGTTTTGTCTCAGACCTATGAACAACGTACAACCAGGCCAAGCAAGGAATCCAATTATGAGTAGCCGTCCCCATCTACATTATCGCCTCGATTCCGTCCTCAAGGCGCTCGCCGTCGGTGCGGTCCTCCTGGCGACTGGATCGAACCTGACCCTCGTGCAAGGCCAGGTTCTATTCCAAGAAAGTTTCGAAACGGATGGCGAAGGCACGCGCTACGTCACGGAAGGGGCTGACGTTTTCGAGCCCGCCAGGACGGCGGCAGAATTGGGGCTGGCCGATCAGATTGGTCCGATCTATTGGGGGCGAAAATCCAAGATTTCAATCGTCGGTGTGCCCGGTCCAACGGCAGCGCGGCGGGCGCTCTTGTATTGGCATCACACCATCGACTCTTCCTTGGTGACCCCGGACTTTCTGACCTTGTTCGACTCCACCATGAAATGGCTCGTCAACAACAAGGCCAACGCCAAGGTCCTATTCTCGCCGCCGTCGGCCGGGACCGGGGACGAGGTCCTGCGAGACCGCCTGACGGCCAAGGGCTACACGGTCATCGAGGATGATGGCTCGGAATTGCCGAAGGTGCCGACGGTCGATCTCGTCATTCATTCCAGCAGCGGTAATTCAGGCAATTCGAGTCGGTTTACGTCTTATCCGGTGCCGATGCTCACGTATAACGCGGCGGACCGGGACGACGAACTTGTTTCGACGATCGGGACCACGTTCACGGGCTTGGATCTCGGCAATGTGACGATCGCCAGCCCCTCCCACGCCGGCGCTGGCGGAAAGACGGGCAGCTTCCCAGTCGTGACCGGCCCGGCGACCTACGATGGGATCGGCAACGATCTGCCGGTCGGGGCAGTGACCTTGGCGACCTTTTCCAGACCTTCCGCCGCGGACGCGAGCGTGATGGAGAAAGTGCCTTTCTTGGTCCTGCTGGAGAGCGGAGCCAACGGCGGATCCGTCTATGGCGGTGGTCCCTTCGGTGGGCAGGATGGGAATGACTTCTTTGGCGGTTCCGGTTTGAATAAATTCAGCGCGGACGTCGCCATCAAGACCTTGACGTTCACGAAACCGATCGATGTGGCGGGCAAGAGCAACCTCAAACTCACCATGGCCGTCGCGGCCACTTATTTGGATTTCGAGACGAGCGATTTCCTGAAGGTTTTCATCGATCCGGATGGGGATGGCCCCTTGGCGTATAATCCGGATGCGCCCCTCATCCACTTCACGGCTCCCACTGGAACCGACAAGTTTTTCAATGACGTCGCTACGAATCCGACGAAACCGACCAAGCTCGGGCTGAAATTCCAAGACGTGACTTACAACATCCCAGGCAATTCCTCGAAGATCGGCATTCGAGTTGAGGCCGCGACCACTTGGTGGAACGAAATCGTCGCCTTCGACAACATCCGCGTGACCTCAGGAGATATCGCCCCGGCGAAACCGACGGTCGGCGTCAAGCGCAGCGGCGAGAGTCTGGTGATCGACTTTGTCGGCACACTGCAAAGCGCCACGAGCATCACCGGCCCGTGGGCCGATGTGGCCAATGCGACGAGCCCCTACACGATTGCCAAGGGTAGCCAGAGCGGAATGCGTTTCTTGCGAACTCGGAATTAAGCCGTATCGATGAAGTGGGGTTCAGGGTGGAACGGGCTACCAGCCCGTCCTCGGGGGCAACTTGCCGCCGAGTCTGGCGCGGAAACACGAGTCGCTATCTGGTAAAGCTTCTGGCTGGAAGGCCCGTGGGCTGGTAGCCCACGGGAACGGGCCAGTTGCCCGTTCCACCCTGAACCCAACTGCATCGATCCGGTTAGACAGGATTTCGTTTTCGGAGCTTCCGCTACAAGGACCAGGCGGGTTGGGGATTGAGCTTTTGCAGCGCGGCCACAGGCTGGCCGTTGGCCTGACCTCCGAGGATCAAGATTTCCGTCCCCATCCAGACCGCGGTCGCGCCGCTGCGCGCACGGGCGAGCCCGGATTGGTGAGCGACCGCCATTGGTTAGTTCCGGGATCATAGGCCGCGCCCGTGGCCAGAACGCCCAAAGAATTCTCCCCGCCCACCACAATCATTTCCGTCCCGGTCCAGTCCGCGTTGTGGCCGGAGCGGGCCGATGGCGTCGTCGCTTCGCCGCCCAGGACAACCGTTTCGGTGCCCGTGAACCGTCGCAAGGCAGAAGCGATCCGCCGGCTCGTCCGCGCTGCGTTCGGCGGCGCAAACGGGGACACGCGAGCCGCGCGTCCCATACCTTGCGACGGTTCATGGAGAGGGAACACCTCCAACGATTGGACGTGAATCGTGGCCCTGAACCTGAAGGTGCAATGGGGAGCGCGGGCGTCTCGCCTGCTGGGTTCGGCGTCCCGCCGGACCCTCGCTGTGGTGTCCCATCCTGATTCCGGTCGGCGGGACGCCGACCGGTGCAGCCGGGACGGCCGCGCTCCCCATTCAAACAACCACGGTT
>CAYHFE010000691.1:0-3986 GCA_964355375.1 uncultured Verrucomicrobiota bacterium
GGGGAGCACACGCGCCCTCGCGTGTCCCGACCGGCGCCCCGCCGGTCGGAACGGGCGCGTCCCTCAATCACTGACCTGCGACTGGTTCGGGTGCGCCAGTGTGGTCGGCGAGGGCGCCGACCACGGCACGCGAGGGCGCGTGCGCTCCCCATTTCATCTGAATCGTTGCGGCTTGGGCGATTCGACACACGGCCGATTGGGACATCGGCGACACAGCAGGTTTGGAAACCTGCGGCACGGCGGGTTCGCTCCGCGTGCCCCCTGGGGTTTCACGTTGATCGAGTTGCTGGTCGTCATCGGCATCATCGCGATTCTCGCGTCCATGCTCCTTCCGGCTCTGGCGCGCGCCAAGGAGTCGGCCCGGGCCGCCCGGTGCTTGAGTCAGATGCGCCAGCTCGGACTGGCCGCCGGGCTTTATGCGGACGACCATGACGACGAGTTGCCCCGAAGCCAGCACTCGGCTTTTGCCCATGGACAACTGCCCTGGGGCCGGGCTCTGGCCCCGGAGCTCGGTTCGAATTCAGGCGACTGGACCAACCTATTCCGCGGCCTCTACCGTTGTCCGAGCGACCGGCGCGCCACTCCGTGGAGCTATGGGATGAACGTGTATTTCGAACTCGGACCGGACGACGATTACTCGGGCAAACCGGCCACCTGGCGCCGTCTCGCCGCCATTCCAAACCCCACCGAGACGATTCTGTTTGGAGAAAATGCCACCACCGCCGACCACATCATGGCCCATTTCTGGATGACTTTGGCGGATGCCGCCGACGTGGATTCCGAGCGCCATCACCGCCGCAGCCTCTATTTGTTTGTGGACGGTCACGTCGAAATGCGCGTCCTCAAAAGCACCTACAATCCCACGAACCGAATCGATCTCTGGAACCCGGCGCATTGAATTCGCGCCTCAACAAACCACCCCTCGACACTCTTCTTCCCAAATCTATATGCGACTTTCACCCCCCATTTTGGCCGTCGCGATCGGCGTTGCCGTCGGCTGCCAAACTCAGACTTCCGACGCCCCGAAATCGGCCCGCTCCGCCGATCCGGCACCAACCGTCCGAAACCTCCACCGTCCCCGGACGAAGGTCTTCACGATCGCCATCGCCGGCATGCACTGTGAAGGATGCGCCTCTGGAATCCGCTCCGAGTTGGCACGGCTTCCCGGCGTGACCTCGGCCCGGGTCCATTTGAAATCCGCCCGCGCCAGGGTGGTCGGCGAGGAGAATCAAGTCACGACATCGCAACTCATTCACGCCATCGAGGAGGCCGGTTACCAGGCCCGGATCATTTCACCATGAACCCCGCCAAGCCCGAATCACCCTCCGAGACTCCGCCGCCGCCCGGCGCGAACTCAAGTTGGACCGTCGCGGCCGACGAACGGCTTTTCCTGCGGGTCATATTTGTGGGCGTTGCGATCATTGCCCTGATCACGTTGATCGTGACGATCGGGAATCGCCCGTCCCCGGCCACGGCAGGAACCGGGATTCAGGACGAGTTCTCACTCGTCGAACGGAGCGGGCGCGCTGTCACCCGGGCCGACCTGCTCGATCAGTATGTGGTCGCCAATTTCGTCTTCACGAGTTGCTCCACAAAATGCCTCGCCGTCCTCGATCGCATGGCGAACGTTCAACGCCTGGCCGCCGACGCCCCCGACGTCCGCCTCCTCTCGCTCACGATCGATCCGCGCACGGATTCGCCCGAAGCGCTCGCCAAGTTCGCGAATCGGTTTGGAGCCGATCCCAATCGCTGGCTTTTTCTCACCGGCGACAAGGCCGAGCTGGATCGATTGACCCAGTCCATTCTCGGCCCGAACTCCGAGGCCATGGCGGATTTCACCCATCTGGGCTTCGCCAACACAACCCAGATCGTGCTGATCAACCCTCAAGGACAGGCCTGCGCCTCTTTCAATGGGATGGACCCAACAGTCGCTTCGACCATCGTCGCCGAAATACGCCGGCGCCGCTCCCAACTCTGAAAACGATTCATACTATGTTGCGCCTGACTCTCCTTTTGGCCCTCCTTCTGACCACGGAAATCACGAGCCGCGCCGCGGAACCGGCCGCCCGGGTTCCCCAAGTCCACACCGTTCGGGGCGTCATCCGCGAAATCGCCGCGAATCGCCGCACGACCGTCATCCGGCACGAGGCCATTCCCGGCTATATGCCAGCGATGACGATGGAGCTCAATGTGCGTGAACCGGCCGAGCTCAAAGGTCTGGCCGTCGGCGACACGATCACGTTTCGCCTCTCCGCCGACGGCGCGACCCACTGGATCGATCGTCTCCGCAAAGTAAGATCTTCGACGACCGATCGCGCCCCGGCCCCAGGAATGGATCGAAGCGCCGCGAACGTCGTCTCCGAGCTCAAACCCGGCGACACGCCGGCGGATTTTGAGTTGATCGGGGAAGACGGACGGACGGTGCGCTTCTCGGATTTTCGCGGGCGCGCGCTGGCCTTCACCTTCATCTTTACCCGGTGCCCATTGCCGGAGTTTTGTCCGCGCATGAATCACAATTTCGCCAAAGCACGCGAGCTGCTGCTTGCGCAATCCCACGGCCCGACGAATTGGCAGTTCCTTTCGATCTCCTTTGATCCAGACTTCGACAAACCCGCCGTGCTCGCCCGGTACGCGCGGTCGTATCGCGGTGGTGACACGAACGGATGGCTCTTTGCCAGCGCTTCGACCAACGTCCTGGCCCGTCTGGCGCCGGCCTTGAATCTCATGCTCAGCCGCGAAGGAGGATCCATTTCGCATAATCTCCGGACGGTCGTGCTCGATCCGCAAGGCCGCATTTCCCGCCAATTGGACGGCAATCTCTGGACGCCGGAGGACCTGGCCGCGGAAGTGGTCCGGGCCGCCCGGATGAAACCGTACCGTTGATGGATCGACACGGGATTGTCACTTGTCGCCGCAACGCAAGTGTAGTCTGCTGAAGCACTATGAAACGAAGGGATCCGGGCTTCACGTTGATAGAACTGCTGGTGTGCATTGCCATCATCGCCATTCTGGCGGGCTTGCTCTTGCCCGCGCTGGCCCACGCGAAGGAGCGCGCCAAACGAACGAGTTGTCTGTCCAACCTGCGGCAGATCGGCATCGCCACCACGATCTATTTGGGCGACCATCATGACCTCATGCCCTGGGTGGCGGACGAACATCTGCAACTGACCCCGCCCGTCAACTCCAGCGGCAAACGCTACAACGGCATGGGCTCATTCATGCCAGTGTTGCATCCCTATCTGGGAGAGATCCGGGTTTGGCTGTGTCCGAACGCGGCCCTCAAAACGAACGAGTCCTGGATGATGCACTTCGCCAGCCCGTGGAAAGAAGCCGGCGTGGACCGGCCCGAAAAAGGTTGGGCCAATTATCTCAGCGACAAGCTGGCGGAATTGAATCCCGAGCAAGCCCGGTTCCTGCGCGGACGGACACCCGAGAGCGTGGCGGTCAAGCGAGGCAGCAGCGTTTCCGAAGAGGAATGGCTGATGTGCCCGTTCTTCGAGAAGGCCTGGTGGCCGGACTTCAGTGCCCCCTGGTCGGTGGGGGCCAGCGTTCCACCCAGAAAGGGTTGGTCCGGACACAAAGGCGGCCGAAATCAAATTTACCTCGACATGCGGGCCAACTGGATCCGGCGGGACATCGATCCCTGACTGCGAGGTCGCGAGCTTCGCACCGGACTGGGTCTTGAGTTTGCCAGCGACTTGTCAGCCGCGCCGGAGAATCCATTTCGCATTACATCCAGACGATGGTGCCCGATCCGCAAAGAACCCGAAGATCACAAAGCAGGAAATCGAGAAGAACGGAGCGCGCTCTCGCCCGGCGATCATCCCAGCCCTCTGAAGCCCTCATTTTTCTTTGTGTTCTCTGCGTTCTCTGTGGTTGAACAATTCCTTTTAGGTTCAAGCATTGCCCGAACACTTCGATGTCCCGGTGCTGGTACTCGCCTCCAAGCGCCGCCAATTGGGAATTCGGCCACACCACCGGCTTGG
>CAYHFE010000692.1:0-3977 GCA_964355375.1 uncultured Verrucomicrobiota bacterium
TCTCCGCCATCGACGGCGTGATGAAGTTGTGGAACTCGTCGATATAGAGCCAGTAATCACGCCTGGCCTCGTAGGCCATTCGTTGACGGCTCATCGCGGTTTGCTGGAATTTTGCGACAAAGAGGGACCCAAGGAGAAATGAGTTTTCCCGGCCGATCTGACCTTGTGACAGTTTCGCGAGAAAGATTTTGCCCGAATCCAGAATATCCGCGAAGTCGAGGCGGTTCACCGGCTGCGACACCATGTAGCGGATCGATTTTGGCGATAGAAACGTCTCCAACCGGGTCAGCACCGGTCCGATAGAACGGTTGCCGGTGAGCTGCGGGAACGTTTTCTTCCAGTAAAACACCACGTCCGGGTCGCCGACGGTTTTCAGGAATTCCGCTCGAAAGCTCGGGTCAACCAGGAACCGCCGCATATCGGCCAGCGTCCCCCCTGCGCTGCTTTCCAGAAACGCGAGAATCGCGTTCTGGAGCACGCTGCCCATCTGATCGCCCCAACTGGTCGAGAGGCGTTGGAAAATGGAAACGAGATCAGACGCCAGCAAGGTCTTTTCCAGATCGCTGTGCGCCAAAAGCATATTGAATCCGACCGAATACTCCTCGTCCGCCGGATCAACCAAGACGACATCGTCAATCCGTTCAGGCGGAACCAATCCAAGGATTTCCTCGACCAAGTCGCCGTGAGGATCTAGCACGCCAACGCCGTGCCCGTTCAGAATGTCCTGCCGAATGCAATTGAGCAGCAGCGTCGATTTTCCCGTGCCGGATGCTCCGACAACGTGCATGTGCCGCACGCGCTCCTCTGGGCCAATACAAACAGCAATGGTTCGCCCCTGATGGATGTTCTGCCCCAGGAAAAGCCCGTCGCGGCGGACAAGCTTCTGCGGCACAGCCTTGGTCTTTTTTGTTTCCCGAAGCAGTTTCGGGGATCGGACGACGGCTCCGGGCAAGTGGACGAACCCAATCAATTCGTCCGTGTTGAGCAACATTCCCGACCGCCGGGATTGACGGAGCAGCAAATCCTCAACGTGACTGGAATGTGGATACTCGTCGTTCGTGAGTGGAATCAGTTCATTTCCGGCCGGGTTCGTGAACGTGTTAAGGGATCCAGCTATGTGGCGTGCGATTTTCCAGGTCCGATCGAAATCCTCGCTTTGGGTTGCGATGCGCACGACCGCAGCATAGAGGGGACGCGACACCTTCTTGCGCGCTTCTTCGAGCAATCCCGGAGCGTTTGAGAAGAACGCATCGCCATTGTTATCCATCACCGCTCGCATGATGCTTTCGGCCCACGGCTGGCGCACCCGCCGGAAGATGACTTGAACCAGGCCGAGCTCATGGTCTCTCAGTCCGGCCAGCGCTCCGATAATCCCGACGAACGGATCGAGTTTGCCGGACGCCAAACGCAGCATGAACTCATTGCCAAGCCCGAACTCAACCACGGCCGACTCCATGTCCGCCCAGGCGGTGGCGAGAGTTTCGTGCTGCGACTGAAACACCGCCTCGGGAAAAAAGGCCTGGAGTTGCTGACCCACCAGCGAAGCATCGCGCCGACTTACCGCGAATTGCGCTCCGATCTGGCCGGGCAATCCGAGCAATTCAAACGTCACGGGCTCGCGACACAATGAGAGACTCAGGAGAAACTGCTCGAATGCATCGCGCGAAATATCCAGATTGGCGGGGAGCAGAGTTTGGAGTTCGATTAGATCACGCTGTTTCGACACCCGCTCTGGTTCCGGTTCCTCAGGCTCTTCGATCGGCGGGGGAGTTTGCTCCGGTTTCTTCTCACCGAACCTTTGACGAACCGAACCTGCCCATCGACTGAGAAACGTTTCTTGCTGACCGTCGTCGCGCACCGCGTGTCGGGGGACATAATGCTCGACGAATGGCCGGAATACTCAGCGTCGGTCGGATCGAACAACACGACATCCTTCATCCGTTCGGGTGGAATGTGCGGGATCAGCAGGTCGATCAGGTCACGTCGGTGCCATCGCCGCTTGTCCTTTTCGGATGCACCGGGGCGATGTGTCTCCTACGGTCGAGATTCTCACCGTTAACTGGCGGTGATCGTTCTCACCATTTCAAGACTTGCAGGCCGGTGACCCGATCAAAATGACCGTCGCGTGCGACGAGCGGTAGTTGATGCTCCAAAGCGACGGCGGCAATCCAGATGTCGCTTTCAGGGATTGGCGTTCCCGCTTGGGCCAGTTGCGCCCGGATGCGTCCATAATGTTCCGCTGTTGCGATACTCGAAAACAAAACCACAACGGCAGGCAGGAAGGTCTGGATTTGAGCCAGGCTTTTCGCCGGATTCCGAGATAGATTCGCGCCGCAATGGAGTTCGCCCAAGACGGTCAGCGGCAGATAGAGCGTTGGACTGGCGAGGAAACTGGCGCGGAGAGCCGGGTCACCCTTGAAGTATGTGATGACTACGGAGGTGTCGAGGAGGACATCACCATTGGCTGGCATCAATCCTCTCGCAAGTGTTCGCGATGGCGCGTTCCATCTCCTCGGCTTCGGACGGTGTCAAGCATCCGAATGCGCGTTCGAGTGCGAGCCTGCTCTCGGAGTTGCTCGCCATCTTCAATTTGTGAATGTAGCCCGCCGCTTCCGCCAGTTTTGCCGGAGGCAGACTTTTCAATTCCTCGACAGTTGTCTCCAACGTGCTCATTACACCTCTATGATACGTTTCCGACAGAGTTTGGCAATAGAGCCGAGGATAGTTCCCGCAAAGCGCGAGGCATGCACACGAGTCATCCGGTCCTGAAGGTGAGAGAACATTCAGCGCCTGCGAGCAGATCTCCCGTATCCGTTCCCTGCTTGAAACACTGTTGCGCGCTGATAAGCTTCAGCCATGTTGCATCGGACAAAACCGCCCTCCCTTGAGGAGCTTCGGACACTGCTCCCGCCGTTTTGCCTAAAGCATCGCATTCGCAGGCTGGACGTTTTTGGATCGGCAGCCCACGGCCTGGAGACTTTCGCCAGCGACGTGGACCTGCTCGTGTCCACCGACGAGTCCGCCCCCCCTTCGACAGCCGAGTTGATCGAGATGGCGGGTGAGGCTGAGGAATTGGTCGGTGCGCCGGTGGATTTTGTCCTGCGCCGGTCTTTGGAACAATCGCCCAATCGTTACGCCCGCGAGCATATCCTGGCCACAGCCGTCTGCGTCTATGGAAGCTGACCAACTCGGGCGGCTCAGCGACATCCTCAATGCGGGCCGTCTGATCGCATCTTACGTCAGGGACACCACCGAAGAAGAGTTCGAAGGAAACACCGAGAAGCAGGACGCCATCGTGCGCCGCCTGGAAATCATCGGCGAAGCGACGGTCCATCTAAACGAGACGACGAGGCAGGCTATTCCCGGACTGCCTTTCCGCAAGATGCGCGGCATGCGCAACGTCGTAGCGCACGACTACGCCAATGTGGATTTGAGAATCGTGTGGGATGTTGCCACCCTCCATGTGCCAGAAGTTTGTGCGGTGCTCGAAAAGTTTTTCGCAGATCAAACCGGGACAACGAACTCGCCGCTGCAGTGAGGTGCGCTTGGGTCCGCCGGACGGAAAGCCATGACGTGATGGACAGGCCGCCGCCGCTACGGCGCAAACAAGTTCGATTCTCCGAAGTTGGAAACGAGAGTCGGACTTCCCAATTCAGCGGAAACAGGATCAAAGGAAACGCTGGGGAAAACCTGCATTCTGGGCATTTTCGGCTTTTGTTACTTCCCAAAAAACTTCCCACTGGCGTGCCCGAGATTTACTTCCCAGTGATTAACTACTTGGAAATGTGAGAGTTGCATAAGTTGGAGCGGGTGAAGGGAATCGAACCCTCGTCTCAGGCTTGGGAAGCCCGCATTCTACCATTGAACCACACCCGCAACAAGGATGGTCTATCAGACGGTTTGATTCAGCGCAAGGGGACATTCCCAACCCCAGCGATTCCGTATGGTCGGATAGATTTCCGGTTAAAGTGCGGACT
>CAYHFE010000693.1:0-3958 GCA_964355375.1 uncultured Verrucomicrobiota bacterium
TCCAGCGAAGCCGAAAACTGTTTCCTCAAAAACACCTACTTTGGGGACAGGCTCTAACCAACCCACCCCTGCACCCCTCCCAGGAGGGGAACTGGCAACCAGCACCCGCCGGGAAGCTCCCCTCCTCGGAGGGGTCGGGGGTGGGTTCATGGCCCCGATTCAGGTCCAATCTTTGGAGGTGTTCAGTACCATGAACCGCGACGTTTTGAATGGGGAGCGCGGCCGTCCCGGCTGCACCGGTCGGCGTCCCGCCGACCGGAATCAGGATGGGACACCACCGCGAGGGTCCGGCGAGACGCCCGCGCTCCCCATCCCTATTTCAGGTTCATGGCCCTGATGCACGTCCCCATTTGGGAGGTGTTCGCTTTCCAGGATTGCCGCCCCAGCTTGGTTGTCCGGTTTTCGAGGTCAACTCAAGGCGCGCCTTTGACAAAATCCGTTGAGACAATCTCCTGGACACTTGGCAGAGTTTTTCAATCTGGAGAGCTTTTGGCTGAAATCCGGGTTGCCGGTCAAACGTCTTCCAGTCGCGCTCCGAACCTGCGCCTCCACTTCTTGAAGGAGGTCGCAAAGTTCGGGAACAAGTGAAAAAGAAAGCTGTTGATTCACACGAAATTCTCCAACTCCCCGAACCAAGGTTTGATCCATGAAACATTGCCTTCGATTGACTTCCCGTTCCCCGAAGTGGGTTTTCATTCTAGCCCTGCCGATTCTCTGTTCGGTCGGCGCCGCCGCCGCGGTCTTCACCATCGATTCCGCGCGGAGCAGCATCAACCTGTCCAGCAAGGTGCTGGGTTTCGCCTGCCAGGAGCAGCGGGCGGGCAGCTTGAGCACGAAGTTCGAAGGGACGATCCATGCCAACGCCACGGACGTTTCCATCGTATTTTCGGGCTCCAGCCTGGTCAGCGCTCAGAACAGCGGAAGCTGGGAACCCAAAGCGAACGGTGATTCCGGGAGCGATGCGGCTAACTACGGGGGAAAAGCCTCGGCGGGGCTCTTGGGCTCGGCGTTGGCGGCGGTGCGGAACATTCAACTGGACGTCACCAGTCCGCCCTTAACCTTGACCGGCGGTCGGTTCGATTCCGGCTCGCTGCTCTACCAATTCCTTCTCAACAGCAAAGGGGCGCTGGACTACAGTGTGGCGGGCTTCGTGCCGATGAAAGGGAGCATTCCGCTGGCCGGTCTGGCCACGAACCGGGTGACGACGCAAGCGACGTTGACGACCAGCGGCAACATTCAAACTCTCACGATCCCCGTCACGGCGGACTTCTTTTTCAAGCTCGTGAGCGCGAACGACACGACGCTCACCCTCACCGGCCAGATCGTGGCGACCCGGACCGTCGAGACGGGCGGTAGCCCATTTGGAAGCTGGGTGGCATCAAGTTTCCCTGGAGTGGCGGACCCAAACGTGGTCGGTCCTGGCGCGGACCCGGACCAGGATGGAATTCCCAATCTGGTTGAATTCGCCTTCGGGTTGAATCCTGCCAACCGCGATCCGGCTTTTGCCCCGCTGAAGGCAAGTTTGTCTTCGGCCATCCCAGTTCAACGAGTTATGGAATTCATCCGACCCAAAGGTCTGACCGGAGTCAATTACCAACTCGTCGGCTCGGACGATCTGAAGGCCTGGACTCCACTGAGTACGAATCCCGAGATCATCGACCTGGGTGGCGGGCGAGAGAAAGTTGTGGTGCGCGACATGCCGCCCGTGGCGGCGGACCGGCGCCGATTTGTGCTTCTGAACGTCTCCGGCAACTGAAGTGTTAGGGAAAGGAGACCGGCACCGCAGCCAAAAACTTCCACCACCCAAGCTATGAAAAAGCTGACCTTCATTCTTCTGGCCCAAACGATCTTGAACCTGGTGAGCGTTGCTTCTGGAGGCGAGCCTTCACCTTCCATCACCCGCCTCAGTGTTTCCAGGACTGGAGTTCAGGCCAATGAGGGGAGTAGCAGTCCGGTCGTCAGCGCCGATGGCCGATACGTGGCCTTCGCCTCTTCGGCCAGCAATCTGGTGAGTGGAGATGCGAACGGAGCTTCAGACGTGTTCCTGCTCGACCGCCAAACGGGTGAGATCACCTTGGTTTCGGTGGCGAGCGATGGCACTCAAGCCGCCGGGGGTGGAGAGCCATCCATCAGCGGGGATGGCCGGTATGTTGCTTTTACGTCGGATGCCAACAATCTGGTGCCCGGCGACAAGAATTTCCGTCCGGACATCTTTGTGCATGATCGAGTGACCAAGCAGAACCGGCGGGTCAGTGTGGCCAGTGACGGCACGGAGGGGAACAGTGGCGCCAGTTCGCCCTCGATCAGCGCCGACGGGCGCTACATTGCTTTTGAATCGGCCGCCTCGAACCTGCTGGGTGATTTTTCGGATAACAACCAGGCGCAGGATGTTTTCGTCCACGATCAACGGACCGGGCAAACCTTGCGACTCAGTGCCGCCAGCGACGGAACCGCCAGCAACGCCGGTGGACAACTTCCTGTCATCAGCGCCGACGGCCGGTATGTGGCGTTCTGGTCCACTGCGACGAACTTGGTCGCCAACGACACCAATGGCATGGCCGATATCTTAGTACGTGATCGTCAGACTGGGTTGACAACGCGCGTCAGCGCGGCCAGCGACGGTACGCAAGGCAACGAGTGGGTCCAGACTTCCTTTGCCTTCAGCGCGGACGGCCGATATGTGGCTTTCGTTTCGCGGGCGAGCAATCTGGTGCCCGGCGACACCAACAACTGGGACGACGTGTTCGTGCATGATCGGGTGAAAAGCACTACGGAGCGGGTGAGTGGTGCCATCGATCAAAGGTGCATCAACGTGTCGATGAGCGCCGACGGCCGTTTCATTGCCATTGGCACGAACACGAAGCTGTTTCTCGTCGATCGACTGCTGGGGCAAACGAGTCCGTTCGGCGCCTTCAACATGTTCGCACCAGACATAAGCGCGGACGGACGATGGGTCGTGTTTTTCTCAAATGAAAGTAACTTGGTGGCCAATGACACGAATGGCGTCTCTGATGTGTTCCTCCTGGACTACGGTCCGCGCGCACCCTTGGTCACTCTTCAAGCCATCGACGCCGAAGCCTCGAAGGCCACAGGCGACCCCGGCATATTCCAGTTTACGCGCGAGGCAAGCTCCGCTTCTCCTCTGACCGTGAATTTCACGATGAGCGGAACCGCGGAGAATGGGATCGACCATTCACGCCTTCCAACTTCCGTGACCATTCCACCGGACTTCACTTCGGTTACTTTGACCAATGTTCCCACAGTCACGTCCAGAGCTGTCCCAGACAAGACAGTCACGCTGACTTTGGCGAGCATCCAAGGGGTGACGGAGACCAGAGATTACTCACTCGGCTGGCCCAACACAGCCACCGTCACCATTGGGGGCGACCAGGTCACCACTTTGGCCAGTGTCTCCAGCCAGGGCATTCAGGGGAATCTGGCCAGTTTCTTGCCGGCCTTGAGCGCGGATGGGCGATACCTCGCTTTTGCGTCGCAGGCCACGAATCTCGTGGCCCGGGATACCAACGGAGTGTCGGATATTTTCCTGCGCGATCGCATCTCCGGCCAAACCGAGTTGGTCAGTGTGGCCTCGGACGGAGCCCAAGCCAACGGGTTCTGCGGACGCCGGGACTCCAGCACCTCCCAGGAAGGGGGGCTCTCCATCAACGGGGACGGCCGGTGGATCGCTTATCTTTCGGCCGCGACCAATCTGACGTCCGGCGACACGAATCGGCGGGAAGATATCTTTGTGTACGATCGTCAGACGCGGACGACGAAGATCGTCAGCGTCAGCAGCAATGGGACGTTGGCCAGCCAACGGAGCGAGGGGCCGGCCATCAGTCAAAGCGGACGGTTCGTCGCCTTCGCTTCCGACGCCGACAATCTTGTTGAGAATGATCAGAATGCCATTCGGGATGTCTTCCTGCATGATCTTCAAACCGGCGTGACTGAACTAGTC
>CAYHFE010000694.1:0-3950 GCA_964355375.1 uncultured Verrucomicrobiota bacterium
CGGTTCAGGGGAAGCCTCCTTGCGCTTGGCGCATGCCTCGAGACCATGAACCCATCCAACGGTGGGGCGAGACTCCGTCGAGCCCTGGAATCTTGGTCGGCAAGAAAGTCAGGGTTCGACAGAGTCTCACCCCACCGCAGGTTCATGGCGAGTCGCGGGCGACATTGACGGATCGGCATTCTGATCGCATTCTCACTTATGGCTTGGCGCATAACGGACCATGTTTCTCACGGCGAAATTGACAACCGGGTCAAAGGGCGCATCACCGGTGTTCTCTGGCTGGCGGGCCGGCCGGAAGCAGTCCGCCTGGATTTGTCCGGCAACGCGTGGCGCGATGTCGCCGGATGCCTCCTCCAGTTCCGCAACCCGCATTGTCAGCCGGTCTCCGGCGACACGATCGCTCCGCATCAAGTCGGGGTGTGCGGGGACATGACGGCCTCACGCAAGGTCAAGATTCCGATGATCGCTCTGTCGGAACTCGGCGAACATGATTTGAACGAAGCGATTCCATCTCGCTGGACGAACGTGCTCTATTTGGAGTGGTTCGGTTCGCAGAATGGACGGGTCGTGGTCGATGGGCTCGAATTCGAGATCACCGTTTCCGAGCCCGCCTGGCGATTGACGGCGGAAGAAGAGGATGCGCAGCGGATGCAAAAAGCCGAGGCGATGGACCAGTTTATGGATCGCCTGGCCAGGACTTTGGTCGGCGAGGAGTTTGAGATCGCCCTGCTTGAGTTTGATGCCATCCTGGACCACGCTGAAGAAGCCGGCTGGCCGAACGAGAGCGATCCTTCCAAGGGCGAGGTGGCGCCGCCCGCGAACCCTTCGATCGGTTTGGATTCCTGATCGTCGCGCATGGGGCTCCTGAACCGGGGTGGGGACGAGCCGTCCCCGACCCGAGGTTAGGCCGAACGGATGCGGTGAGCCCCTTCTTCTTGTTTTACGATGTCGCCAAGCCCGAGAGAATGCGCTATTCTTAGCCCGTAAATCGTTCCTGGCTCGGCGAGCTCTATTGCTGCCGGATCGCAGGGAACAGAACTGGATTGAACTTTGAGTTTATGAATGGAAATTGCATCTCTTTTTCCCGAGCTTTCATCACCGCGTCCAGAATGGGTTTGGCCGGAGCGTGGATCACTTCACTTCTTTGCCTGTTCACGGTTGATGGATTGGGGGCATCGGAGTCGAAGGCCGCGCCGGAGCAAGCGGAAAGGATGTCGGGCGCGGCCGGGATGCCCATGATGTCGGCGGTCCGCGCGACGGCCATTCCTGTGGTCACGATCACGGCCCCTGATTCGGTGGCCGCGGAAGATGGGCCCAGTTCGGCGGTCTTGGTCATCCATCGATCCGGGGCGTTGGACGGCGAACTGACCTTGGCGATTGAAGTCAGCGGCACGGCCACCGAGGGGGCGGATTTCGAACGGATGCCCCGTTCGGTCACTCTGCGGCGTGGACAGGCCTCCGTGGCCCTGTTGGTCAAACCGATCGATGATCGGATGGTGGAAGGCGATGAGCGGGTCACCGTCTCGTTGAAACGCGCCGCCAACTACCTGATCACCTCGCCGGGCGAGGCCTCGGTCATCCTGCTTGACAACGATCGCTTCTCCAACATCGCGCCGGTCGCGCAGTTGACCAGTCCCGCGAACGAATCGAAATACGTCGCGCCGGCCACGGTCACGCTTCGCGCCAACGCCTCGGATAGCGATGGCTCAGTCCGGCAGGTGGAATTCTTCGCCGGCGACCGTTCACTCGGGGTCGATGCGTCGTCGCCCTACTCCGTGACCTGGACGAATGTGCCGTCCGGCGAGTACACGGTGACGGCGCGGGCGACGGACGATGCGGGTGTGGATGTCGTGTCCGAACCGATCCGGATTTTTGTCAGCGCCGCCACTTCGATCACCACCGGGGTCTTTGGGGCCAAGATCAATTTTCAGCCGGCCGGAACCCGCGTGCCGGAAGGCTACGAGACCGACACCGGGGCGGTCTTCGGCGTGAGGAGCAACCGGCTGACCTACGGCTGGAGCGGAGATAACCGCGAGAATACCCGCAATCGCAACAGCTCGTTGTCGCCGGATCAGCGCTACGACACCCTGGCCTACTTGCAGCCGGGCGGAAAGAATTTACACTGGGAAATTGCCGTGCCGAACGGATCTTACCAGGTGCGAGTGGTGGCGGGTGACGCGAGTTCGCTCGACAGCGTTTACGGAATCGATGTCGAAGGGATCAAGGCGATCAGCGGGACTCCCACCACTCTCCGACGATGGCTGGAGGGAACCGTTACGGTCAAGGTGAACGACGGGCGTCTGACCGTGGGCAATCGTGCCGAAGCGCGCGCCAACAAGATCTGCTTTATCGAAATCCAGGGTGAAGGGTCCACCAACCTTCCGCCCAAAGTGCTGATCACAAGTCCCAGAGACGGGGCCAGTGCCGCCGCCGGGACGGACGTCGCCCTCGTGGCCGAGGCGGCCGATCCGGACGGGTCGATCAAACGGGTGGAGTTCTTCCTGGGAGATCGCCTCTTGGCCGGGGACGAAACCAGCCCCTATGCGTTTACTTTGAAAAACGCCACCGGCGGCACCTATACCGTGACTGCCAAAGCCACGGATGATCGGGGGGCGACGACGACTTCCGCGCCGGTCCGCTTCACGGTGGGGGCGGAGGTGCGGCCGTTCCGCATCACCCTCCTCAGTCCGCTCAATGGCACCGTGATGGTCGCGCCCGCCAGCGTGGGGTTGGTGGCGGTGGCGACCGATTCGGAATCGCTCGTCAAATCCGTCGAATTCTTCACGGGCGAGAAAAGTCTGGGCGTGGCCACGAACAACCCGCTCTCGCTCATCTCCCTCGGGGTTTTCCGCCTGACTTGGACCAATCCCCCGGCCGGCACCTTCACTCTGATCGCCAAAGCCACGGATACCCTGGGCCGCATCGCCCTATCTTCTCCGGTGAAACTCGTCATCCAATCCGCGAGCTCGCTCGCGAAATTGACCCTCACCAGCCCGGCGGATGGCGCCACCTTCACCGCCCCCGCGACGCTGACCCTGCACGCGACGGCCGTGGATCCCAACGGCTCCATCAGCCGGGTCGAGTTCTTCGCCGGCACCAATCGAATCGGCATCTCCGAACTCACCTTCATTCGCGCCCCCGATCGGGGTGAGCCCATCCTTCATGCCTTCGAATGGCGGAATGTCGCGGCGGGAGAATACCGCGTCACCGCCATGGCCAAGGACAGCAAAGGGGCCTCGGTGACGTCGGCCACGATCGCGATCCTGGTCAAGGCTCGCGCTCTCCAATCCGGACCCGCGACAGGGGTGTCGTTGGGTTTCGCGGGAGGCGCGATTGTCACCGCGGTCGAGCATCGGCCCGGCGGCGCGGTGGCCTTGGAATGCGCGGGCACGGCGGGTCAAACCTACGTCGTGGAATCGACCACCGACCTGAGCCACTGGACGACGCGGGGCAAGGTCACGGCCGCCAACGCGACCTTCCGTTTTACCGATCCGGTCGAGGGGGATCTCGGTCCTCGCTTTTATCGAGTGCGAAAGGCGATCGCCGACGAATAATTCGTTGAACGATTTGGGCCCTCTGCCTAGCATGGGCCGTGGCGATGCAACTAGCGTGGAATCGTTCTTGGCGTGCGACGTTTTTCGGCGGCGGGCGGGGGTGGCCGGATTCGAGCCGCGCTTTTTTTTGGCGAGACTCGTCCGGTCTGGCGATTCATGCCTGACGTCCCCGCCAATTCAACTCCCGCGCCCTCCTGGCGTTCCGCCGTCCGTGTCGAACCTCAAGTCCCGGCACAGGATTTGCATCGTTTGACCGCGTCGGTGAACAATTTCCTTTTCCATCGCTGGGACGAGACTCCGTCGAGCCCTGACCCAGTTGGGTTCAGGGTGGAACGGGCCACTGGCCCGTTCCTGCGGGCTACCAGCCCGCAGGTTTTGTTGCCACGAGCTTTACCG
>CAYHFE010000695.1:0-3939 GCA_964355375.1 uncultured Verrucomicrobiota bacterium
TACGGCGCGACCGTGGGCAGCGTGGTTCCGGCGGCGACCCCGCGCGTCCGCCGGCTCGTTCGAGAATTATGGGGGCTGGATTGTCTGAAACTGGAGGCCGCCACCGTCGTCGGCCTCGGCATTGATTACCCCAGGCCGGAGACCATCGGCCCGGACCGGCTGGCCAATGCCCTGGCCGCCCAACACAAATACGGCGCGCCGGTGGTGGTGGTCGATTTTGGCACGGCTGTGACCTTCGATGTGGTGAACCGGAAGGCCAGTTACTGCGGCGGCATCATCGCTCCGGGTTTGGCGGCGATGACGGATTATCTGCATGAGAAGACGGCCTTGTTGCCGCGGATCCGAATTCGGGAGATTGAGAAAGTGATCGGGCAGAACACCGCGGAGGCGATGTTGATTGGAGCGGTGCATGGTTATCGGGGGTTGATCCGCGAACTCGTCACGGAGCTGAAACGCGCGCTTCGCTGCCGCCGGTTGCCGGTCATCGCGACGGGTGGGTACGCGGCTCTCTTGGCCGCGAAACTGCCCGAAATCACGGCGGTGGATCCGCTCTTGACGTTGGAGGGGTTGCGCTTGACCTGGGAACGGAATCAAGCCGGCGCAGGCCTTCATCCGCCGAAACGGAAACTTGCATCCCCCCGGGTGAAAGCTGAAACTCCGCGGCCATGAATCGCATCATTGATCGGTTTGCCCGACTGAAGGCGCAGGGCCAAAAGGGATTTGTCGTCTATGTGGGCGCGGGCGATCCGAACCTCGAGGCGACCCGGCAATTGGCCCTCGAGTTCGACCGCGCGGGCGTGGACGTTCTGGAACTGGGGGTGCCGTTTAGCGATCCCCTGGCTGACGGATTGGTCAACCAATTGGCGGCGCAGCGGGGGCTGGATTCCGGAACGACGCCTCCGAAAGTTCTGGCCACGGTGCAAGACATCCGGCGGGATTCAGAGCTCCCGATCGTCCTCTACATTTACTTCAATCTGATCCATCGACGCGGTTTGGAGCGGTTCATTGAGGACGCCGCCACGGCCGGAGTCGATGGCCTGCTCGTCCTCGATCTTCCCCCGGAGGAGTCCGAGAATTATGAGTCGCTCATGAAGGCGGCCGGACTGTGCGTGATTTATCTGGTCGCACCGACGACTCCCGAGGACCGCATGGAATTGATCGCGCGCCGGGCCACGGGCTTCATCTACTACATCTCGCGCGAGGGTGTCACCGG
This sequence comes from uncultured Verrucomicrobiota bacterium, assembly GCA_964355375.1. GTDB lineage: Bacteria > Verrucomicrobiota > Verrucomicrobiia > Limisphaerales > SIBE01 > CAYHFE01. The sequence goes on from CAYHFE010000695.1 coordinate 1,214, forward strand.
CATGCAAGAAAAGATCGCCGCGAACATTTCGCACCAGACGGCCCGGATTCGGGCGCACACCGATCTGCCCATCGCGGTCGGATTTGGCATTTCCAACCCCGAGCAAGCGCGAGCCGTCGCCGCCCATGCCGAGGCCATCGTCGTCGGCAGCGCGATTGTCAACCAGATCGCTCAGCATGGCGGCAGCGCGGATCTCGTGCCGCGCGTCGGCGAATTCGTGAAGTCGCTGATACAAGCGGTCAGGAGCGAAGGCGCGAGGTGAGCTGTCGGGAGGTTCTCCATGAAACTCAAAGCGAATATCAATGACCATTACGTGGTGATCATGGCCGGCGGACGCGGCGAGCGTTTTTGGCCGGTCAGCCGCGAGAAAACGCCGAAACAATTGATCCGCCTGTGGGGAGATCGCTCCTTCCTGCAACAAACGGTCGATCGAGTCTTGCCGCTTGCGTCGCATCAGAACATCCTGGTGATCACGAACGAGCTGCAGGCGCCGGAAGTGCGAAAGCAATTGCCCAAGCTGCCCCGAGAGAATGTCATTGCCGAGCCGGTCGGCCGGGACACTTGCGCCGCGGTCGCCCTCGGAGCCGCGATCGTCGGGCAGCGATCCACCACCGCGGTTATGGCGGTCCTGCCGGCCGATCACGTGATTTCGGAGGAGAAGAAATTTCAGCAGGTCTTGTCCGACTCGTTTGATTTGGCCGCCCGTGGACAGGTGATTGTCACGATCGGGATCAAGCCGACCGAACCGGCCACGGGCTATGGTTACATTCAGGTGGGCGAACGGCTGCCGCCGCCGCGCGGCGCCAAACCTCCTCAAACCACGTTTTTCCGAACGGAACGATTCGTCGAAAAGCCGGATTTGGAAAAGGCGGGCGAGTATCTGCGCAGCGGGCACTATCGATGGAATGCCGGGATGTTCATCTGGTCCTTCGTCACGATCACCGAGGGGTTGCAGAAGCATCAGCCGGAGATGGCGGCCGCTTGCCAGCGCTGGTTCAAGGTCGCGGGCACGCCCAAGTTGGCCCGCGTCCTGGCCAAAGAGTACCAGGAAATCAGGAAGATCTCGATCGACTACGCCCTCCTGGAGCCGGCGCAGAATGTGGTGGTGGCCGCGGGAGATTTTGCCTGGGATGATCTCGGTTCGTGGACCGCCCTCGCGCGCCATCTCAAGGCGGATCCGGAAGGGAATTGCGCGGTGGGCGATTTCATCCATGTCGATGCGGCCCGCAACATCATCTTCGATGCCCGAACCAAACATCGGACACCGATTGCCCTGGTTGGATTACGGGATTCCATCCTGGTTCAGACCGACGATGCCACTCTCGTCGCTCACAGAAGCCAGGCACAAAGAATCAAGGAACTCGTGGCCAAGCTCGGGTCGATCAAAGCCTACCGAAAGCTGATCTAGCATTCCCACTTCCATCCCGGAAATCGGCATCGACATGGCTTAGCCGTGCGGATGCAGTTTCAACGGGTGACACGGCCATCTTGGCCGTCCGGGGCGGCCTGTCTGCCGAACCGGCAGGCCACTTGCCGCCGAGTCTTTCACAATCGGACACACCAGTCAGTAACCCAGCCGGCCCGCCGATTGTGGGCCGGTCCACCAAGTCTGTTTCTGGACTCTTTGAATCCTCCCAAGTTACGAACGACCTGCTTGGAAGTTGGTGAACAAGACCACTTCAATTCGCGACCTCGGCACTGCCGCCGTCAGCGAAGCCGGAGCAGCCGGACGCGGCGTGACCGCCGCCCGCTCTTGAAAGAAGTGGAAACCGACGCGCCCGCCCTGCTCGAAAAAGTCAGCGACATGGACGACCTCGTGGTGCAATTCGACGGCAGCGAACCGGGCAAGCGATTCATTGAAGCCTGGAAACGCGCCCGCATCATCGTGGACTCCGGCGGTGGCGGCGGCACAATGACGACACCACCGACTCCGCCCACACTGCCACCGGCGTAAGAATCCGCTCGCCCTGAAGCAAGACCTCGCGGACCGCTTGTTGCGGGATGCCGCGTTCGGCGAGCTTTTGCAGAACGTGTTTGCGCCACTCAACTTGGTCACTTTCACGATTTCGATGCCGCAGATTTCTACGGCGAGGGAATGGTGTTGCTCGGCCAGCAGGGTTTCCTGATGCGTGATTTTTTTTTGCGCGGTCGCAATGTTCGTGCGGCCTTCGTTGATCTGCTTGATGAGTGTGTGCTGTTCCCGAATCGGCGGAAGATTAACTTGGTAATTCAGGAAGAAATCTTCCTCGACGCGTTTGCGATGGGTGTTGCCGCGACTGGCCCTGATGCAGGCTTCCAAAAATGCAGGCGACTGGAGGAAGACGTCGAAAAACTCCCGCTCGACCTCGTCTTCGTTGATGTCGAAGGCAAGAAATTCGTTGGACACAATCGCGCCCTCCGATTCTTCCGGGACGATGCCGAACGCGCCGTTGCGCGCGTCAATGCGGCTGAGAATGAACTGACCGGCGGAAACCGCGAACTGGTTCTTGGTGAGAATGGCCGAGCCATCTTGCGAGCCGCGTAGCACCACGCCTTTGTCGTTGGTGCGGATGGTGACTTGCTTGTAGCTCGTGCCGTCTTTGACCACCACGGGCGTTTTGTTCCGGGTGAGGATGTCGCCGATGCGCTTTATGCGGCGGGGGATTCCTGAAGGCCAACGGCCTGACCCATACCAGCCCAGGGCAACGCCCCATAAGCGCTAACTTGTTTAGCTTGTCTTTAGGTGT
>CAYHFE010000696.1:0-3907 GCA_964355375.1 uncultured Verrucomicrobiota bacterium
TTCATGGCCTCGATTCACGTCCAATTTTTGGAGGTGTTCCCTACCCATGAACCTGCGGTGGGGTGAGGCTCAGAGCCTGTTTTAAAAGTGGGAGACGACGTGAGGAGACTCACTTCGCTCCGGGTGAAGGCGGCGGATTTCATCGAAAATCAGAGTCTCGTCAGCTCGACTCCTACCCGGGAAAGGTTTTTCAAACAGGCTCTCCGTCGAGCCCTGACTTGCCCACACCCTCTCACCGCCCACGATTGGGTCCATCACCGATGGAGGATGAGATTGCATTTTCCCTCCGCTCGCTTCAGAACTGATCCATGAAATCACCTCGATTGATCGTCCTCCTCGCGCTCACGCTCATGCTCGAATGCGCCACGCTGTCGTCACGGAGTGCCGCCGTCAATGACCGCGAAGGCGCCGTTCGCGGTGACAAAGCGGCCATGGAGAATGACGCGCGCTGGATCTACAACGACTATCAGCGCGGTTTCACGGAAGCGAAACGGACGGGCAAACCGCTCCTCGTGGTCCTGCGCTGCGTGCCGTGCCTGGCGTGCACGGGGATCGACGCCAGCGTCCTGACGGAGCCGGAATTGACGCCCTTGCTCGACCAATTCGTTTGCGTGCGGGTGATCAATGCGAACGCGCTCGATCTTTCACTTTTTCAGTTCGACTACGACCTCTCGTTCTCGACGCTCTTTTTCAACGGCGATGGCACGGTCTATGGCCGCTACGGTTCCTGGACCCACCAGAAGAACGCGCAGGATAAGACGATCGCCGGCTACAAGCGGGCCCTCGAAGCCACGCTCGCGATTCACCGCGGCTACCCCGCCAACCAATCCTCGCTGGCTCCGAAGCGTGGGAGCCCCACGCCCTACAAGCACCCGATTGAAATGCCTTCGCTGCTGGGAAAATACTTTCTGGAACTGAACTGGAACAGCAAGGTCCTTCCCAGCTGCGTTCACTGCCATCAAATTGGCGACGCCTTTCGCATTTCCTATCGCGAGAAGAAACAGCCTGTGCCGCTCGAATTGATCTATCCCTGGCCCGCGCCGGAAACGATCGGCCTCACCCTCGCCCCGGAACATGTCGCCCGGATCAGTGCGGTGGCGCCGCACTCGCCGGCGGCGCAGGCCGGTTTGCAGACCGACGACGACTTGGTTGCCATCGCGGGGCAACCGCTCGTTTCCATCGCCGACGTGAGCTGGGCGCTCCACCACGCGCCGAATTCCGGCGCGCTTCCCCTGGTGGTCCGACGCCAGGGAGCGGAACGTCCCCTGAGCCTGGTGCTGCCCTCCGAATGGCGCCGGAAGTCGGATATCAGCAAACGGGTTGGGACCTGGCCGATGCGCGCGTGGGCGACGGGCGGGTTGAGCCTGGATGACTTGTCGGCGAGCGAGCGCGAGCGGCGCGGGATCAGCCCGAATGGCCTGGCGCTCTTCGTCAAAGGCATGGGCCAGTATGGGCAGCATGCCGCTGGTAAGAACGCGGGCTTTCAAAAAGACGACGTCATTCTGCAAATCGCCGAACTCTCCCAACGAATGACCGAAGGCGAATTGATCGGCCATCTCCTGCAAAAACACCCGGCCGGCGAGCGGGTCAAGGCGACGGTGCTCCGCGGAAAGGAACGTTTGGAGTTGTCGCTGCCGATGCAGTGAGATACCAACCAAGGCAGATCGCATGCAACTGACTGATTTGAAATGGCCGGACGTGCGGGCTCTCAGCCCGAATGTGCCGGTGGTGTTCCCCATCGCCGCGCTCGAGCAACACGGCCATCATCTGCCCCTCTTCACCGATAGTTATCTCCTCGGGGAGATTGTCCGGCGAGCCGCCGAGCGGCTCGGACCGCACGTGGTCTTTGCGCCGCTGCTCTGGCTGGGCAATTCGGATCACCATTTGGATTTCCCTGGAACCACGTCCGCGGCGCCCCGAACCTATCTCGATCTCCTGAACGGGCTCCTGGAGAATTTTCTGAGCCACGGATTTCGCCGGCTGATTTTCATCAACGGACATGGCGGCAATGACGTGCCCGGGAAGCAGGCGGTGTTTGAGGTGCGGCAGCGGCACCGTCAGCGGCAGGACCTGCTGCTGCTGTTCGCGACCTACTGGAGCCTGGGCCATCCCGCGCGCGTGATCGATCCCCAGCTCGTTCAGTCTCGCATGGGCCATGCCTGCGAATGGGAAACCTCGATGATGCTGAGGCTGGCCCCGCCGCTGGTCGGGGACCTGAGCGCGATCGAGCCCGTCGAGTTTGGCAATCCATTTGAACCAGCCAGCCGCGGCTGGGTGACGAAGGACCGAACCGTTCCGGGACATATTGGCGATCCGCGCCGCGCCACCGCCGAGAAGGGGGAGCGGCTCTTTCAGACGTTCTCCGACGATCTGGTCGCCCTGCTCGAGCGCGTGATCGCTTGGAATGGAAAAGACTGGAACGGTTGACCATTTTGGCTGATCGAAGTTGATTTGGCCAAGGTCACCCCGTAGAAATAGATCGGATGAGAGTCCGACCGGTCTGGGATTCTTTTCCGGCTTTAAATTTTGAACAACGCGCCCCTGAATTCGCCGCCCCGTTGGCGGAAATCCCGTCTTGGGTTGGCGGCTTTTCATCTCTGCTCCATCGTTCTGGTTTACACTCTCCTCCGGCTGGTCTTGTTTGTCAGTTTCCGACCGGACACTCCAATTTCGTTTCCGGAAATGCTCCAATTGTTCCTCGTCGGGCTGCACCTGGATCTGTTCGTGGCGCTGAGTTTGACGGTCCCGTTGATCGGATGGATGTCGTGGTTCTCCGATCGCCGGTTTGCGGCCCGCTGGCAGCGGGCGGCTCTGGCCGGCGGTTTCCTGGGCTTTTGGGCGGTGCAGACGTTTTTGTTGGCGGCCGAGTTCTATTTCTTCGAGGAGTTTAAGTCCCGTTTCAATACGGTGGCGGTTGATTATCTTCTCTATCCCACCGAGGTGTTCATCAATATCTGGGATACGTATCCGGTCGCGGTGGTGGTGGCGGGCTGTGGCGCCGTCGCGCTCGTTTGGCTCGCGATCGCCTACAAGGTCTTTGGTGGCATCTGGGATGTTCCGGTGGGAAGGAAAGTCCGTTATGGCCAGGTCGGCGGCGCGGTGGCGTTGTGGGCGGTCTGCGGGTGGACGGTGCGTTTTAACGAAACGCGCTGGAGCAACGAGCGAGTGCTCAATGAAATGGCCAACAATGGGCCGGTCGCCTTCGTGACCGCGGCGTGGACTCATCATTTGGATTTCACGGCCTTTTACCGGACCATGCCGATGGCCGAAGCGCAGGCTCGCGCCCGGCGTTTGCTGAGCGAGCCGAACGCCGAGTTCAGCGGGGAGACCCATTCTCTGCAGCGAAGAATCAAGGGCGACGCCACGCGCCCCAAGTTGAATGTCGTGATCTTTCTCGAAGAGAGCTTCGGCTCGGAGTTCTGGGGATCGTTGGGGAGAAAAGGCGAGACGTTAACTCCGGAAATGGATCGATTGGCCGCGGAAGAGGGCATGCTCTTCACGAACATTTACGCGTCGGGCAACCGCACGGTGCGCGGGTTCGAAGGCGTTTTGTCCTCGTTTCCTCCGTTGCCCGGTGACTCCATCGTCAAGCGCGATCTCTCCGACAATGTCGAAACCATCGCGCGCGTGCTCAAGCGGGACGGCTATGCCTCCCTCTTTCTATATGGGGGTCGGGGCGTCTTTGATGGGATGCGATCCTTCGCCGTCAATAACGGATACGACCGCTTCATCGAACGAAAGCACTTTGCCCATCCCACTCACACCACGATTTGGGGAGTGTGCGACGAGGATCTCTATGACCGGACCCTCGAGGAATTGCGCGATCTGGCGAAGAAGGGGCAACCTTTCCTGGCCACGGTTTTGTCGGTGTCCAATCACAAACCGTTCACCTATCCCAAAGGCCGAA
>CAYHFE010000697.1:0-3886 GCA_964355375.1 uncultured Verrucomicrobiota bacterium
TCCCCGCACCCGACCAAAGCGCCGGAGGGCCGGCGCACTCCAAGACGCTGGCGCGACGCAACCCACTCCCTTCGGTTTATGGCCCCGATGCGTGCACCAAGCGAAAGGAGGCTCTCCATGAGCCTGGGTGGGGTGAGACTCCGTCGAACCCTGACTTTCTTCCCAACCAAGATTCCAGGGCTCGACGGAGTCTCGCCCCACCGTTGGACGGGTTCATGGCCCCAACTCACGTCCCCATTTTGGAGGTGTCCGCTCTCCATGAACCGTTCGTCAACCGGGCGGGCCGATATTCGAGATGGGGGCAGGACGACTCCGCCAGGTTTTGGAGTGCGGCAGGCCTCAGCCGCTTTCTCCGCCTCGGTCAAATGCGCCGGAGGACCGGCGCTCCAAGACGCTGGCGCGCCCTATCGCGATTCATGGTCTTGAGGCGGGCGCAACCCTGACAGCGGCTGTCCACCGGCCAAAGCTCCGTTGCAATGCGCGATTCACTCTTCCCCATTCCCGTCGGCGGGTGCCGGCAGGTGTTTGTACCAAGTGAAGTAGAGCACGACCGACACGGCCGCGCTGGCGATCAGGCAAATCGCCATGGCCCGGTAGGAGTGGATGATCAAATAAAGCGTCCCGACGTACAAGCCCGAGACGCCCAGCACAGCCAAGCCGGTGTTCCATCCGTCGCGCGCGAACGACGCTTCCGAGGCCAAGGCCGGATGGGTTGCGCCGACACTCCGTCGCACCGGCCCCCAAATTCCGGCGGGTCGAATCGTTCGGTAGAACTGGTGCAATACCTCCTGCTCACAAGGTCGCGACCAGAACGAGACCGCCAGCGTCAAGGCCGTGGACGCGAGGGCGATGATCGGAAAACCCACATAGAGCGGAGTTGGGGAACGCCAGATAAACTGGTCGCCGATCACTTGTCCGAACGACAAGATCATTCCGCCAAAGATCCCGGCCGCATACCCCCAGCCATTGAGTCGCCACCAGTACCAGCGCAGCACGTTCGGCGGCAGGATCCCCGCCGCCAAGGTCCCGAAAATCCACATGAACGCCGTGTTGATGGACGTCCCAAACCGCGCGATCACCAAGCCTACGGCAATGAGCAGGGCCGACGCCACGTAGCTGACGCGGATCAGGGTCTGGGAACTGGCCTGAGGATTGAGAAACCGCTGATAGACATCCTTCACCAGATACGCGGCGCCCCCGTTGACGGTCGAACTGAACGTGGCCAGAAACCCGGAGAGCAGAGCGGCCAACATGAAACCGACCAATCCCACCGGCAATCGTGCCCCAATGATCAAAGGCAGAGCCGCTTCCGGGTCCTTCTTCAGCGCCGCGTCCAGAGACGGATCTCCAATTCCCATGATTGCCATCACTGCGATGGCCATGGCGAACGGCCAGCGCACGGTGTGAATCACTCCCCATAACGCCCCCAGCTTCGCGGCATCGCGCGCGTCCCGGGCGGCCAGAAAACGCTGAAAATCGTAGAGCTGCTCCGGTCCGCTGAAACAGAGCAACAGTCCCTTGGCCAGCCACACCGCGACCAGCGCGCCAAACCAGGAGAAGTCTGTGTCGCCCGAGATGACGCCCTGCAGCTCCGGAGGGCGGGCCGAGGGCAGGATCGAGAACCATCCCGCCGGCACTTGGGCGGCCAACCTGGCCGAGTCAAAATGCTGCCAGCCGATGAAGGCGAAGGTGATCGCCCCCGCGCTCAGGACGATGGTTTGCACAATTTCGACGCGGACAATTCCGTGAAATCCACCCGCCACGACATACAGGCCGGTCACACCCAAGATCAACACGGCGCAGGTCCACGGTTCAAACGGCAGAAAAATCGCGCCGAACTTCCCCATGCCAATGGCGCCGTAACCCAGGAGCGCGGCAATCGTCAGGACCGCGAAGAGGGTATAAGCCAGCCTCGCCAAGTCGCCGGCTGGACCTTTCCCGAAGCGAGTGTGCATCCATTCGGCCCCCGTGAGCACGCCGCTGCGCCGAATCCATCGACCCATGTAGGCCAGGTAAAACGCCGTGATGGGAAATCCCCACAGCCAATGCACCCACATGCCTTTCAAGCCCAGCAGAATGAAGAGCGAAACAATCCACATCGTGCCCGTGATATCGAAATAAGACGATGAACCGGACATGGCCAGCGCCCACCACGGCAATTGTCGGCTGCCCAGGAAATAGGCCGACATCCCTCGCGCGGCCCGCCGTTTCATGGCCAACCCGATTCCCATGATCACCGCCAGGTAAAGCACAACGATGATTTGATCCAACAACGATAATTTCATGACTTGAATGAACCGGACAGACCGCGCCACCGACCTACCCTCGGACTCTGGCGGAGATTTCCCGATGCCGAATTGATCTAAATCAACCCTCTCGTTGGTCGCGGACGGGCGGCCCCCTTTTTGCCCCCCGATAATTCTCTTTGACAGTGCGCCCCGCCCGGGTGAGAAATGCGCCGGGTAAAGCGAACGGTCGTTTCGAGAACTCCGGCGTGACGGAAATCGCCCGAAGACCATGCGACCCGGCGGACCCGAATTCCACCACGGGTTAATTGACGTGTGTCAACGCGCGGATTATCCCGTCGCTGTAAGCCATTTCTGACACTATCCATCACCATGAACACCGATGTCTGGACCAGTCGAACCCGGGTTGAGGCCACTCTAAATCACCGGGAACCGGATCGGGTTCCCTACGATCTCGGCGGCACCATTCTCACAGGCATCCACCAGCAGGCTTATCGCCGATTGCGCGGTTACCTCGGGTTCTCCATGGTGGAGATCGCCATCGAAGATCCCATTCAACAACTGGCTCAAGTCCACGAGGACGTGAAGCAACGCCTCCGGGTGGATGTCTGGGGCGTGAATCCCGGCAAGCCTCGCGGCATCACCCGTCCCTCATGGAGCGAGGATGGCTACGACAAACTGGTGGATGAATGGGGCATTGAATGGTGGAAGCCGCAGGATGGCGGCTTTTATTTCGATATGCGCCGTCATCCGCTGGCGGGAATCGAAAACGCCTCGGAGTTGGCGAGCCACCCGTTTCCCGATCCGCTCGATCCGGCTCGTTATGTAGGCATGGCGGAAAAAGCCGACGAGCTGATGAACCAGCGCCAGGTCGCCTACGTCCTCGGCCGCAACGCCCCTGGCATCTGGGAGATCGCGCTCTGGATGCGCGGCTTTGAAAATCACTTTTGCGATATGGTGGCCAACCCGGCGCTCGCCGAAGCCTTGCTCGATCTCATCATGGAAGTGAAGATGAAGTACTGGGCTCGCGCCCTCGAAGTGGTGGGCAAGAATGTCATGATTGTTTCCGAAGCCGATGATCTCGCCAGCCAGCATCGATGCCTGTGCAGTCCGGACCTCTACCGCAAGTTGATCAAGCCTCGCCACACCAAACTGTTCGCCTGGATCAGGAAGCACGCCCAGGTCCCGGTCAAAATCTTTTATCACTCCTGCGGCGCCATCCGGCCCCTCATTCCCGATCTTATCGAATCGGGGATCGACATTCTCAATCCAGTGCAAGTCAGCGCCACCGGCATGGAAACCAAGGAATTAAAGCGTGATTTCGGAAAAGACATCACGTTCTACGGGGGGGGCGTGGACACCCAGCACGTCTTGCCGCGGGGCACGCCGCAAGAAGTCCGCGACGAAGTCAAGCGGCGCATCGATGACCTCGCGCCGGGAGGTGGGTTCATTTTCAACACGGTGCATAACATTCAAGCGGATGTTCCCCCCGAGAACATCATTGCGATGTGGGAAGCCCTACAGGAATTTGGGATCTACCGTTGAACCGGGCACGTGGGGGACCATGAACCGGGTTCTTGCGCGCCAGCGTCTTGGAGTGCGCCGGCCCTCCGGCGCTTTGGTCGAAAGCGGGGAAAGCG
>CAYHFE010000698.1:0-3876 GCA_964355375.1 uncultured Verrucomicrobiota bacterium
GGCTATAATCGTCGTGGCCCCACTCACAACGGGAGAGCACCTGCTTGGGAATCTTCTTCACCGTCAGGTTGGGATGGCGATCCGCGCCAACCTTGGAGACGCGAAAGGCGGCGCAGAGCACGAGTAATGTGCGCTCCGGCCCCACTTCGTCGCTTAACTGCGCGAGCTGCTCCGCGCTCAAGTGCTGCGTGGTCACGTAGATGAAATCGCGCTCCGTGGAATGGCCGTGCTGCCAATAGACCGTGTCGCTGGGCGCGTAAGCAAAACCCTCCAGCTTGCACAACGCCTCCAGCCGTGGCCGGTTTTCCTTCCCGATCCACGTCAGCTCCAGTTTTTGTCTTCGTTGAGACATGGCTGTTCGCTCGCGCGCGAATCAGCCCTGTCGGGAATGGCTTGTCCTCCGTGGGTTCTTTACCGGTGCCTGCAACAAAAAGGGGCATGTTTACACACGCCCCGTCACAGGCACCGCTAAGAGCCCACAGAGGAGCGCTTTCAACACACCCCCAGGGGGGCGTGCATCAAGCGATGTCCTCTGTGTCGAAATTAGCGGTTTCGTGACGGACAGCAGCCGAAGCTACGCGAAATGATTTAGTTAAAAGTCGTGTTCGTTAATATTTCTCTATTGTTTTCGGACGGAACGAGATTAAGCGGAGCCAACGAAGGATGCAAACCGGATTACTGGATTTGCCGCCGAGGAACGCTGCGCAAGACGGTGGAGGGCGACCGAGGAGGGGGCTGCGGTTAGCGCCAAAGGCGCGGCATTATACCAGCCTGGGGCAACGCCCCAGGAAGCGTGTCGTTTCCGATCCCGAGCGCTGAAGGCGCGATTGATGGCTCCTTCATCGGAACGATAGATCGGGCTTTCAGCCCTAATTCTGTGGTTTGGCGTTCTTCTGGGGCGTTGCCCCAGGCTGGTATGACCCCGCGCCTTTGGCGCTTGCCAGATTCGGACAAGCGCACTTCATCGCCGCGATTCCACCGAAAACCGCGAAGAGCCGCGAGCGAACCTATTTAGCCCCGAAAAAGCGCAAAAGACACAAAATCAGAAATCTTTTTTTTCGTCTCTTGCGCCTCTTTGCGGCCATACTCCGGGTCTTTCCGCAAGATTCACGACTCCACCCTGGGCCGGTTCTCCTTTCCTGCCTACCTGCCGAAGCTTTGGCGCAGGCAGGTCCACGTCTGTTCCAACTTTTGCCGCTTGCTCATGAACCCACGAGTTTTCGAAGCCCAGCCACGAAAACGCCGAAGCTGTGCGAGCGGTTCTTCTCCGGATCAAGGTGCGGCCCGATAGCGCGAGAGCCGCCAATCTTTTGATAAGCTGGAGCGATGGACTGCAGCTTTTGGACCGGCGCAGCGATGTTGTCCGGTGAGTGGAAGGGGCGTTTATTTTGGTTGCGAGACAGACCTCTTGATCCCAGCCCCAATTCAACAGCCGCAAGGTCCCCGAGATACCAGCTCTCGAGCTCGTGACAGGCGAGGCGTACGAGGGTCTGCGAACGTTGAGCCTCGCAGCACTTGGCCACCAGTCGTTGCTTCACTTGGTGACAATCGGCGGAATCCTGGTCACGGAGCACGATGAAGCGAGCCTTCGGCACGCGATAACCGCGCAGGCGCTTGACCATTTGCTTCTCGAGGTCCTGTTTACCCTCGAACACGATATACCGGCACACCGCGCCTTTAGGCAGGATCTTGGGGAGAAAACCTTCCAGCATCGCCCGGGCTGAGGGTTCCTCGAGCAGAAATACCAACTCGCTCATCAGGGATCAGCTCCTTCGAAAAACCCCTGTTTCCAAAGGTAGCCCATTTGGTCGCCGTCCTTCATATAACCGGCCACTTGAGGGTCGTCGGCAGCCCGTTGAATACTGGTGTAACCCTCCTTCTTCACAAGCCAGAAGACCTCGTCAAGTTCGGTGGCATTAAGGAAGTCAGGGGAATGTGTTGAAACGAACACCTGACCGCCGCGACGGGCATAATCGCGGAACTCCTCGGCGAGCTCCGAGAGCAGTTTCGGATAGAGTTGGTTTTCCGGTTCCTCCACGCAGATGAGTGGATGGGGCTTGGGGTCATGGAGCAGGACGAGGTACGCGAACATCTTGATCGTGCCGTCCGAGACGTGCCGAGCGAGGAACGGATCAGAAAACGCGCCATCCTGGAAGCGTAGGAGGACACGCCCTTCCTCGGTGGTCTTGGCATCCACTTGGGTGATCCCAGGGACTCGTTGCTTCAGCTTCTCGATCACTCGGTCGAAGATTGACCGGTGGCGCTTATAGAGGAACTCCGTCACGAGCGCCAGGTTCTCCCCTTCGCGCGAGAGGTGCTCTGCGTAACCGGCCTCTTGTTCGGGACGGGCTCGCTGGATGTGAAAATCGGAGACATGCCAGTTGGAGATGATTTCGCCGAGGGCCATAGCGGCGGGAAATTTCTTGAACTGGGCAAGTCCTTTGACGGCGAGGGTGTCGGGAGACTTCAGCGTTTGGAATTCACGGGTGAGATCGGCTTCGTCCGTGACCTTATCGGGCTCGTTGGTCACCGCTTCCCCTTCACCACGGGTGAAGTCGAGGAAGTGCCAAGGTTTGCCGCTGCTGCCGCGACGATATTTCAAAACCTCGTGCCCGACGAATGGCACGCCATCCGCTTCGTCGATGGCGAGAGAGTAGGTCACCAAGGGAGAAGCCCCACTTTCCCGGAATTTGATTTCGATTTCGACGGGGCCAGTCGTGTTTCGGCTGCGGACTTCCGCGAACCCCCGGCTGCCGCCCAGGCGGGTTAGAGCCACATGGACATTCTCGGTGAGGGCGTCCTTGAGGAAGCCAAACACGCTGAAGAGCGTGGACTTGCCGGTGCCGTTGGCTCCCACGAGGACACAAAAGCGTGGAATATCCCGCATTTCGGCGTCCCGAAAGGCCCGGAAATTCTTGAGTCGTATGGATTCCAGTTTCATACAGCGATGATTTGTAGGCGTTGCGGGAGTCGGTGAGGCTCATGCGGCGAGGTTCATCCGGCCGAGGTGTCCGGTTTCGTCGCTCTTTCCGAATGGAAGAATCCAGTGCATGAGGTTCTTACCGCATCGTAGTCTGTGGAATCCTTCGGGCAATGGCAAAAGCCATGCGCCTGACGGGAAATCAGATTGAAATTTCCGCTTGACGCGCCCGGCGGTCCTCTGAAATTGTCATCGTAATCCCAAAACAAGGGGAGAGACGGTAAACAAGGACAACCCAGGAAAGACACCAGGACCATGAACCTCCGCCTGCAAAACCAACTCAATATGGTGGGCGCATGTATCAACGTCGCCCAAAGCTCCGATTACAAACCCGCCTGGAACGGCAAAGAACCGGCCGACTTCGGCCCTGACCTGACTCAGCTTCAGGCCGACTACGCCGCCATCACCGCCAAGGCCGCCCAGGCCGACGGCGCCACCGGCGGCGCTTTCGATGCCAAGACTGTGGCCGAAACCGCATTGGAAGATGCCGCGTTCGTCCTCGCCCGCGCACTGGCCTATCATTTCAAAAAAACCGGCGACCTCGATCGCCGCGGCAAAGTGGCCGTGAGCAAGGGCGAAATCATGAGGCTCCGGACTCAAGAGCTCGTCAACAAGACCACCGCGATCCGCGACCTCGGAGCCGCCGCCGCAAGCGAACCGGGGGCGGAAGGCCGGGGCGTGACCGCCGCCCGCGTTGCTGCACTGACCGCGGCCATCACGAATTTCAGCAAGGTCATGAGCTCTCCACGAGGACAAATCGTCAATCGCAGCACCCTGTTGAAGGAAGGCGAAACCGACGTCGCCGGTCTCCTGGAAAGAGTCCGTGACCTGGACGACATCGTTCTGCAATTCGACGACACGGACGAAGGCAAACGATTTATTGAAGCCTGGAAACG
>CAYHFE010000699.1:0-3875 GCA_964355375.1 uncultured Verrucomicrobiota bacterium
ATCCAGGAACGGCGGGCCAATTTGGGGGAGTATCTCTCGGAAGGGACGCCACTCGTGACCCTCGTGCGCATGAATCCACTGCGGTTACGGCTGGAGGTGTCGGAGCGAGACGCGCCGCGAATCCGCATCGGGCAAAAGGTGCGGCTGACTCTGGAAGGGGACACCAATGTCTATGTGGGTGAAACCAAGCGCCTGAGTCCTGTCATTGAAGATCTCAACCGGATGCTGCGGGTCGAGGCCGACGTGACGAATCCGGGCGGGCTGCGCCCCGGGGCTTTCGCCCGGGCCGAGATTGTCATCGACGCGAAGGCGCCCGCTCTCATGCTGCCGGCTAGGTCCGTCTTGACCTTCGCGGGGTTGGAGAAAGTCTTGCTCGTTCAGCAAGGCAAGGCCACGGAGCGATTGATCACCACCGGTCGGCGCATCGCCGAGTCCGTCGAGATCATGGATGGCATCAAGCCGGGCGACGTCGTCGTGCTTGACCCCGCCGGAGTGCAGAACGGCCAGGCGGTCGTTCCGGCGAACTGATTCCGCGTTCATGCAAAAGCTCGCAGAAGTCTGTATCCGGCGCCCGGTCTTCGCCGCCATGCTGATCCTCGCCCTGGTGGTGGTGGGGATGGCCGGCTACTGGCACCTGGGAGTGGACCGCTATCCCTCCGTCGATTTGCCGACGGTCCGCATCTCGACCCGCTTGCCGGGCGCTTCTCCGGCGGAGGTCGAGGCGCTGATCTCGCATCGGATTGAGGAGGTGGTCAATACGGTGGAGGGGATCAGCGAACTGCGTTCGATCTCGGGCATGGGCAGTTCCTACGTCATCGTGACCTTCAACTTGAACCGCGACATTGACGTCGCGGCGCAAGACGTCCGGGACCGGGTGGCGAATGTCGTTCGCGATCTGCCCCGGGACATCGATCCGCCGGCGGTGGGGAAGTTCGACAACGATTCGGCGCCGGTCATGACCGTGGCCTTATCCGGGGAACGCTCCAAACGGGAGCTCACCGAGATGGCGGACAAGATCGTCAAGGTCCAGCTCGAGAGGTCTGCGGGGGTGGGCGAGGTCGAGATCGTGGGCGGACTGGATCGAGCCATCAATATCTGGGTGGATGCGGACCGCCTCGCGGCCTATCAGATTCCCATCACCGCGGTCCGGGACGCCATCGTCCGGCAAAACGCCAATGTGCCCGGCGGCAACGTGACCGGACGATTGCGTGAGCAGACGCTGCGGACCCTGGGCCGGATCACCGATCCCAAGGAGTTCCAGAATCTGGTCATCGCCACGGTCAATGGCTCGCCGGTGCGGGTGTCCGACCTGGGCTGGGCCGAGGACGGAACGAAAGAGCAGCGATCGATCTCCCGATTGGATGGGGTGCCCACCGTGACCATGGAAATCCGGCGCCAGTCCGGCGCCAATACCGTGGCCGTGATCGAGGGAATCAAGGCCCGGCTGGCCCTCCTGGCGGCGCAATTGCCGTCGGACGTCCGGCTGGAGGTGATCCGCGATCAGTCCCGTTACATTTACGAGGCGTTGCACGAGGTCAACCGGCACCTCGTGCTCGGGAGCATTCTGGCCAGCCTGGTGGTTCTGCTCTTCATGCGCAGTTGGCGCTCGACCGTCGTGGCGGCCGTGGCCATTCCCACCTCCGTGATCTCGACTTTCGGCATGATGTGGGCTCTGAATTTCACGCTCAACAGTGTCACCATGCTCGCGCTGGTTCTGATGGTCGGCATCGTCATCGACGACGCCATCGTGGTTCTGGAGAATATTTTCCGGTTCGTGGAAGAGAAGAAGATGCCGCCGTTTGAGGCGGCGCGCGCGGCCACTGCGGAGATCGGCCTCGCCGTCATGGCCACGACCTTCAGCTTGGTCGTGATTTTTGTCCCGGTCTCCTTCATGTCGAGCATCGCCGGACGGTTCCTCTTTCAATTTGGAATCACCGCCGCCGTGGCGGTCCTGGTCAGTTTGTTGGTTTCCTTTACCCTCACACCGATGATGAGCGCGCGCTTGTTTGGCCTGGATTCGGCGCGGGCCGCGGGCGGCCATGGGGTCGTCCGATCGCGGCGCGGTTTTTACGCCCGACTGGATCGGGCCTACGGATGGATGCTGGGCGGCGCCATGCGCCATCGCCTCTGGGTGGCCGGTTTCGCCGTCTTGGTCATGCTCTCCTCCATTCCGCTCTACCGCCTGGTCCGCCAGGAATACACTCCCACCAACACGGACGAGGGCGAGTTTGAGATGAATGTGACGGCGCGGGAAGGGACCAGTCTGGCGGCCATGGACAGCACCATGCGGGTGCTCGAGACGGAACTGCGCCAAATCCCGATGATCCGGACAGTGCTCGCCTCCGTGGGGGGCGGCGGCTTTATCGGGAGCGTCAATAACGGACGGATCTACATTCGCCTGGCGCCGCACCGCGAGCGGGTGTTTTCGTGGAGCCGCCTGTTGAGCTGGAATCCGCTGCAGGCCTTTCGCGGGAACTACTCCCAACGCGACATTGTCCAGGAGGTGCGGCGGCGCATGAAGAAATTCACCGACCTGCGGGTGTCCGTTCGGACCGGGCAGTCTTCGATCAACGTCGGCGGAGGCAATTACGAAATCGATTTCTCCATCCTCGGTCCCGAGCTCGAGAGTCTCGCGGACTACGCCGACGCGCTGCGCAAGAAGGCTCCCGACTTGGGCGTGATCGACTCCGACACGACGCTGAAGCTGGACAAGCCGGAGCTGCGGGTCGAGATCGACCGAGCCCGGGCGGCCGCGCTGGGGGTCGATACGGATGATATCGCCACCGCTCTCCGCATCATGGTGGGCGGAGATCAGCGGGTGTCGCGCTTTCGTGATCCGACGATCAACGAGGATTACGATGTGCAATTGCGCTTGGCCGAGGGAGGGCGAAATGACGCCGGGACGATCTCCCGCGTTTACGTCGCCCGACAGAATGGCGGGCTTGTCCGATTGGACAACCTGGTGCAGATCGTCCCTGGGCAAACGGCGTCGCGCATCGATCGGTTGGATCGACAACGGCAGGTGAGCCTGCGCGGTTCCATCGCCCCGGGCTACGCCTTGGCGGATCGCGTGCAGGCGTTGCGGGACGCGGTCAAGGAGATGAACCTTCCGGTCGGCTACACCACCCGGGTGTCGGGCCGCGGGCGGGAGATGGAGACCACCTTTCGCGAGTTTCTCTGGGCTTTCCTCCTCTCGGTGATCTTCATGTACCTGATTTTGGCTTCACAATTCGAGAGTGTGGTTCATCCCCTGACCATTCTTCTGTCGCTCCCCATCTCGATCCCATTCGCCTTGTTCTCTCTTTGGATCACCGGCAATACGATCAATCTCTACTCCGCCCTCGGGGTCCTGGTGCTGTTCGGCGTGGTCAAGAAAAATGCCATTCTCCAAATCGACCACATGAACCACCTGCGCGCCCAGGGGTTGGATCGTCTCACCGCCATCATGCAGGCCAATCGAGATCGCCTCCGCCCCATCCTCATGACCACGCTCGCGCTCATCGCCGGCATGTTGCCGCTGGCCCTCGGCACCGGACCGGGCGCCGAAGAGCGGCACGCCGTGGCCGTCGTGGTGATTGGCGGACAAACCCTCTGTTTGCTCCTGACCCTCGTGGTAACTCCGGTGGCCTATTCTCTCTTCGACGATTTGGCCGCTCGATTGACCTGGCGGCCAGTGAAAGCCGTGGCGAATGAAGCGAGCCGCCCGCAGCCGGCGCCCTTTCCCTAAGCGCGAGCTCCGTTGAAACGGGTGGAACGGGCTACCAGCCCGTCCTCGGCGGCAACTTGCCGCCGAGTCTGTCACGGTTGTTGAACTCACGAGTCAGTGAGATTCTCGGCAGCAAAGCCTGTGGGCTGGTAGCCCACAGGAACGGGCA
>CAYHFE010000700.1:0-3872 GCA_964355375.1 uncultured Verrucomicrobiota bacterium
CCCATCGGATGGGAGAGGGACGGGGTGAGGGAGCAGTTAGTCTCATCTTGATCGCAAATTCGAGTGACCAGGCGCTGCGCTCGAGGATTCGCTTGCACCTGGCTAATTTCTTCGGCCCCGCCGGGGCCAGGACGAACGACCACCCCGGAGGAAGGCGTCCATTTCATTGAAAACAGTGAAGAGCACCTCTCCCGCAAAACAAAGAGCGCTCCGGGCGGTTGGGCCGCCCGGAGCGCTTGGGATTCCACTCGCAAGTGGAACGGGATTCTGTCTTCCGCTTTTATTCCGCCGCGCGCGGGTAGGGCGGTCGGTACGGGTTCGACAGGCTATGCACCTTGTCCGGCGAGAACTCCGTGCCTGCACCGTGACAGAGGACGCAGGTTTCCACCGCCTTCGGTCCGTACGGATCGCTCGGATCCGGCGTGAAGGTCATGAGCTTGCCGTGGATCTTCGCCGTGTCGCTATCGTGGCAGGCCAGGCAGGCCATCCGCGACGGCTTTTGTTTCCAGGTGTCGCTCTCGGAGTGGCACTTGGTGCAATTACGGATATCCTGGGAGAAGATGATGTGACCGAACGTATCCTTGGTCGCGTTGGCGTAGATCTCCTCCGGATACTGGAGATAGGCTCCGCGGTGAACCCCGTGGATTCTCCTGACCTCGGGCATGGCGCCATAGCCGCTCCAGCCGCTCAGCGACGTTCCGCCTTGATTCTTGAACATTTCGCCGGTGGCGACACGACCGTAATCATGGCAGGCCAGGCATTGATCGTTGTTGAACGCCGCCGGATGGATGTTTCCCGCGAAGTGGAAGATGGTGGTGCCATGACAATCCGCGCAGTTGGATGCGACTTTCTTCTCGATGGTCGCAGTTCCAATCTGGAACGTGAGGTGACCCAATGCGGAAGTTCCGGTGAGCCCGGCGACTTTGCCTGCTGTCGGCACGCTATAAGAATAGGCACTGTACGTTCCCGGAGGCAACCCCGCCACATCGCCCAACTGATAGGTGATATTGGTGGCGGTCCGAGTCACCATCGGGTCGTTGTCCGCGGCATTGGTCCGCGCCCGGATATCGTTGGATTGAGTGGAACCTGCCGCAACCGTGACATCTGGTTCCAAGACGACACCAGGGGCCTTCCAGGCCATGGCCGTCGTGACGTCCCCGTTATAGATTTCGATCCTGGCGGCGTTTCCCAGAACCTTCGTCCTGATGTTCACATTCGCGCCGGAAACAGAGGCGGTGGCGCCACCGTTCAGGTTCGTGATGACCGTATTCAGCGATGCGACCACCTCGGCCGCGGTCACGAGATTGGTGGCTCCGACAATCTTAATTTCTTGAGGGGCACTGCCGTTGACCGCGATCTTGAACGTCTTCCCGTTGATGGCCCACGGCCCTGCTTGACGGCTCGTCACCGAGACGCTCAGCTTTGAGTTGCCATCCTTGACGATCGTGGTCAGCACGGGGACGGCGCGGGCGCGCGGTCCGTAAACAAAGAGACGTGCCGCGGAAAAGTTGGCTTCGCTCAACTGCGTGTGATCGATCGGTTTGCCCGAGTCGTCCTTGAACACGAGCGTGACCTGCGGTTTCTCGCCGGCGACATAGTTGGTGCGGTTGACGGGCGGCGTCAGGCTGAGGCTGATCTCATTCATCTTTGGTTCAAGAATCAGGTGGTTCTGCTCGACCGTCTTGAAGATCTTGCTCTCCACGTGGCAGGTCGCACAGCCCAGGTCGTCGGTGGCCGGTCCTCCGGCGTGCGCCACCATTCCGGTGGGCGTCGAAGCCTTCGGGCCGAACCAGGAGTTGTCATGGCAGGTTCCACAAGCCAGGCGACTCGGCTGCGTCTTCCAGCGGTCATTCACGTGGCAAGCCGTGCAGTTTCTCACATCGGCCGGGAACAGCATCTCCGTGTAATCGCGGAAGTTGCCGGTCACGTGGTTGGTATTGAAGTCCGACGACAGATGTTCGCCCATGTGGACGCCGTGCGCTCGGATGACGATGTGATCCGGCCGGCGTCCGCCGGGAGCGGAGGCGTCGGTGAAGGCCGCGTAGCCCTCGTTGTTGTGGCAGGCTTTGCAGGAATTCTGCGGCTCCATATCCATCGCAAAACTGCCGACGGGAGAGCGGCCCGGGTCAACGTGATGCATATACATCTTCTTGCTGCTGGGCCCCAAATGGCAGGCGGCGCACTTCGAGTCGGCGATCACCGGCGCCTCAACTTTGTCGGTGCCAATCTGCACTTTGACGAACTTCATGATCTGTTGAATTCCGTCGGAGGCCAAGATCGCCCGGATGCTGACCGTGTAGGTTCCCGGGGCTTCGTCGGCCACAGGTTGCAGGGTGTAGCTCACCACCGTGCCACTCAGCTTTGCGTCCGGATTCGTCTTGAGGTCGATAAAGTGATGGGGCGTCTTGGTCCGATCGGCGGTCGCGTTGAGCAGCTTGACCGGGGTCACGGTCTTCATGGGATCCTCGGGGCCGTGCATGTAGAGCGCGAGCGTCGAGAGATCGGTCCGGCTGATGCCTTGCGCCATCGTATCCAGGATGGTCACTGACACCACCGGGCGCTCCCCGCGAACATAATAAAGTCCGTTCGCCGGCGTCGAAACTTGCACGCGCACCATCCATCCTTTCAACTCTGTCAGGACGTCGCCTTCACTGACGATGCGATAGTATCCCACGTCCTGCTGGTCTCGCGGGACCAACGCCAGGAAGACCCCGGGCTGCACTTCGGTCACCTTGGCTGTGAGAATATCATTCCAAGGAGTGGTGGCCGCCAGGGAACTGCGGGTCTGGACCCGGAAAGGACCGGTCTTGCCGCGGAAGATGATCTGGGTATCTCCACCCTGGGGGTAGGTCAAACCGACCAGAGTGGGGGGGGGATCCCCTCCGGTGGCGGTGGTTTGGGCGACGACTTTCCCGGTGGGCCCGCATAAATGGGCCACGCAAAGAAAGGCCAATGCGCTGAGTAGTTTTCGTTTGATCATGACTGGTATGGTTTTCTGTTCGACCTGGAACAATAACGTCTCGTGGGATGGTCTTCGTTTGATCAACTCACGTGGAATCCCAAGGCCGGACGAGGCTCGCTTATCCCGGACTGAACGCGTCTGCACGTCGATAGTCCTCAGTTTTCCTGCCCCATGCTTGCAGAATTGCTTGGATTCTGTCCATTAGTCTTCAAGGCACTTTATTGGCAAACTATTATCATTTCTTGTTCGCGAACTGAACGGGATGGTTGGTTTGGCCGAGACGTGGAAGCGTCTTTCGAAGTGCGAATACCGGAGACGCCGTCGGATTCCTTGAGCAATTCTCATTGCCGCACGTAGGGAGTCCCGGCTTGAGCCGGTCGGCGTTTCGCCGGCCGGAACCAGCGCGGTGCGCGTCCACGAGGGTTCGGCGGGACGCCGAACCCAGCAGGCGGGACGCCCGCGCTCCCCCGCGCACCTTCAGGTTCATGGCCTCAACTCACGTTCGCATTGGGGAGGTGTTCGCTTCTCATGAACCTGGGTGGGGCGAGACTCCGTCGAGCCCTGACTTTCCTGCCTGCCCAGATTCCAGGGCTCGACGGAGTTTCGCCCCACCGTTGGATGGGCTCATGGCCACGATTCACGTCCAATCGTTGGAGGTTTTCCCTACCCATGAAACGTCGTTTGGTAGGGACGCGCGGCTCGCGTGTCCCCGTTAGCGCCGCTGAACGGTAACCGTCCGGCGGAACCGTGTGGGGTGCGCGGCCGTCCCGGCGGCACCGATCGGCGTCTCGCCGACCGGAAACAAGCTGGTCCGTCTCCACGAGGGTTCGGCGGGACGCCGAACCCGGCAGGCGAGACGCCCGCGCTCCCCAACTCACGTTCGCATTGGGGAGGTGTTCGCTTCTCATGA
>CAYHFE010000701.1:0-3835 GCA_964355375.1 uncultured Verrucomicrobiota bacterium
TCCGGCCCTCCTCTCGAACATCGATGCGCCCGGTTGACAAACGGTTCATGGGTAGAAAGCCGGGATGATGGGTTCACGCGCCTGAATTGGTCCGGCTCAGGTGTCGTCCCACACACCCGCCGCCGGCGCCACGAACCGACCTCCCGGGGAATTGACTTCCATCATTGAATTCTTTGGCCAACTAGGGGAAGAAAAGGCAGCGTGAAAATCAAAACCACCTCGACCCACAAGACTTAAACCCATGGAAAAGCCCCTCATGCACCCATCGCCGGGCGAGCGTTGCCTTCGCTTTGTGGGCGATTCAATCCGTTTCACTCTCCGAGGACCCAACGGCCACGCTCTCCCGGACGGTTTTCAAGCCTTGCTCCGGACGAACCTGGGCCGCGCCTCTATCTTGCACGAGGAGATTGTTCATTCCCATGCGGGCAACCTGCCTTTCGCCGGAGCTTCGTGGCGGGATATTCCCATGAACCCGGCCCATGGCGAATGGCATCTGGATTTGAGCCTGGCCGAAGTGGGTTTCTTCAAAGCCAAGGCCTACGCCCTGGACGATCGCGGCCGACAATTCTGGCCGGACGGGCATGACGTTGGCATTTCGGTTCATCCGGACGGGTATCGCACCGATAACTCGATCTACTGCGCGTTCGTTCGGATGTTCGGCGAGACCAAGTCGGCCGTGACCACCCGGAGCGAATCATTAGAAGGCCAGTTGGTCCCCCTCGATCAAAGGGGATACGCGGTCATCCCGCCCTCGGGAAAGCTCCGCGATCTCATCCGGCAACTTCCCCATATCATCGACACGCTGGGCTGCCGGATTGTCCATTTGCTGCCGGTCAGTCCCACGCCGACGGTCTATGCGCGCTTCGGCCGATTTGGCAGCCCCTACGCCGCCCAGGATTTGACCGCGATCGATCCCGCGCTGGTGGAGTTCGACCGGCGCACGACGGGCGTGGACCAATTTCGAGAACTGACCTACGCCACCCATCTCAAGGGCGGGCGGGTCTTTCTCGATATCGTCATGAATCACACCGGCTGGGGCTCGCCCCTGCAAGAGAATCATCCCGAGTGGTTCCTGCGCAATCACCGGGGGGATTTTGTCAGTCCGGGGGCCTGGGGCGTGACCTGGGAGGATCTCGTGGAGCTCGATCATCGCACCCCCGCGCCCTGGGACTATCTGGCGGACGTTTTCCTGACCTGGTGCCGCCGCGGGGTCGATGGCTTCCGCTGCGACGCCGGCTACAAGGTTCCCATGCCGGCGTGGCGCTACATCACCTCCCGTGTTCGACGGGAATTCCCGGAAACTCTCTTCCTCCTCGAAGGCTTGGGCGGTTCCTGGGATGCCACCGAGGAACTGCTCACGGTGGGCGGCATGCAATGGGCCTACTCCGAACTCTTTCAGAACTACTCCGGCTCGCAGGTGGCCCAGTACCTCGACTACGCCATTCACCAGAATCGCCGGGTCGGGGTTTACGTGCATTACAGCGAGACCCATGACAATGACCGTTTGGCCAAGGGCGGCCGCGCCTGGTCCTTGCTTCGGAATCGACTCTCCGGCTTGACCAGCCTGAGCGGCGGATTCGGATTCACTTCCGGAGTCGAGTGGTTGGCCACGGAGAAAATTGACGTCCACGGCAGCACCGGCATGTCCTGGGGCAACGATGACAATATTGTGAGTGAATTGGCGACGATGAACCGCTTGCTCGGAAATCATCCCTGCTTCTTCGATGGTGCCAAACTCACTCGCTTGAGCGGTCATGACTCCCCGGTTTATGCCCTGCGCCGAGATTCGGCGGAGGGCTCCGATCGCGTCTTGATATTGGTCAACACCGACCTGCGACAACGCCATTCCTTCGTGCTCGATGGCGCGAACCAGCGTGATTTCGGCCGACTGGAAGCCGATTTGCTCGGCCAATCGTTCCTGACGACGTCACCAGCCGGGGACGGTGCGACGGAGTTCATGGTCGAGCCCGGGGCCTGTCACTGCCTCGCGGCTCAAGCTCAGCCGCGTGGTCTTGCTGGCGACGCTTACCGTCGTTCCCGCGCCGCCGCCGCCTGGGCCGTGACGGCCTTAAACAATATTCTGCCCTTGGAGAAGATCGGCTCGGCCCCCTGGCTGCACTTGGCCGAGCAGGCCGCCTCGGACCCGGCCGGATTCCTGGCGACCATTTCCCAGATCGACTCGGATCGGCTGACCGGAAATTATCTCGCGGCCTTTGCCGAGGCCGAAGCCCGGGGCCAATTCCCATCCGTCATCACCTGGCGTTGGTCGGATCTGCGCCGGGTCACTCTCGTTCCTCCCAACCATTGGCTGCTCGTTCGAGATGAGGTTCCGTTCCGCGCGCAATTGACGCTGAGCGATCGAAACCGCCCCCTGCACGCGCAGTCCATCCCAGTCAAAGACGGCCACGTCGCGTCGTTCGGACCTCTCCGAGCGCCGGCAGACGCCATCCTCGCCCTCGAACGATATGCGCCGGACAACACCCGGGTCGAGGCTCAGGTCCGTTTTCTAGCCGAAGGTCCGACCTATCCGCATTCGAAACAGGGTGTTCCGCACTCTGAACTGGCCCTCCTGACCAACGGACGGGGCGGCATGGCGCGCCTGTGCGTCGATCTCGGGCGCATCCAGTCCAAGTACGATTGTCTCCTCGGAGCCAACCTCCATGCGACGGTTCCGATCGATCGCCACATTCTGGCCAAACGGGCTCGCGCCTGGGTCAATGCCGACGGCTTCATCACCGCGCTCGATCGGGAGAATCTCATCGGCTTTGACGCCGGACCTCCCGCCGTCTGGCATTTCATTGCCAACGCTGGCGACGGACGGACGGTGGAAATTCATCTCCATGCCGACATGCTCTCCGAGCACAACACCACTCTCTTGCGTTTCAGCCGGCCGCCCACAGCTCCCAGGATGGGCCGCGACCTGACCGACGACTGCGAAGTCCGGCTGACCCTGCGCCTCGATTTGGAGGATCGGAATTTTCACTGGGAAACGAAGCGCAATCCTGAGGCCGAACATCATTTCACCGCGAACTGCCGCCCTCTCGCGGATCGGCCCGGATTCGAATTCACTCCCGCCGCCGATCGTTCCTTGCGCGCCTTGGCCGATTCTGGAATCTACCATCACGAAGGAGAGTGGTCCGAGAATATCGCTCATCCGGTCGAGCAAACTCGCGGACAGACGGGCACCGGGGATACCTATAGCCCCGGCTGGTTCGAACTGCCGCTGGGACGCGGACAACAGGTCACCTTGGTGGTGAGCGCGGATCCCGTCGAACTGACCGCTCCGGAATGCGTCCGGTTTGAAGAAGCCCGCCGGACCGCCCAGCAGAAACAACTGACCCAGGCCGGTTTCCCGGAGACGGATAACTTTGGCCGTCAACTGACCCTGGCGGCCCACGCCTTTCTGGTGCGGCGCGACTCCGGAAAATCGATCATCGCCGGTTATCCGTGGTTCCTGGATTGGGGCCGCGATTCCTTGATTTGCGCGCGCGGTCTGCTGGCGGCGGGTTTGACCGACGAGGTGAAACAACTGTTGGTGACCTTTGGCCGTTTCGAAGAGGGCGGAACCCTCCCCAACAGCATTCATGGCGAAGACGCCTCCAACCGCGACACCTCCGACGCGCCACTGTGGTACGGCGTGGTGTGTGAGGAAGCGGCCGCCCTTGCCCCGGAACCGCTCCACCGCATGGCGGTCGATCGCGACGGCCGGACGGTGGCCGACATTCTCCGAGGCATCGCGGAGGGGTACCGCCGCGGAACGCGCAACGGCATTCGCATGGATACCGAGTCCGCCCTGATCTGGAGTCCAAGGCACTTCACCTGGATGGACACCAAC
>CAYHFE010000702.1:0-3825 GCA_964355375.1 uncultured Verrucomicrobiota bacterium
GCAGGCCGTTCGTCGTGACCAGGCGGAGCAGACCATCCATCTTCGAGGCCAGCGTGTAGGCGTCGAGTTTGGCGCGCAGCGTTTGGCCGCGCTGGAGCGTGACCGCGAAGGAATCGACATCGCCGGATTTGTCCAGCTTGCCGTTGATCGTCGCGGGCAACTGTCCGACTCGCTGCGGCTTGGCGAAGTGGTCATTCGGTTCGGCCTCGAGCAACTCCGTCTGCGCCGTGACGATGAGGAAGCGCGGTTCGCTCGCGCCGTCGTCGTTGTAGAGCCGGACCAAGCGGGTTCCGAGCGGAGCATCCGCGGCCACTTCCAGGCGGAACGTGCCCTGGTTCGTCTCCGCCTGGAAGATGAGGCCGGGCGCGCTCGCCCAGACCTTGGGCGGCCACGGCCCGAACTTCCCCGTGAGTGTGATCCGGTTCGTCGAAGCGCGCGCGACCCCAGCGGGAAAGACGTGTTCGAGAGTCGGAGGATCGGCGAGAACAGCGAACGCAGTGAACAGCAGAAGCAGGGCGAAGGCCTGTCGCACCGGTCGGAAGGAGTCTCCGACTGCTCTAACCCGAGGTCCGACGAGCCTGCCAACATCGTCTGCCACGGGGCCCGTCACGCGAACAACTCCTTGATCACTCTCCCGCCATTGACCAACGGAACCGGGCGTCCCGTGCTCGTCTGCAAAACCTGGTGCGGGTCGATGCCCATCTTGGTGTAGAGCGAGGCGGCGAAGTCCTCGGGCCGGTAAACGCTTTCCGCGGCGTAGTAACCCTTGGCGTCGGTCGCGCCCACGACTCGCCCGCGCGGAATGCCCGCGCCCGCCATGAGCACGGACATCGCGCCCGGCCAATGATCACGGCCCGCGTCCTTGTTGACCTTGGGGGTGCGTCCGAATTCCCCGAGCGCGATGACCATGGTGTTGTCGAGCAGGCCCCGGTCATCGAGGTCCGCGATCAACGCGGCCAGGCCCCGGTCAAACTTCTTCATGAAGTCGCCTTTGAAGGTTTCGAAAATCTTGGTGTGATTGTCCCAACCGCCATAATACACGGTCACAAAGCTCACGCCCACTTCGACGAGTCGCCGCGCCAGCAACATCCGCTGGCCGAGATCGGTGCGACCATAGGCATCCCGCACTTGGTCCGACTCCCGGTGAATGTCGAAAGCCCGCTGCGCTTCCGGAGAAGCGACCAGATCGAGTCCCCGGGCGTAAAACTGGTCGAAGGTCACCGCCGGATCCTCGGCCAGCCTGTCGGCGTAGCGCTTCATTTGATCGAGCGACTGGCGCAGGGCGAGGCGGCTGGCGGCGCGGCCTTCGCTAATTTCGGCGGGCAGAACGACGTCGCGAACCTTGAAGGATTGGTCGTTCGGGTTGCCCTCAATGACGAACGGCGCGTGCTGGCCGCCGAGGAAGTTTGGCCCCCCGGAGCGCGAGACGATCGGCAGCGAGACGTAAGCGGGCAGCCCATGGCGCAGGCCGCGGTCGGAGGAGACCATCGAGCCGAACGAAGGATGAAAGGTGACGAAGGCACCGCAGGCGACGGGCACGGGGGTGGGCGCGCCGGTCATCATGTAGTGATTGCCGCCGCCGTGGTTTGGGTCTTTGTGCCAGATGGAGCGGACGATGCTGACTTTGTCCGCGACCCCCGCGAGCCGGGGAACGCACTCGCTGAAATGGAGGCCCGGAACCTTGGTGGGAATGGCCTTGAACTCGCCGCGAATCTCCGACGGAGCCTCCGGCTTTGGATCAAACGTCTCGTAATGCGAGGGTCCGCCATCCAGCCAGACGAGAATGCAATTGACGTTCTGGCCCGCGAATTTAGGCGCGGTCTTGGCGAGGGCTTCAGCCCCGTGCGCGCGCAAGCGGAGCAAGTCGCACAGACCGAGCCCCAGGGTTCCACCGAGGCCGAGTTGGATGAAGTCGCGTCGCGTGACGCCGGTGCAGTTCGTGTTGAGTCGGCTCATAAGCAGTCTGGGTTGGGCCATGGCCTGCGCGAATGTTCCGCGCCGGGCGAGCGTAAATCAGGTTTCATCCCTAATGATTAAAGACAAACTCCGCTGAATTCAGCAGCGCCCAAAGCACGTCTTCGGTGGCGGTTTGGCGGGTGGCTTTGTCGGCGCCGAAGGCGAGGCGGGCGGTTTTCAATTCACCGTTCGTGGGCGGCCGATTGACGGTGGCGAAGTAAAGCTCGGCCACAATTTCCTCCGGAGCCAGCTTGCTTTCCGCCAGCTTCCTCACCCGGCCCTCGGCGTGGGCGAGCTTCTCCTGGAGCTTTCTCGAGTTCATCAGGTGCAGCGATTGCACGACGCTCGTCCGCAGGTCGCGCTCGCACGGACAATCGCTGCTGGAATTCGGACGCCCGAACGCGTCCAGAAAGTGGGAGCTGATTTTGTAGCTCCACGTTTGCATGGCGCGCGTGCCGGGCGGGCAGCCGTTGAACTCATCGGGCACGCCGGTCACGTCGTTGACCGCATCGAGCAAGACTTCCGCCGGCAAGCGGCGGCGCAGCGAGCGCGAGAAGTTTTTCGTGTCGGCCAGGTTGAATTCGTTCGGAGTGGAGCTGAGTTGATAAAGCCGGGACCGGACAATCGTCCGGATGAGGCATTTCAAGTCGTAGCCATGCCGAACGAAGTCTTCGGCCACGGCGTTGAGCAACGGCTCGTTGTTCGCTGGATTCGAGACTCGGAAATCATCCACCGGCTCGACGAAGCCGCGCCCGAAGAAGACGGACCAGACTCGGTTCACGGCCGCTTTGCCGAAAAACGGATTTTTCGGATGGGTCATCCAATCGGCCAAGGCGGCGCGCGGATCAGACGGGCTGTCCCCAGCACAGAAAGGCCCGTCAGGCGGCTTGGGCTTCATCACCTCCTCGGTCACGGGATGCTTCACCGAGCCGCCGGGCGCGAAATAGAATGTTTCGAAGCCGGCCGAGATGGGCGGCGAGAGACCGGCGCCCTTCTGCTTGAGCGGCCCGAAGAAGGCGGCGAATTGGTAGAAATCGTCCTGGCTCCATTTTTCGTTTGGATGGTGGTGGCACTTCGCGCATTCCATCCGGACGCCGAGAAAAAGCTGGCTGAACAGAGTGGTCAGCTCGGGCGGCTCGCGGCGGTCGCGGTAAATCACGGCGGGGCCATCCCGGTGGTTGCTGCCTTCGAGAGTGACGATTTCGCGGACGAACTGGTCGTAGGGTTTGTTCGCGCGAAAGGTGTCCCGCAACCATTGATCGAGGGTGAAGATGCTCTTGACGCCAACGCGGTCGGGGTTCGGGCGGAGCAGGTCGGCCCATTTGTTCGCCCAGTGGTCGGCGAATTCGGGCCGGGCCAGCAGGCGGTCGATGGCCTGGACCCGCTTTGCGCCATTGGTCTCGGCCAGGAACATCCGCGCTTCCTCCGGCGTGGGCAAAACTCCGATGGTGTCCAAGGAGGCGCGGCGGAGGAATTCCGCGTCCGAGCAAAGGTCCGAAGGGAACAATCCGAGCCGTCGGAATTGCGCGTAGGCCAGCTCATCGATGAAGTTCTCTTTGGGCAATGAAGCGTAGCGCTCCGCGGGCCAGGTTTGGTCCGCGGGCACGGTGAGGCGCGCGGCATCAACCTGGCCCAGGAAACGCGCGACGATCACGCCTTCACCGCTCAGGTTGCCGATCTTGACCCGGCCCTGTTCGTCCACTTGGGCCATTTCCTTTTCGTTGGAGATGTAGTCGGCCCAATGAGTGACATCGCGCTCGCTCCCATCATCGTAGAGCGCCGTCACGAGCAATTGCTGCCGGGCGCCTTTGCGGTAGCGTCGTTCGCGGGGCTGGACGTTGATCTTGACGAGCGCCGGTTCATTGGTGT
>CAYHFE010000703.1:0-3796 GCA_964355375.1 uncultured Verrucomicrobiota bacterium
GCGGTGGCCCGGAGCGTCGTGATGTCAAAGAGATTCCGAATGCCCGTTTCGTAATCCGTGGTGGAATGACTGCCCTGCAGGTAGGCCCCGGTCTTCTCGCCAATGACGTAACCGAGACTGAAGCTGTCAGTAAAAGCAGTCCGATCCACGTTCCGTTCTTCGGTGAGAAACGCTTCTCCCACAGGTATGCCCCCGGTGAGATCTCCACCCAGCACCGGTCCCGTGGTCGGGCCGCCCGCGGAAGCATCTCCGCCACCTCCCGGAATGATCGATCCGCCACTGGGCGTGGGCCGCACGACATCGACTAGGCCGATCGGGCTCGAAAGCAATTGAACTTGGTCGCTTCCGGTGACCGTCAATCGGCTGCCTTGATAGCGGATGGTCGATCTGAGGGTGTGCTCTCTGGCATTGAGATCACTTCGATCTTGATAGAAGTTCTGCCCCAGCGTGTAATCCAGAGAAATCGTATTGAAGCCCGTTTTGCCCACCTGCAGATTCAATTCCGGACTCAACGTCGTGACCAAGTCGCTCTGACCGCCTGGACGCGAGAAAATGTTGTCGTTGAAGGTCTCGCTGACCGCAAACCGCGGGCGCAGCATCACTGGATCTCGGCTAAAAACCAACACATCGGAAGCCTCGATCGCCCCCACTGAGCTCGTCGGCGCGGAAAGGCCGAGGGCCAAGGCAACAAAGCTCCCTCCGGTCCTGCCATCGATGATTCGGTTCTTGCCGCGCACCCGTGGAAAATGTCGCTTTCATCGCCAACTAAGCAAGATCTTTTAGCATGGAGACTCCCCCAAAACAAAGCCGAAGCTTGACACAACTCCACCGAAGCCATACGGGAAACGGGCACTCTTGCAACCCATGAAAAAACTGACCGGGATTCTCGTCCTTTTCGCTGCCCTGAGCCTCAGACTCAGCGCGCAAAACCTCAATCTGAACCCAGGCGACCACGTCTGCCTGATCGGCCACGCGCTGGCCGATCGGATGCAGCACCACGGGTGGTTGGAAACCTTGATTTACGCCCGGTTTCCGAAACTCGATCTCACGTTCCGGAATCTGGCGATGTCGGGAGACGAGGTTGCCACCTGGCATCGTTCGGAAAATTTTGGCTCCCGGGACGAATGGCTGACCAAGGCCCAGGCGGACGTGATTTTTGCCTTTTACGGATTCAATGAATCCTTCAAAGGCAAGGAAGGGCTCGACAAGTTCAAGAAGGATCTCGACAAGTTTGTCAAAGACACAAAATCCAGGAACTACAGCGGGAAAGGAGCCCCGCGATTGGTGCTTTTCTCGCCGATCGCCCACGAGAAACTCGCCGACCCGAGTCTCCCCAACCCGGCGGCCAACAATGCCAACTTAGAGATCTACGCTGCCGCTCTGGCCGAGGTCGCCAAAGCGAATCAAGTCCCGTTCGTCGATCTTTTCGCGAGCTCACAGCAGCTCTACACCGAAGCGGCCAAAGAGGGGCGTTCTCTCACCTTCAACACCTTTCTCCTGACTGAGGACGGCGACAAAACCCTGGCGCCCGTCATCTTCCGGGCGCTCTTTGGCGAAACGCCTCCGGCCGGGAATCTGGAGAGTCTTCGGGCGAGCGTCCTGGAGAAAAACGCCGAATGGCACGGCCGCTACCGCACGGTCGATGGCTATAACGTCTATGGTGGCCGCTCGAAACTGACCTTCCCGTTGGCCGGCAAAGACAGCCCAAAAATCAGCAACTTCGACGTCATGCAACAAGAAATGACCCAGCGCGACGTCAAAACCGCCAACCGCGATAAACGCGTTTGGGCGGTCGCGAAGGGGGGCGACCTAAAAGTCGATGATTCGAATCTCCCTCCGACCACGAAAGTGGGACCGAACAAGACCGATGTGTCTCCCTATTTGGGGGGCGAGGAAGCCCTCCAGCGCATGACGGTGGCCAAGGGCTGCAAGGTAGCTCTTTTTGCCAGCGAAGAGCAGTTTCCTGAGCTCGTCAATCCCGTCCAAATGGCCTTCGACACCAAAGGCCGCCTCTGGGTCGCCGTCTGGCCGAATTACCCCGAGCGCTCACCCGATAGCAAGGTCGGCGATAGCTTGCTCGTGTTCGAAGACACCAACAACGATGGCAAGGCCGATAAGGTCACGCACTTCATCGATGATCTGAATTGTCCGACCGGCTTCCAGTTCTACAAGGATGGCGTGCTCTTGATGCAGGCTCCGGATTTGTGGTTTGTCCGCGACACCAACGGCGACGGCAAAGCCGATTGGAAAGAGCGGGTTCTCATGGGCATGGACTCGGCCGACTCGCACCATACCGCCAATGCCATGGTGCTCGATCCCGGCGGCGCCACCTACCTGAGCGATGGCGTGTTCCATCGCACTCAAGTCGAAACGGCGACCGGACCGGTGCGCAACATCGACGCGTGCATCTATCGCTTTGAACCGGTGACCGGCAAGTTCGAACGCTATGCCCCTTACGGATTCGCCAATCCGCACGGCCGCGTCTTCGACTCCTGGGGCAATGACATCATCACCGATGCGACCGGCAACGATAGTTACTTCGGCCCCGCCTTCAGCGGCTACGTCGAGTACCCTGGGAAACACTCACGCCTGCAGCCGTTCTGGAAGCGACCGTCGCGCCCGTGCGCCGGCACAGGAATGCTCTCCAGCCGGCACTTCCCGGAAGAATTCCAGGGGGATTTTCTCAACTGCAACGTCATTGGATTTCTGGGGATCTTTCGGGCCAAAGTCACGGAAGATGGCTCTGGCTTAAAAGGCGAGACCATCGAAGACCTGGTCAAATCGACCGACCCAAACTTTCGTCCGACCTCCGTGGGAGTGGCCCCGGACGGTTCGATCTTATTCCTCGATTGGTCCAACCAGCTCATCGGCCACATGCAACATCACATGCGCGATCCGAATCGAGACCACCAGCACGGCCGCATCTATCGGATCACTTACGAGGGACGCCCGCTGCTCACCCCGGTCAAGATCGACGGCCAACCGATCGAAGCCCTGCTCAATGCCCTCAAAGAACCCGAGGACGATGTGCGCACCCGCGCCAAGATCGAGCTGGGCAAGCACGACCGCACCCAGGTCATCGCCGCCGTCAAGGCTTGGACCGCCGCGCTGGACATGAAAGACAAGGCTTACGAGCACCACCTCATGGAGGGACTCTGGGTTCACCAATGGCACGATGTCGTCAATGAAGACTTGCTCAAGCGCATGCTCCGTTCGCCGGATTACCACGCCCGGGCCGCCGCCACGCGCGTTCTGTGCTACTGGCGCGATCGCGTGGCCAACCCTCTCGCCTTGCTCAAAACGCAGGCGAACGACGAGCATCCGCGGGTCCGGCTCGAGGCCGTTCGGGCTTGCAGTTTCTTCAAAACGCCGCAGGCAGCCGAAGTGGCGCTCGAAAGCCTCAACCACCCCACGGATTACTACCTGAAGTACACGCTCGACGAAACCATGAACACCCTCGACAAGGTTCTCAAACAGCCGAATCTTTGAGTGGTGTCCGAGCTGTATCTACTCAATAGGGTTCAGGGTGGAACGGGCAAATTGCCCGTTCCTGTGGGCTACCAGCCCACAGGCTTTGCATCCGGGAGTCTCACCAATTTCTGAGCCCAACGACCGTGCCAGACTTGGCGGCAAGTTGCCGCCAAGGACGGGCTGGTAGCCCGTTCCACCCATTCGACTGGGTTCTTACAGCTGAGCGTGGGGCGAGTTTGCGTCCAAAACAGGATCCGCCTTGCCGCGATTCTGGCTCCGGAGTCTTGGGCACATTCTCGTGGAAGACGGGCCTCTCCTGTCCTAG
>CAYHFE010000704.1:0-3793 GCA_964355375.1 uncultured Verrucomicrobiota bacterium
GCGGATATCTCGATACCGGCTATTTTTCCCTGAGCGGGTGGGCTGACGGCGGTCACGATTTGTCCGACGCCTACGGGAGCGGGCAGGCCAATGCCTCCGCAAACATATCCCTGCAAGTCGAGCCCCTGGGCACCCGGCTTGTGGGGCTGGAAGTCATCCAGACCGTTCAGGATTGGAACAACTCCGTCCCGCTCATCGCAGGCAAACCGACTTATGTCCGCGCGCATCTGGAGCCCATCAGTGCGCCTTCCGTGCCGATCATGAGCCCTGTCTTGCGAGGTTTCGACGAGCGGACGGGTCAGGAATTGCCGCATTCGCCGCTGAAACCCCTGAATGACAGCGCCAAGGTCGCTTTACCCCATGCCGCTGATCCCGAGCGCCGCGCCAACTGGAATGAGAGCGTCAATTTCCAACTGCCGCAGTCTTGGACCACCAATAGGCTGGGATCAAATGTCGGGCTGAAGCTGGAAATGGTGGGGTTGCAGGGCGATGTTTGTCCGCTAACAACAGCTATTTCCTTCCAGACAAGCCCGAGGCTCGAACTTCGGATGGTCAAGGTCTCGGTGGTGGCTGACGGCACCTACGTAATCAGTTCGCCGCCGGAAAGCAGCGCCCTGCAACAGGAGATTTCTCATCTTGCTGAACTCTTTCCGCTCAGCCGCGAAGCCATCCAGGTGACCGAAACCAGCCTGGTTATTGACAGCCCTGGTTATAGGCAACTCACGGCGGTGGGATTGGTGGAGCAAATCAAACTCAAGAGTTGGGTGGAGGGCCAGTCGGCCATTTCTGTCGCCGCGGCGTCCGGGAGATTGGCCGGCGATTTGGCGGGCATTTCAGACAACATTCCGGGAAGCGTGGTGGCAGTGCGGATTGATGAGGCAGGAACTTTGGCGCATGAAATAGCCCATGCGTTGGGAGAGTTTCATACCGTGAACGCGCGGCGGTATGGAACCGTCGTGCCCCGTTCTCCTGATCCAGCCTTTTTGCCGGAAACAAATTACGCTGCGGGCTCTATTTGTGGCGGCTACATTATGGCGGCCCCGCTTTATCGTGCGGTGGATTTTCCTTTCTTCGATGACGACCGTCTTCCTCGGATCGGCCCAATGAACGAGGGGACGAACAGGTTGGTCTTCGGACTGGAAAACGGTTCCCGCCCGGATGCCATCCGCGTCATCGGTCCGTCCTGGTCGATCGACTTGATGTTTTGCAGTAGCTCATGGGGGATTTCGACGCACACTTACCGACGTCTCCTCGCGGCCCTCGCCGCGCGGTGGCCGCGCCCCCCGTTTCCACCTCGCAGTCTGGCGCCAACCGGATCCGCCCGGGCCTATCTGGTCATCCGGGGATTGGTTGACTTCGGGAGCAACACCGTGACCCTGTTGCCTTTCATTTCGCTGTCCCTCGACTCTCCGCCTGCCGCGCCCACTGGAAACACCCATTTGCTGAACGTTTACCGCCGGAGCGGCATCGGGACCAATCTGACGCTTCTTTCGATTCCCTTCACCCCCATCACCCCCAAGGTTGAACCGGACATTGTCAATCTGACCAAAGGCTTCTTTGACATACCAATCGCCGGCGAGGTCACCAATCTCGTGCGAGTGGAAGTCAGCCGGAACGCCACGCCCCGGAACACCACGGTGCTGGCTAACCGCAGCCGAAGCGCGACGGCACCGTCGATTCAACTGGTAAGCCCTGTCGGGGGAGAAGTTCTGGGCAACGGCACGCTCATGGCGCGCTGGAATGCTTCGGATGCAGAGGGCAACCCTCTGACTTATCAGGTTCAATTCAGCCCGGATGGCGGACTGAATTGGCAGACGCTCGCGTTCGATTGGAGGACGAATGAGTTTCCCCTGTTCGGCAACACTCTCCCGGCGAGCACGAATGCCCTCTTCAAGGTGGTCGCGTGCGACGGGGTCAACACGTCGGGCAGCCAGTCGGTCCGGCCATTCACCGTCTTGAACCACGCGCCGGTCGTGGCAATCATCAGTCCATCTCCGGGCCATTCGTTTGGCGGGGATGTTCCGATCGTGCTCGAAGCACTGGTCAGCGACTTGGACGAGGGCACTCTGCCAGGATACCGCGTGACCTGGACTTCGAGCCTCGATGGCGTGCTCGGCAACGGCTCACGGGTGGAAACCAAGACGTCTTCATTGTCCGACGGCCGGCACTTGATGACGGTGGCGGCGGTGGATTCCGCAGGCGCAACCAACTCGGCCAGCGTGCTCATCACCGTCTCTCGTCTCGTCGCCGCGCAGTTTCAGACCATGGCCCCATCCACCAATGGAATCCTTCGCTTGTCCATTTGGGGAGACGTGGCGGGACAACAAATATTGGAGACCTCGACCAACCTGGTGGAATGGATCTCGCTGTCCACAAATGCCAGCCCGTTCAGTTTCTTTGATCTCCTCCGCACGAACGATGCGGCGAGACCATCCGAATTCTTTCGGGTGCGAACCCAGCCCTAATCGGTTTTAGTTTATTCGGAGCTCGGCAGGAACTAGGATGCGCCAGTGCACTCCGTCCTGGCCATCAACAGCGGTTCCTCGAGCCTGCGATTTGCTCTTTTCAAGGTGGGCGAATCCCTCCCGCTGATTCTGGCCGGCAAGTTCGAGCGCGTCGGATTGCCCGACGCGAGGCTGTCGTTCACGGACGTCCTCGCGAACAAGCGCGTCGAGCGCATGATGGACGCGCCCGACCATGTGGCCTGCGTTCCGCCGCTGCTTGAGTTGTTGGAGAATCGAGCCAGCTCCAGTGCCGTCAGCGCCATCGGCCATCGCGTCGTGCATGGCGGCCCGCGTTATCGCGAGCCCTTGCGCGTTGATGAGGCCATGCTGGAAGAACTGCGGCGCATCCGTTCTTTTGCCCCGAACCATCTCCCTTCCACCATCGCGCTGCTGGAAGTCTTCGCCGCGAAGTTTCCCGAGTTGCCGCAGATCGCCTGTTTCGACACGGCGTTTCACAGCACCCTGCCGCGCGTGGCGAAGCTCCTTCCCCTTCCGCGCCGCTACGAGGCGCAGGGCGTTCAACGCTACGGCTTTCACGGGTTGTCCTACTCCTTTTTGATGCAGGAACTCGAAGGGGTCGCCGGCGCGCAGGCGGCGGGCGGGCGCATCATCCTCGCTCATCTGGGCAACGGCGCCAGCATGGCCGCCGTGCGCGATGGCAAAAGCATGGACACCAGCATGGGTTTCACGCCGGCGGCGGGTCTGGTGATGAGCACCCGTTCCGGTGATCTGGATCCGGGATTGGTGGCGTTTCTGGGGCGCAGCGAGCAAATGACCGCGCCGCAATTTGACCGGATGATCCACCACGAGTCGGGGCTGCTTGGCGTTTCCGAGATCAGCTCTGACATGCGCGATTTGCTCGCGCGGGAAGCCGTTGACGTTCGGGCGGCGGAAGCCGTGGCCCTGTTCTGTTACCAGGCAAAAAAGTGGCTGGGAGCGTTCGCCGCCGCGCTGGGCGGACTGGATACGTTGGTGTTCGCCGGTGGCATTGGGGAGAACAACCCGTCCATCCGCGCTCGCATCTGCGAAGGACTCGGCTTCCTCGGCATCGAACTGAACGAGATGCAGAACGCGGAAAATGCGGCGGTCATTTCCGCGCCAACCGCTCGCGTCACCGTGCGCATCATTCGCACGGATGAAGAACGGATGATTGCGCGCTCAACCTGCCGCGTGCTTGAACTCACCCCGGCCCCTTGAAACAAACTCGAACGACGCGATAAACCCACCGTCCGCCGGATCCGTTTGGGACATGCGTTACACGGCACCTCAAGTTCACCAGGCCGTCGGTG
>CAYHFE010000705.1:0-3767 GCA_964355375.1 uncultured Verrucomicrobiota bacterium
GGCAGGAGAACCCCGCCAGGTTTTGGACTGCGGCAGCCCTCTGCCGCTTTCCCCGACCCCGGCCAAAGCGCCGGAGGGCCGGCGCACTCCAAGACGCTGGCGCGACGCCGCCCACTCCATTCGGTTCATGTTCCCAAGGCCCGTTCGGATGATCGTGAAGGCTTGGTCAGTGGATCCCGCGAGGATCAAATTCGTTCTGAAATCGCTTTGAGAGAATCGGTGCGATGCCTTAAAACAGGACCGCAAGATCATGACTGAATCCAAAAAAACATCGGGCGGGTGGCGCACGGAAGATTGGCTCGCGGTGGGGATGGGTTTTCTCTTGCTGGGGGCCGTGCTGGCCGGGCTTCGCATGGAGATGCCGAAGTTCGCCTGGGCGGCGCAGAGTGAATTCGGGACCTTTCTGGCTAAGCGCGAGGTCTGGATTAAGAAGATCGAGGTCCTTTCCAGCCAAGCGACGGAATTGAAGGAGCTGGAAGTCGCCGGGTCGCTTGATCAACTCCGCACCGCCCTGCCCACGGGCGACCGGGGCAAGATCGGCGCCGCCGCCCGACAGGTCCTGGCCGCCGGCAAATCGACCAAGTCGAAGAGTCTGCAGGGGGCCTGCAATGACCTGGCCAGTCCGATCGACGCGCGAGCCAACGCGCACTTGTCCGGAGTCTTTAGCGCCAAGAATCTCAAGTCGTCGGTTTTGCTTCTGGGTCTTTTTTTGCTGATTTCCGTTCCCGGTGTCTTTTGGTTGGGCGGGAGGGCGTTGGCCTATGTCGCCGGATTTCCGGTGGTTTTTGCGTTGGCCTGGTTTTCGCAAGTCTTGGCCGGCAATGCCACTCTGAGCGACTGGGGACTCGAATACGTCATTTTCGCCTTGGTCGTCGGGTTAGTCATCAATCATCTCTTCACCTTGCCGGGGTGGCTGAGAGAAGCGGTTCGAACCGAGTATTACATCAAGACCGGGCTCGTCATTCTGGGCGCCGGAATCCTCTTCCAGGAGATTCTTCAAGCCGGCGCTCTGGGACTCGGACAAGCCATCGTGGTGGTCACCGTCGTCTGGTATTTCTGCTTCTTGCTGGCCAAGAAACTGCGAGTCGATGACGAATTCGCCGTCATGCTTTCCTCGGCCGTTTCCATCTGCGGCGTGTCCGCGGCCATCGCGACGTGCGGTGCGATTCAAGGTGACCGGAAAAAGCTTTCCTATGTGACGTCGCTGGTCTTGATCGTGGCGGTGCCCATGATGATTGCGATGCCCTGGCTCGTGAAGCATTTCAACATTCCCGCGGACGTGGGCGGCGCCTGGCTTGGCGGGACGCTGGATACCAGCGGATCGGTGGTCGCCGCCGGCGCGTTGATCAGCGAGCGAGCCATGAAGATCGGCGTGATCGTCAAGTTCTCGCAAAACGTCCTGATTGGCGTGGCGGCATTTGTGATCTCCCTGTGGTGGACGTTTCGGAACAAGACTCCGGGAGCGGATCGACCCAAGGCGGCGGTGATTTGGGAACGATTCCCCAAGTTTGTCCTGGGTTTTGTCGCGGCGTCGCTCGTGTTTTCATTCTGGCTTCATCCGGATCTGGTCAAGGACACAAAGAAACTCCTGACCGGTCTGCGCACGTTCTGGTTTGCCCTGGCGTTTGTTTGCATCGGACTGGAGACGCGACTCTCCGAACTGGTCACGATGGAGAATGGACGACCCGCCCTGGCCTTCATCGGCGCACAAGCCTTCAACGTCGTTTGGACATTGATTTTGGCCTACTTGCTCTTCGGTGGAATTCTTTTCCCCGGGCTGCCCCCTTAATCAAGAAAGTCCCAGGGAAATATGCTTGGTTTCGAGAAACGCCTCCATCCCTTCCGTGCCCAATTCCCGCCCCCAGCCGCTTTGCTTGACGCCGCCGAAAGGACATTGGCTGGTCGTGGGCACGCCATCGTTCAAACCAATCATGCCGGCCTCGAGTGATTCCATGAGTCGGAAGGCGCGGCGCAAATCGTTGGTAAAGGCATAGGCGCTCAGTCCATAGCAGGAGGCATTGGCCCGCTCGACGGCTTCCGCTTCCGTGTCGAAAGCGCAGACCGGGGCGACGGGCGCAAAGGTCTCCTCCCGCATGCAGACGCTGGCCTCGGACACATCCGCCAACACGGTCGGCGCAAAGAAATATCCCGGCCGATCGGTCATCGGATGGCCTCCGCACAACAGCCGGGCGCCGTGGGAAAGGGCGTCTTCGACGTGTTGCCGGGCTTTGGCCACGGCCTCGGAATCGATGAGCGGACCGATTTGCACGCTTTCCTCCAGCCCGTCGCCGACCTTGAGCGCGCGGACTTTCTCGACCAACCGCGCCAGGAATTGCTCGTAAATGGGTCGCTCGACATAGATGCGATTGGCCGCGATACAGGTCTGTCCGGCGTTGCGAAACTTCGCCGCCATCGCTCCCTCCATCGCTTTGTCCAGGTCGGCGTCGGCGAAGACCAGAAAGGGCGCATGTCCACCCAGTTCCAAGGAAAGAGGCTTCACTCCGGCGGCGGCGCCCTGAATCAGCGTTCGGCCGACTTCCGTTGAGCCGGTGAAGGTGATCTTCCGGCAGAGGGGATTCTCCAGGAGTTCCCGACCGATTTCCGCCGCCGCTCCCGACACCAACTGGAACACGCCCTTGGGCAGTTGGGCGGCGTGGACACATTCCGCGAACAGAACGGATGAGATCGGAGTTTGGCGGGCCGGTTTGAGGATGACCGTGCAGCCGGCCGCCAACACCGGTGCGACCTTGCGCACGCCGAGCACGAGGGGAAAATTCCACGGGGCAATGGCGCCCACCACGCCCATGGGCGTTTTGATGGCCAGATGACGTTTGCCTTCGACTTGGTTCGGGATGACCCGGCCGTAGCCGCGCCGGGCCTCTTCCGCAAACCAGCGTAAATGATCCAGGCACATCGCGACCTCGGCCAGGCTTTGCGCCAAAGGCTTGCCATTCTCCAGGGTGATCGCGCGGGCGACGTCGTCCCGACGACGCTCGAGTTCGGCGGCGATCGCCCGCAGAAATTCGCCGCGGGCTTTGCCGGGCACTTGCCGCCAGGCCCCAAAGGCGGCGTGACTGTCTCGGATCGCTTGATGGAGGCGCTCGCGTCCTACCGTCGTGATTTGGGCGAACGCAGCGCCGGTCGCGGGATTGACGACCGGCTTGACGTTCTCCGTCAGGATCCATTCTCCGTTCAGGTAGAGACCGTAGGTTTTCATGTAGGTGTTCCGATTGTAGGGCATTCCGGGTCGGGCATGAACAATATACTCGCGCGGGTTTCCCCGGCGAATTATTCTGTGAAAGGCAAGTCGAACCAGATTCGAAACAGATTCTGGAATGGGGAATTCTATTGCCGCATGAAGATTGAGTTTGGTGCAGCCAAAGGCTTGCAGGCCGTTCTGCGCAATGATCTGACCTCGTTGGATCGGCTGCAGGGTGAGCTGATCGCCTTGCAAAAATTGCCCCTCTCGCCGGCCGAGGCGGTTCAACTCGCCTACCTCCTGCACAATATTTATTGCGCCCTTGAGAACAGCTTCGAGCAGATTACCCGGACTTTTGAGAATCACGTCGTGAATCGCGACCGATGGCCTCAGGAACTCCTGGAGAAGATGTTTCTTGACCTCAGCCCGCTCCGTCCTGCCGTCCTCCAGCCGGAGACGAAGGCGCTCTTGCGCGACATGCTGGGTTTCCGGCATCTCTTTCGGCACGCTTACGACTACACCTTGGATCATTCCCGGGTGAGCGCATTGGGTCGGCGGTGGCTGGGGC
>CAYHFE010000706.1:0-3764 GCA_964355375.1 uncultured Verrucomicrobiota bacterium
GCAATTCGACGTTCATCGAGTTGAAGGAAGCGACATACTCACCCGGCCCGGGATTCGCTTGAAGTTGAATATCCCGGCCGGTGAACTTCACGTTCGAGGCAATATTCAGGTCGAATCCTCCCGCCGAAAGGGAGAAGCCCTTGGACTCCAATCCCACAAACCGGAGCGTTCCGCTGACGGCCGTGCCCTTGGCCGTGAACGTCTTCGAGGCGGGGAAGATTTGAACCGCATCCGCGCTCAGCGTAATCCCTCCGTCAAAGGTCCCGCCCTTGGAATAATCGACCCCGAAACCCGCCAATGTCACCACAGCGCCGGTAAAGACGAAGGGGCTGTTGTTGGACGGAACCGCTTTCAGGTTCTCGATCGCGCCCGGTCCAAAATGAAACCCGTTTTTTCGAAGCTCGAGCGTGGAGGCCGAACCATTCATCGCCGGCGAGGCGAACGTCACCTGGGGTGAATCGACGATTGACAGGATCTGGTCCGTCGGCCCGGCCGGATTGTCTTGAATCGTCACGCCGCTGGTGTTCACCACCACGTCGTCCGTCACCGCGAGCTTGAACAGATCGAGCGTGAGCGTGAACGTCTTGGACGCCAGATTGAAAGTGCCCGACACGCCGAACGCATCGGCGTCGTTTCCATCCGTGGCGCTGGCCGTAAATGTTTTGCCCGGATAGAGGACCGCCGAAACCGCCCCAATCCCGAACTTTCCTTGCAGCGGCTGGCCCGCCGAATATGCAAAATTATCGAGGATTAACGACGGCGAAGTCAGACTCAGGAAATTATCCAACACCATGTTCGATAATGAAACCGTGCCATTGCCCAAGGAAAACCCGTCTTGCCGAATGATCCAATTGGTCACCTTCGCCACGGCGCCGCCCGCAAACAAAAGTTTCAGCCCAGCCGAACCCACCGTCACCAGAGTCTGATCCGGCGCCCCTTTTGGATCGTAGTTCATCACCACTCCATTCGCGCTCAATACGTAAACACCGCCAACCGAAACTTCGAACCGCTCGGCGTTTATCGCCAGCGCGCCGGTGTCATTATTGAACACAAGCCGCGCTCCGGCTCCGCCGCCCCCGTCATCCTGGATCAAAGCCGAAGTTTCCGCCGCGCCCGGGTAAAGCGCTCCGCTTGCCGCGCTAAAGCCAAGCACGCCGTTCGAACGCCCTGACTGGTACCGATATCCCGCGGCCTGCAATTCGACACCCTTGAGCTGAATCAGCCCCTGCTTTCCAAGTCCAATCCCATTCGCCATGGACAGGTGCAAATCCAGCAGTTCAAACCCGTCGAATGCGCCGCTATCCCGGTAGAGCGGGACATTTGCGAGACTCACGGAACCAAGCTCCGGATACTGCAAAAACGTCAACGTCGCGGTCGATGCGGTCGCTATAGGCTTGCCCGCAACGACACTCGCCACTGGAACGATCCCGGAGGCCTCCAACTTCAGAAATGTTCCCGCGATAATCACCGCGGATTGGGCCACTACAGGGCGCACCGGAATTTGCATCGAACTTTGCGCTGCAATCGACCCGTCCGTAACCTGTGCGGAGAGAGTCTCCGTCCCGAAAAAATTGATCGAGCTCCGATACGATAGTGTCCCCAGCACGACGTTGAGCCCCGACGTCTGACCGCTCAGCGTTAAGGCCGCGCTTTGATTGCTTCCGGCGCTGATCACAATGCCGCCGGACAATGTGACCGTCAGAATTCCGTTCGGTGCCGTCAGTCCAATCGAGAGCAGATCGCCGTCCACATCGCCCACCGAGATTCCCTTGATCGTCAAATCGGTGTTTTGATTCACAGCCACCGATGCTGGCACGCTAATGTCCGGTCCATCATTGACCGGGGTGACGATGATCGTGAAGGTTTGAGAGGCGCTGGTGTCGGCTCCTCCATTGGCCGTGCCACCATTGTCTTTCAAAGTCACCGTCACGGTCGCGCTGCCGTTGGCGTTGGATGCAGTGGTGTAGGTCAAGGTACCGTTCGCGGCGATGGCCGGCTGGGTCGAGAACAAGGTGTTGTTGCTGTTGCTCACCTGGAACGTCAGCGTCTGAGCCGCCTCGTCGGCCGGT
The DNA here is from genome assembly GCA_964355375.1 of uncultured Verrucomicrobiota bacterium. Classification (GTDB taxonomy): domain Bacteria; phylum Verrucomicrobiota; class Verrucomicrobiia; order Limisphaerales; family SIBE01; genus CAYHFE01. Next base: position 2,070 of record CAYHFE010000706.1, read on the forward strand.
CCCGCGCTGATGTTGGTGGCCCATCCGGCGACCGTGTTCGTTCCCGAGTCCTCCGAGACCGTTTGGCCGCTGCCTTTGACGAAACTGGCGGCGTCATTGACGGGGTTTACCGTCACCTGGATCGCCTTGCTGCTGCTGTTTCCGGCGGGATCAGTCAGCGTCAGCGTAATCGTGGCAGAGCCGTTCAGATCGGGAGCCGGGGTGATAGTCACATTTCGGCTCGCCGCCGTCCCGGCCAACACAATCTTCGTTAGCGGAACCAAAATCGTGTCGCTGGAAGCGGGCGCAAGGGTCAAGGTCGCTGCTCCCGCCAGATCGTCGCTCACAGTGAACGTGACCGCCCCCGTACTGCTGTCCTCGTTAATGACCCGATCGGCGATGCCGCTGATGCTCGGCGCGGTCGTGTCCACGGTCATGGAGAGCGCACTGGACGCAGCGCTGATGTTGCCAGCGGCATCCTTCGCCTTGGCCGTGATGCTGTAATTCCCATCCGCCAACGTCCCCGGCGTCAACGTCCAGTTTCCACTGACGTTCGCGGTCGCTGTCCCCATCGATGTGCTTCCGGAATGGAACAACTCCACCGTGCTATTGGCCTCGGCGGTTCCGCTGATCGTCGGCGTATTGTCATTCGTGATGTTGTCAGTGCTTGAGCTTCCGCTGTCGCTGGTGGCCGCCAGATCCAGGGCAACCGGCGCTGCCGGGGTGTGATTATCCAAGGTCGCATTGCTCGTGTCCGCCGTGGTGGTCGCATTACCGGCGTTGTCCGTGGCCGTCACCGAGATATTCAGGTTGCTCGACCCAATCGCGCCTCCGCCATCTTCCGTGATTACCAAAGTCGCTGTCCAGGTCCCACTGCTGCTAATCGCGCTCACGGCTGTTCCTCCACCAAAGGCGCTGAAGTTGACGGTCACGGTGGAGATCGTGTCCGAGTTGTTGTCGCCGCTGGCGGTGTTGTTCCAAGTGGCCGTGACCGTCTCACCGACCCTGAAGGCTCCGCTCGTCCCGGCGGCACCGCTGATCGAAATCCTGGCGTCGGTCACGGTCGGCGCGGTCGTGTCAATCGTCACCGTGAAGTTTGACGATGTGTTGCTGACATTCCCGGCGGCATCCGTCGCCGTCGCCGTGAACGTGTGCGTCCCCGACGTCAACGTTGTCGCGGTGTAATCCAGGCTCCAGTTCCCGCTGCTGTTGGTTGTCACGGTCCCGATTGTCCCTACGCCCGTCCGGGTCACGGTCACCGTGCTGTTCGTTTCCGCTGTTCCGCTCAACACCAACGTCGTGTCACTGGAGAGTTGATCACTGCTTGAACTGCCGGTGTCCGTCGTAATTGTAGTGAAGGATGGCGCACTCGGCGCGGTCGTATCCACCAACACGCTCGTGGTCGTCGGAGCCGTGAAGGTCAACCCGGCGGCGTTCCCAGCCGTGTCTTTGATTGTCCCGCTGTTCAACACAACGGGCGACGCCGAAGCGATGCCATCGCTGTCGGTCTCCCCGGCCTGGACAGCGTATCGAAACACCAGCGCCGTTGATCCAGTGCCTGACAGATAGCTGGCGCTCCGCGACGTCGATCCCACCGTCAAGCTGATCGCCGGCGTCCCGCCCGTCGTCGTCACGCTCACGCTCTCACTGTAATTGACCGTGAAGTCCAGGTTCTGACTGGCCCGATAACTCCCGTTGGTGGGCCCGCTCACGCTG
>CAYHFE010000707.1:0-3763 GCA_964355375.1 uncultured Verrucomicrobiota bacterium
TCGCCGACCGGAAACAACCCGGAGCTCTGCCACGAGGATTCGGCGGGACGCCGAATCCAGCAGGCGAGACGCCCGCGCTCCCCATCGCACCTTCGGGTTCAGGACCACAATGCACGTCCAATCGCTGGAGGTTTTCCCTTTCCATGAACCGTTGATGGTAGGGACGCGCGGCTCGCGTGTCCCTGTTTGCGCCGCTGAACGCGGCGCGGACGAGCCGGCGGCTCGTCCCTACCTGGTTCATAGTTCCATGGCCCGCCAAGACTGGCGTCGGAGCTTCGCGTCAACCGCCAGGAGTTGGATTACGGCTGAAGAGACGGGTCAAATCCAGAACCAGGGCAATCTCCGTAGGTTTGCTTCATCCAGTAGGTCCCGTCCCCCTTCCACCAATCCCATTCGCCGCAGGGGATATGCTTCGAATAGTATCCCACGCGATAGAGATTCCCGTTTTCATACCATTCCTTGTACGGCCCATCCCGGTTTCCGCTCTCCCAATTGATCACCATCTCCATATTCCCATTCTCAAAATAAGACACCGTCTCGCCTGTTCGCGTCGTTTCAGTAGCCACTCGTGGCGTATAGACTGAATGGAGCTGGCCATTCTCATATCCAGTTATGCGCTTCCCGAATTCACCCGAGGAAACGCCCAAATCTCCGGCGATGAACGACCTTCTGCCTTCCAAATTGCCGTTCGAGTAGTACTTAACTTCCCAGACCAGTGGCTGCGGGAACAAGTCCTCTACACCATACTCGGAATAGATTGACCTCTCATCCTCCTTTCCTAGCAGCCAGAATTGGCAACGAGCCAATTTACCATTTTCAAAATAGGTAACGCACCGGCCTTGCTGTTTGAGACTCGCCACCTCGGGATCTGAACTGTACCGGCCCGCGTATGCGCCTGAAGACGCCCTGCTGCCGCTAGGGTAGAAAGACCAATACGGGCCGAAAGGCTCACCGGCGCGATAGGTTACGACCTCGTGAAGTCCGTTTGTGGCAAGGCTGTAGGTGTGCCAGGGCCCCTCCATCAGACCATCGCGGTAACAACCCTTGGTCCAGATATTGGTATTGTCCAAAGAGTATGCCAGATAGGAACCTTGCCTGACCGAATTGGTGTCCACGAAATAGATCTCGTGATATGGGGTAAAACCTTCCATCCGTTTGAGCCGGGTGTAGTCCACCGGAAAGGAGCATTGACAATCAATCGAGTCACAGCCTGGCCCTACGACGACCGTAATCCACTTGAAGCCTACCCACTCTTCTCCTGTTTCGTTCGGCGGCTGGGCCAAGATGCGCAGCCCCAAAGTGTTTGTCCCAGGGGCGAGCCAATAACGGTCGGTTTCTTTCTCATCGACGCTGTAGAGAGTGGTGTTTTGGGTGTCGAGCACCTCGATGCGACGAGAACCGGCAACCGCCGACGCAATAGAGAACTCGATCTGATTCGTCGGGCAATTGAAGGTCAAGGCCTCGGCCTGGTTCTCGTCCCACGCAACTCTGCCGATCATGTCTCCTGAGGGAGTCCTGAGCATGAGATAGTAGGCTGGAAAGTCATTCAAGGCGATAGAACCAGCCTGAAACTCGGACCAACGATCCCCGGTTGTCTTCCAATCGACAATCGCTGTCTTTGCCATGTAGGCAATTTCTGGATAAGCCTTGCCAAGGTCAGACGCGTTGGCTCCAGAATAATAGGGATCGAACCTGCCGGTTTGGGCATTCAGCATCGTTCGGCGGGTGGTGTTGCCGGGATAATTCGGATCGGCGATATGCAGGGTGTTTGTGCGAGCCAGATAGACGATCATCGCATGCCCTCCTCCTGTGCGGTGAATGTCAACGTGTTGTGGTTCGCAGGTAACCCAGATCGAATACAGGAAGGCACGATACGTGTTCAGATCGCGGAGCGCGAGGTTTTCCCAGAAGAAAAGGTCGGCATTCCGTGCATCCCATCGGGTAATGTAGTCTGCCTGAACTCGAGACGCTAACTTGTAGCCGAGGACGTTGTCATCACCAACCCGCGGTGTGCGGAATGAATGGTCCTGGTTGTCGAAGAGGTCGAAGAGGCGGGGCGCATTCTCTTTGAGCTTCTTCTCGCAATAGTACCACATGGCGGAGATAGCCTGGCCAGCACAGTGGCCTCCCGGAGCGAGGTAGGAACCCCAGTTCTCAAATTCCCAGTCATCTTCACCGGGTTTGAATCTGCTGTCCGCTTCCTCTGGCAACTTTGCGGCGGGGATATCGGAGATGAAGAACCAAGAGAAATGGCGTGTCGCAAGTGTCAGTGAAGTGGAAGTCAATTCCACCAACGGCATCCCCTCCAATTGGCCCGTCACGGGGTCATACAGAAACGCCAGGGCAAAGTGATCAGCCGGCAAGTTGATCGGCACTTTCACGGTGATTATATCATTGGCGTAGGCGCCTCCGTTTTCCACTCGAATGATGGGCGTGATGGGATTGATCTTCTCCCCAAAGGTGTGGCTTTGGATTGCGGCGGAGCTGATTTCGAAAGGCGTCACCACGTTCAGCGCGTTGGTCGGAATCGTAATTTGCAGTCCATTCAACGGATCGCCGGGTTTGTTCAGCGTGATCGTACCGCCCGCTCGTCCAATGTTTGTCTTCACCAGACTGACGGTTGCGCCCAGGCTCAGCTTGCCGGCCGTCGGCGTGCCGCCCGTCGCCGGCGTGCTGCCCGTCGTCACTGCCAGCCGATAGAACCGAGCCCGTTGATTTCCCAAAGGCGCGTTCTCAACCAGGCGTATCCGCTCTGTGCCGGCGTCGATATCGGTGATCTTCTCCAAAGTCGCGGACACTTGCGCCCAGCTCAGAAGATCGTTCGACGCCTCCAAGAGAATCTGAATGCCGGTGGCGTTCTTGGCGTGGTTGAACAGCAACGCGAAACGGGTTAGCCCGGACACAACGGCCAATTCGGAGCCGATCAAACTCCGCGGCGCAGTCACTTTGGGATCGAGACCCATAGCGAACTTGAGCAGGTTGGGAATGCCATCGCCGCTGGCCGACTGGTTGGATCCATCCGCCCCGGCGGGCAGCTTGTTCGCTGCGGTCCACTGAGCGAAGGTGAATTGGCCGCCGGTCGGAGCTTGCACGACCAGCGCGGCTGCCGCGCTGGTCACGCTGCCCGCGACGTTGTTCACCACCACCGTGTAACTGCCCGCGTCTGCAGCCTGGACGTTGCTTAAGGTCAACATCGCGTTCGTTGCTCCGGTCAGATCCTTTCCGTCCTTGCGCCATTGATAGGTCGGTGCCGGGTTTCCGCTCGCCGCCACCGTGAAACTGACGCTGGCTCCTGTGCTGACCGTTTGGCTCTGAGGTTGAGCGGTGATCCCGGGCGCCGACTGGGGCGAGGCGACCGTGATGATGACGGCCGCGGAGGTGGCCGAGCCGGTTTGAATATCCGTGGCTCGGGCGGTCAACGAGTAGGTTCCCGCCACCACGTTCCGCCAGTCGAAGGTGAAAGGCACCGAGAGGTCCTCGCCCAACTTCGTCGAGCCGGAGAAGAACTCGACTTTGGCGATCGCTCCACTTTGGCCGCTGGCCGAAGCAACCAACGTGATCGTGGCCGGTGCGACAAACACGGCGTTGTTCGTCGGACTGGTCAGACTGACGATGGGCGGTTGACCTCGCACTGTCAGCGTCGCTGCCAGACTCCGGGTGCTTGACACGGCGTTCATGACAAACACCGCGTACTCTCCGGCGTCGGCCGCGGTCACGTTGCGCAACACCAACGTGCTGTTGGTTTCACCGGGCAGTTCGTAGT
>CAYHFE010000708.1:0-3754 GCA_964355375.1 uncultured Verrucomicrobiota bacterium
TCCGAAGGACGGGTGAGGGCTAATTGCGCTCAACTTGAAAGCAAAGTGGAATAAGATGCCGCCCTTGAACTTATATCGCGCCCAGGCCCGAGATCTAGGCCAGGCAAACAAATCCGAGTTCAGCTCCAAAGGGCCAGACTCCAGGCGGCCTTCCAGGCCGCAGCAGTCATGACGATGCCGCCCGATCCAAAATTCTCCATGGCCCGAAGTGCGTGCGAACGGGCTGCGGCCTGGAAGGCCGCGCTCCAACAACTTCGGGATGCACGGCCACTGATGCCCGCACCAGCGGCGGCTCGACACGGTCGCAGAAACTCCCTTCAATTCCAGGTGCCGGGCCACGCATGGCTCGAACACTTTGATCGAATCGTTCTATCGCACGCGCTGGACACATCACATAACATGGCGGCCATGACTTCACCGGAACTACTTGGTGAGCGGGCGGCGCCGTTTTCGGGCCACCCACTCGAGCTCGGTCCGCACGCCTTCGTCCTTTTGGATTTCACGAGCACTCGAATCCCGGAACCGCCCAACCCCAAAGAAACCATGCACTCATCGATTCGCCACCTCCGCTCCCTGCCCACCGCCATGTGGGCCGCCGTCGTGGCGCTGGCCCTGCTCGGCTGCAACCCGTCGGATTCCGGTCGCGGGCCCAGTTCAACACCCGGAGCCCCCGGTCCGGTGAAGACCATCGGCGTCGCGTTCGAGACACTGCAGACGGAGTTTTGGGTGGCGGCCTGGGACAAGCTTAAGGCGGATTGCGCCGCCCAGGGCATCACGGTGCTCGAGGGCGTGGCCGATGGCGACGCGGGCAAGCAGTTCGATCAGGTGAAGAACTTCATCAATCGCAAGGTGGACGGCATCATCATCGTGCCCAAGGACGGCAAGACGGTGATCCCGATGATCAAAGCCGCCAACGCCGCGAACATCCCGGTCGTGCTCTACAACCGGCCGGCTGATCCCTCCGACGCGAAGCACACCGCCGTCGCGCCGGACAACTTTTCCATCACGAAGGAGACGGTCGATTACCTCGTGGGGCTGGCCAAGAAGACCGGCAAAAAGCAGAAGACCATGATTCTCATGGGTGACCTGAGTGACGTGAACGCCATCGGACGGCGCGATGGTTTCGAAGCCGCCATCAAGGAAGCGGGCGACGCCGTCGAAGTCGTCGCACGCATCCCGACTGAATGGAACCAGGAGAAGGCGTTGGCCGGCGTGCAGAGCGCGTTCCAGGCGAACCCGGACATCGGCCTCATCTTCACCTCGAGCGATTTCATGTTCCCGAGCATCAAATCTGTGCTCAGCCACCTCGGTAAATGGAAGAAGCACACCGAGCCAGGCCACATCATCCTGGGCGGTTTCGACGGGGATGCCACCGCCTATCAATTCCTGGCCGAAGGCTATGTGGATGCCACCGGGGTCCAGGATGTCTTCTGGGAAGCGGAAGCGGCCTTGAAGACCATCCTTGACTTCAAGGCCGGCAAGACCGGACCCGCTCGCCTCGATGACAAAGGCTTCGCCATCACCCAGGCGAACCTGAAAGAGTTGGAGCCCCGGATGTGGGGCGCGGTCGTGGCGAAAAAGAAAAGGTAGTTCGTTATTCGCGGTTGGTGGTTCGTTGTTCCCGCAAAGAATATCGTCCGCCCACTTTGGCCTGTTTGAAAATCCTTTCTCTCGAAGGAGTCGCGGCGACGAAACTCTGATTTTCGATGAAATCCGCTGCCTTCACCCGGAGAAATGCGAGTCTCCTCGCGTCGTCTCCTCCTTTTGAAACAGGCTCTTCCGACAATTGGCTGCTTCCCCGATGACGCGTGACGACCGTTCCAACAACCAACCACAATAAATCACGAATAACGAACCGCATCGTTGCCTCGGAGTACTTCGTCCTCTGGTTGTCCGGCCTGGCCTTCGCCGCCTTTGCTCCTTTCACCCCCGGCTTCGCGTCGCCGGAAAATCTCTGGAACATCCTCATCTCCTGCCTGCCGTTGCTCATCCTTGCGACCGGGCAGACGCTCGTGCTCATCACCGGCGGGATTGACCTGTCGATCACGGCCGTCATTGGGCTGAGCAGCGTCCTCGGGGCGCTCGTCATGGGCGGTGACCGGGGCTGGCTGGCCGGTCACCCCGCCGCCGCCGCCGTCGCCCTCGGCGCGATGCTGGTCGCCGGAGCGCTCGTCGGCTTCTTCAATGGCGCGTGCATCGCCTGGCTGCGGATGCCGGCTTTCATGGTCACCCTGACCACGACGATGTTCTTCAACGGCTTGGCCATCTGGCTCGCCAAAAAGGCGGTCAACGCCGAGAGCATCTACCATCTGCCCGGCCCCTTCCTCGTGCTCGGCACCCACGCTTGGCTGGCGGCTTTGCTGACCGTGCTGGCCACGCTCTTTGCCCACGTGCTGCTGAGCCGGACACTGCTCGGCCGCTGGCTCTACGCCATCGGCCACAACCCGCGCGCCTCGCTCCATTCGGGCGTGCCGGTGGGCGGCGTCACCGTCAGCGCCTATGTGCTGAGCGGATTGTTCGCGGCCACAGCCTCAATCCTTCTCACCGCGCGACTCGAGACCGGTTCGCCCAACCACGGCAAAGCCCTCCTTCTCGACGTGATTGGCGCGGCCGTCATCGGCGGCACCAGCCTCTTCGGCGGCAAGGGCAAGGTGCTGGGGACGGTCTTCGGCGTGCTCTTCCTCTCGCTCCTCAGCAACGGGCTGAACTTGCTCAACCTCTCGGACTTTCTGATCACCATCATCAAGGGCGCGGTCATCCTGGTCGCCGCGCTGCTCGATGTGTGGCGCAACAAGTTGGTCGCCGATGGTTCTCGTAGCGGATCGTTCATCGCATGAGCGCCTCGCCCAACTACGGAGCGCCCGCCACGAACCACGAGCCGATCGTCGCCTTCGACGCCATCGGGAAATCGTTCTTTGGCGTGAAAGTGCTCCAAGGGGTCACCTTCAGCGTCGGGTCTGAACGCATCGTGGGGCTGGTCGGCGAGAATGGCGCCGGCAAATCAACTCTCATGAACCTGCTTGGGGGCAATCTGCAACCGGACGCCGGACGCCTGCGCGTGCAGGGCCGACCCTACGCGCCGCAGAACCCGAACGACGCCCGCGCCGCCGGCATCGCCTTCGTGCATCAGGAGCTGAACCTGTTTCCGAACCTCAGCATCGCCGAGAATCTCCACCTCACGACATTCCCTCTCGTCGGACAGGGGTCGCGCCTCGCTTTCCCTTGGATCGACCGCGCCGCTCTTCGCACTCGCACCGCCGATCTCCTTCACCAGGTCGGTCTTGACGAAGCGCCCGAGACGCTCGTCGAGCGCTTGCCGGCTGGCGAACGTCAACTCGTCGAGATCGCCCAGGCCCTCGGTGCGGACGCCCGCCTCATCATCCTCGACGAACCGACCACCTCCCTCTCCGCCCGCGAATGCGACCGCCTCTTTGCCCTGATCAATCAACTGCGCGGGCGGGGCATCGCGCTGATCTACATCTCGCACGCCCTCGGTGATGTGCTCCGCCTGTGCGACGAACTGGTTGTCTTGCGCGACGGCGAAATGGTCGGAGGCGGTCCGACCCCGGAGTTCACCCACGACCGGCTCGTCTCATTGATGGTGGGGCGGAAGTTGAATCAACTTTACCCGGAGCGAACTCGTGGTCGCCGGCGTGAGGAGAGTCAAGACACCACCGAAGCGCGAGGGGAAGCCAACGAACGGAGCGGGGACGGCTCGTCCCCGGGATTGGCGACTGCGCCGGGGACAAGCTGT
>CAYHFE010000709.1:0-3745 GCA_964355375.1 uncultured Verrucomicrobiota bacterium
GGTTCGGCGGGACGCCGAACCCAGCAGGCGAGACGCCCGCGCTCCCCATCGCACCATCAGGTTCATGGCCACGATTCACGTCCCATCGTTGGAGGTCTTCCCTCTCCGTGGATCTTCGGTGGGGCGAGACTTTGTCGCGCCGTGAAACCTTTGCTGGCAGAGGTCAAACACGCTCCGAGCGCGAGGGGCGGCGGGTCCGACCGCGGTCACTCGAATTCGATCCGCAGGCTCACCAATCCATGAGCGGGGACCTCAATCGCGCCGGTGACTTTTTGGCCGGCGCGCTCGGAAGTGTCGCTGGCGAAGATGGCGACCGGTTTTCGGGCGCCCCAGGTGAGGTTGGCGGCCCGGGTTTCCGATCCGGCCCCGAAAAGGCGGAGCATGACGGCGCGGCCATCGTCGCTCGGTTTCATCCCGGTCACGAGCACATCGCTGGGCGTGATCCGGGCGAAGGAGGCAAGCGGAGAAGTTCCACCCCCGGCGCGAGCGGGCAGGAGGGGCTGGCTAAAGCCTGTGGCGAAGCGTGTCGCCTCGGCCGGATCGCGTCGCCGATGCGGTCTCAGGACAAAGCGAAAGACGGTCGGGCCATCTTGGTAGGCCCGGTAATTGGTGCCCCAATGGTTGTTCATCGCCCATGAGTAGATCTTCTGAGTGCGACCGATCTGCCGGAGCCAAATGTCGGGGTCGGTCTGTGAGTTGAGCAAAGTGGCGGTGAGTCCGCCGATTTGGATGAGCGGAGCGTCCAGACTCACCCAGGTCACTCCGCTTTCCTGATTGGAGACGTCGGCCCATCGTCCCACGGTGAGCCAGTTCTTGCAGGCGCTGGGCATCTGATCGGCGTCCGGAAGCATGGTCGCCAGCGGAAGGTCGAGGAGAATGTCGCCGCCGGGGACATGGAAGGGAAACGCAAAGTTCACACTCTCTTTGCCTTCTTTCGCGTGATAGCTCTGGGCGGGCAGACGCTCTTTGTCCACGAGATTGATCAGTTCGACGTAGTCCAACCCTGCGACGACGCGGAGCTCGCGGGTCAGCTTCTTACAGCCCGGAGCGCTCGATTCAATGACGAGCGAAGCCACCAAAGGGCCGGGCTGTCCGACTCGAATGGTCACCGGACCGTTGCGTTTGAGATCCTTTAAGTCATCGCCCGGGAGGTAAAGGTAGTCGTTCAAGGCTTCGCCCGCGGCGGTGTCGGCGAAGTTGCCCAGGCCGGCCGATTTCAGTTCGATAATTCCTCCGGTCTTCTCGTCCACTCGCACGCGAACGAGGCCGTTATCGAGGGTGTGGCCCTCGGCGATGGCGCGGCGGTCCACGTGGGGCGAGCCCGCGGAAAGCGTGAATCGCCGGGCGGCGAACGGTGGAACCTCTTGAGCCAGGAAGACCAATTCGCCAGACGACAAACGCTGCGATGGAATCGGTTGTCCTCGGTCGTCCGTCACGCGGTCGCCCAAGCGTGACATTTCGTTCGGCAACATGACCAATTCGGCGCGCGGCCAGGAAAGGGAATTCCAGACATCCACCCCGCCGGAGGAGGGAAGAGAATCGGTGGAAGTGAGGGCCAGAGCCGTCTTGAGCAGGGTGCGCGACTGCTGGTCGGCCGCGCGGGCGTAGCCTTGCTTGATTGCCCATTGCTCGCGAGTTTTCTGGCTCTCGGGCCGACTGATGCTTTCGTCGGCCCCCCAGGTATGTTCCGAGTAGAGGAGGACATGGCGCCAGGCTTCGTCGAAATCGGCCGCACGATAAGCCGACGGTTTCAGCAGGGCGATGAGCGCTTCGGCCTGGGTCAGGCGATCGGAGCTAGCCCGGTTCATCGCCGTTTCCAGCGCCGATGATCCGGCGCCGTCTTCCCAGTAGGGAGTCCAGTCACCACGCACTTGGGGGAGTTGTTCGCCATAGCGTTTTTCCAGAGCGCGGAAGGCTTCGCTCGTGCCGGAAATGACGAAGCGCGGCCAGGCATATTGGACGTTCCAGTCTCTGACGAACTCGCAAATGGCGGGGTCGGGGATGGCATTGTCGCCATGACCGCTCCAGCGCACATGGGCGATGTCAAACGGGTAATCGCGCTTCTCCAAGCCTTCGTAAAAGTCGTCCACGAGCTGCGGAGACATTTTGCCATAGACGTGGGACATCGCGTAGCCCCAGAAAGGAATCCAGACCAGAACCTTGGACCGTCCATCCGGTCCGACCCAGTAAAAGGGCTTGTTTTCCCATTCGCGCAGGATGGTCCCGATGCGATCGAAATAATTCGGTGCGGTCGAGAAGTAGCGGAGGCCCGCGTGGGCCATGGCGGTGACGGTACCCCAAGTGTAGCCGGGGACATCGGAGATCATCACGGAATCGATCGGCACCCCGGTTCGTTCGGCGAGCTGGGTGGCGAAACGGAACAAACGCACGAGTTCTTCCGGACGGCACAGGCCGGTCAATTCGTTGAGATACATTCCATTGAGCGAGACCTGGCCACGTTGGACGGCCTCGAGGAATTCCGTTCGCTGACGTTCGTCGAGCCGCCGCAAATAAAGGTCGGCCGCCCACAGCACTTCGACGTTCCAGACAAACCGGGCGCCGGCCGGATAGCTGGCCGTACGCTTGGCCGCCGCCAAGCCATCGACCAGATTCTGCACCTGCTTCTGCTCGATGGCCGTCTGGATCTCGGTGTAGCCAATGTCGGTGTGCGAATGGGGCAAAATATAGACCGTCAGTTTCCTCACGGGCTTCAAGGTGGTATCGCGGGTGGCGACCTTTTTGCCACCAATTTCAACCGCGGCCTGATTCGATTGATCGGCGGAGACGGCTGCCACCACTAGCTCGGCGGTCTGTGAACCACGCAGCAAATGGAGGTTGGTCGATGGACCATTCAGCAGACGGACGGTGGCGTCGATCTCCTCGCCAAAGTGCCGCAGAGTGATTCGGACGGGTTGAAACAATTGTCCGTCTCGCTCGATCAGCGCGCGCACCGATCTGACTTCATCGATGACGGTGCGAGATTGGACGCGGCCCAGTTCACTCCCAAGCGGCGCAAACATCGCGATCGCATCGTAAAGCATCCAACTGCCGCTGACGGCGGTGATCCGCAATTCGTTGTCGCCGACACGGAGAAGCGAGGAGGGGAAACGGATGGCAAACTTGTGTTCGCGTCCGCGGGCAGTCTGGCCGCGAATGACTTCATCGCCGACGCCCGGTGGCGTAGTGTGATCGAAGGTTTTGGAATTGAGCTCGAGGCGAAGCGTGGGTGGTCCCGAGGAGTGGGTGTCGATCAGGTCGAACTCGACCCGGCACTCGCCCACAGTGGGGAGGGCGCTGAGCGAGAAGAGCACCGTGAAGGTGTGAGGTTTCGCGCCGGCCCAGGAATCCTGGGGGCCGGGATGCGCATACGGCCAATCGCGCTGGGCGTCCGATTCGCCAACGACAAAGAATCCGTCGGTTTTGAACTCTTTGAAACGGTTGGGCGCGAGCGCGAATTCACCATTTCGGTTGTCCGCTTTTCCAATTTGCCAGAGCGCGACATCGGCGGCGCGAGAGGCCGGCAACGATTGAAACGCGGAGGCCAAGGCGAAGATCCAACCGAGGCGCCAAAAGTTGAGATGTGGTTTCATAGATGATTGACCTTGAATCGCGATTCGGAGGGTAGCCCAAGGCGGCCGGCGGTGGAATTGACAGAGGTCAATCCACAACCTCCGACCACGGGCGATTCCGCGCCCGAGACGGGCGCACTTCGGCGCATTCGTCCCAACCCAAAAGGTGTCAAAAA
>CAYHFE010000710.1:0-3728 GCA_964355375.1 uncultured Verrucomicrobiota bacterium
TGATTTGATGGACGTCTTTGGAAAGGAAGAGCTTGTTTCGGCGACACCAGAATTCTCGAGATGCGGGCCGGGACCAGGCGGGATGAGGTGACGGGTTCAACGGAAGCTGCTCTTGCCACTCCTCTTCGCCACGACCCTTCTGCTGAGCGCGATTCTGCTGTTTTCCTTGCAGCCGATGATCGCGCGGATGCTCTTGCCCTACCTCGGCGGAACGCCGGCGGTGTGGAATACGTGCATGGTTTTTTTTCAGACGGTGTTGCTCGCGGGCTACGCGTATGCCCATGCGGTGACGACCTATCTGAAGCCAGCCCGACAGATCGCGCTCCATCTGGTCTTGTTGAGCGGGGCGTTGTTGTGGCTTCCCGTGGGACTTGGGGAAGCGACGCTGGGAAATTTGCCGACCGAGGCGAATCCGGTTTTCTGGCTGCTGGGCAGTTTGCTCTCGAGCGTGGGCGGGCCGTTCTTCGTGGTGTCGGCCACGGCGCCCCTGTTGCAGAAATGGTTTTCGCAGACGGATCATCCCTCGGCCGGCGATCCCTATTTTCTATATGCGGCGAGCAATCTGGGGAGTCTGGTGGCGCTGGCGGGCTATCCGGCGCTCATCGAACCGAGCTTGACCTTGTCCGGGCAAAGTCGGATGTGGGCGGTCGGTTATGGCCTTTTTTCCATCCTGATGTGCGTCTTGGCGGTGTTGCGGTTGCGGTCGCCGCCGCCTCCGGGGAACGTATCGGGGAATCTGGCGGATCCGGCATCGGGAAAGGCGACGGCGGCGCGGGCGTCTGATCCCGCGACTCGAGGAGCGACGGAGGGCGCTTGGGCCCGGTGGGGCGAACGTGGATTGTGGACGGCGCTGGCGTTTGTGCCCTCGAGTTTATTGCTGGCCGTGACCACGTATTTGACGACGGACGTCGCGAGCATTCCGCTGTTTTGGGTTCTTCCCCTGGCTCTTTACCTGTTGAGTTTTGTGATCGTGTTCGCCCGGCGGCGGATGATCCCGCGGGCGTGGCTGGTGCGCGCCTTGCCTATCGGGGCGATTGGGCTGGCCTATCTCCTGATCTCAGAAGCGACGCAGCCGGCCTGGCTTTTGATTGCATTGCACCTGGCGTTTTTCTTCATCGCGGCGCTGGTCTGCCATGGACGTTTGGCGGACGAACGGCCGCCGGCCGCGCGCTTGACCGAGTTTTACTTGTGGCTCTCGTTTGGCGGAATGTTGGGTGGGTTTTTCAATGCCTTGGTGGCGCCGATCGTGTTCTCGCGGGTGACGGAATATCCGATCGGCGTCATTCTCGCGTGCCTGCTTCGGCCCGCGTTCTCCACGAAGCGTCGAACTGATGGAGTACCTGGCGAGCCTCAATCCGCCGGGAACGGGCCGGAGGATCCGGAACTGGGTCGAGACGAGCCGCTGGCTCTGCCGTGCCGCGTTCAGCGGCCCAGAGGATCGGAGCCACAAGCGACCGATGTCGCCAGCGAGGGCGCGGGCCGGGACCCGCGAGCCGCGCGTCCCGACCCAGCGATGGCGCAGGGAGAGGCGAGAAAAGAGGGCGGCGAAGTCGGGAGTGGGAGCGAGCGGATCTTGGGTGCGGAAGCGGCGGGCGCGGGTGCGAACCGGGCCTGCGGAAGGGAACGGAGTTTGGATCTGGCCTGGGCGGCGGGGATTGGGCTGATCGCGTGGATGCTGGCGCGATGGATTCCGCTCCAGACCCTGGTGCCGGCGCGATGGGGTGTGGTGATGGTGGTGGGGATCCCGGCGATGTTGACGTATTTCCTGGTGGACCGGCCGGTGCGGTTTGGCCTGGCTTTGGGCGCGGTCCTCTGGGCGAGTTCCGTTTATCCCGGGTTTCACGGTCGGACGCTGCATGCGGAGCGAAACTTCTTTGGCGTCTTGCGAATCACGGTGGATCCGAGCGGCCGGCTGCGGCGGATGGTGCATGGCAACACGATTCATGGCCGGCAATTCATGGACCCGGCCCGGCAATGCGAACCCCTTTCGTATTACCATCGCACCGGACCGCTCGGGCAGATCTTTGGGGTGTTTGATGGCAAGATCGCGAACACGAATGTGGCCGTGGTCGGGCTGGGCGCGGGCTCCATGGTCTGTTATGCGCAGAATCACCAGAATTGGACTTACTATGAGATCAATCCGGCGGTCGTGCGCCTGGCGCGCAACACCAATTACTTCACCTTTCTCGAGCGCTGCGCCTCGGCGCGGGTGCGGATGGTTCTGGGCGACGCCCGGCTGCGGCTGCGGGAGGCTCCGGCGCGGGGCTACGATCTGATCCTCTTGGACGCTTTCAGCTCCGACGCCATTCCGACCCATCTGGTGACTCGGGAGGCGCTCGACCTGTATCTCTCGAAACTGGCGGAGGGCGGCTTGATCGCCTTCCACATCTCGAATCGTTGCCTCGATCTTCAACCGGTTCTGGGGGCGCTGGCGAAACAGGCGCAGTTGGTTTGCCGCGCCCACGATGAGATGGATCCGTCGCCTGCGGAAGAGGCGGACGGCAAGAATCAATCGCATTGGCTGGTCATGGCCCGGCGGTCCGAAGATTTGGGGCGATTGAGGAGGGATGTCCGCTGGTGGACGGTGGAGCCGCCGGCTCACGCCCGCCTCTGGACGGATGATTACTCCGACATTCTCAGTGTCTCGCGGTGGGATTGATCTCGAGTCAGGGGCGTTCGCCTTTGACGCGATAGAAGACCGCGGGGCCGGGCGGGGAGTCATCGAGCAACGTTTGGCGTTGGCCGGTTCCGGCGAGTGGCGCGGAGGCCGGAATCCAGGATTGAAGATCTTCGCTTCGTTCGAGGGTATAGGCCCATCCGGTTTGCCCGATGAATTGCAGATGCCAGCGCGCGCCCACGAATCCGCCGACCAGATCGCCGATGGGGCTTTCCGGTGTCACCACGGTCAGGTGATCCACGGAGCCGCGGGCCAGGATCGAGCCGTCGTCGCCCGTGTCGCTATAGCTGCTGATGGCCACGGCATCGACGCGGAAGTCCGTGAAACCAACCGGAAGCGTGACGTCCTTGATTGGTCCGAAGGCCACACCATTGCGGGTCATGGCGGTGGTGAGCGTTTGGCTGACGCCGTGGTAGCTGATGGCGACGTGGAAGAGATCATGGGTGGTGAGTTCGAGGGGGAAACTGAAACTCGAGGCGAACCGGGCGTTGGTCGAGACGAGGGTGGGGGAGATGGTGGCGCCAAAACCGGAATCGGGAAAGTAGTCGAATTCCACGAGATTCGGCGATTGCGTGCCCGTGCCGCGCAAGAATTGCGGGCTGAGCGCGGATTGCAGGTTGAGGAACCCGAGGGCGAGCTGGAAGGTGAACGGTTTTTCCGGGCGCAACCCGATCCGGATCTCCTCGAGCTTCAACTCGAAGGAGAGTGAGAAATCGTCGGCCTTGGCGAGGATCGTTCCCAAAGGCCGATAGTAAAAGCTGTTGGGACGCGAGGAATCCCAGGTCACAGCGAGATTCTGGCTCGCCGGACTCCATTGAAAGAGAGTGGCGTCGCCGACGATGCGCCAGCCGCGCGTCGCCGGATCGGTGGAGAAGTCCTCGTTGATGACGCCGGCGCGGGCGATGGCGGCGAGGATGAACGACAGGAGCAAGGCCGCGAGCGGCCAGCCGAATCGGACGAGAGCCCTCGCGACGACGGTTGCCGATGGCCCAGGCCGTGCGCTGGGGAGCGCGGGCGTCTCGCCTGCCGTGTTCGGCGTCCCGCCGAACAC
>CAYHFE010000711.1:0-3710 GCA_964355375.1 uncultured Verrucomicrobiota bacterium
GCTGCGCCTCGGCGACCTGGGCATCGCGGCCATCCCCAACGAGGTCTTTGCCATCACGGGGTTGAAAATCAAAGCCCAGAGCCCACTACCGACCACTCTGAACATCGAATTGGCGAACGGTTCGGAGGGTTACATTCCTCCTCCGGAACAGCACTCACTGGGAGGCTATACCACTTGGCCGGCGCGCACCGCCGCTCTCGAAGTGACCGCGGAACCGAAAATTCTCGAAACCGTTCTCCAACTCCTCGAAACCGTTTCCGGGAAGAAGCGGCGACCGATGCCAATGGCGCCGAGCACCTACGCCAAGGCGGTGTTGAAATCGAAACCGGTCGCCTACTGGCGCCTGAATGAGCCGGGCGGGCCGACGGTCGCCGATGCGACGGGCCGAGGGCGCTCCGCCACCATCGAGAATGGAGCAGCGTTCTATTTGCCGGGACCGGCCTCACCCGGGCATTCGGTGAAGGAACAGTTGAATCGATGTGTTCATTTGGCGGGAGGCCGGCTGACCGCGACGCTTCCGGGCATCGGCAACAATTACAGCGTGGAGCTGTGGTTTTGGAACGGGTTGCCGACGGACGCGAGAAAAGTCACGGGGGTGTTATTCGCGCGCGGCACCGGAGAAGCCGGACAAGAGGGAAGCGACCGATTGGGCATCGCCGGATCGGAGCAAATGGGTCGGCTCAGTTATTGGGCAGAGGGTGGGAGTGCTCCCTTGACCTCGATTGGGCGAACGCCGGCGATCCCCTTGAAGAGTTGGTGCTATGTGGTTTTGGTGCGCGATGGGGAGAAGGTCCGAGTTTTCCTGAACGGCCATGAGGAGACCGAGATCGCCGCCTTGGCGAATGTGACCTTTGAGACGGAGGCAGGCCGCCGATTCTATTTCGGCGGATCGGCCCAACCGGTGAACAGCTTCGAAGGCAAAATCGACGAAGTCGCGGTTTACAGTCGCGCCTTGAGCGCCCGCGAGATCGCGCGCCATTTCCAGGCGGCGCAGCCGTAAGGCGAGAAATTGCTTTCCATTTCAGTCCGTGGATGGTTGGGTTCCCAGCCACAGCTTAAGATTCCGAATGAGACCAACCAGAGAAACTATGAATCGATCGCGTCCACTCGAGACCCTGTTACTCGTCACCGGTTTGTTGGGCAGCCTGCACATGGCCACGGTCCCGGCTGCGGACAAGAAGTCGGACTCGCCCAAGGCCGAGCTCAAAACGCCGGAGTTTGTCGCCGTGAAAAACATCGGGACGGCGGAGTTTGAGAAGCTCCGAAACGACAAGAACACTGTTGTGCTCGACGTCCGCACGGCCAAGGAATATGCCGCCGGGCGCGTTCCGGGCGGGGTCAACATCGACTGGAACGGACCCGATTTCGAAAAGAAGGTCACTCCGATGGACAAGAACAAGACTTATCTTGTGCATTGCGCCGGCGGGGTGCGAAGTGCCAAAGCTGCCGCGGCCATGAGCAAGCTCGGTTTCAAAAACCTCTTCAACTTGGAAGGGGGAATGAAAGGGTGGGAGAAGGCCGGAAACAAGGCGGAGAAATGACGGTTTGAATACCTTGAGCATTCGGTTGGGACGAAAGCGGAATGGGGAGCTGGCCGGCGAGGTTTTCCTCGATGATCCGGTGGCCAATTCCCGCGTCGCCCCGGAATTGCGCAAACCGTGGACCGCCGCGGCCGCCGCGCTGTGGAACTCGGCGGAAGACGTTAGATAATCACCTCATGAAAACCAGAACCAATCATCTCAATCACCGAATCATGGCCAGTTGCCTCGGACTCGCGGTCCAAGCGTCGTTGTGGGCGGCGCCGCTCACCTTTGATTTCAAAGATCCCAAGGGGGTGAACAACATCGTCTTCAAGATGGACGCGCCACTTGAATCGATCAACGGCACCGCCGGCGGAATCTCGGGGCAGGTGACCTTTGATCCCCAGAATCCTGGCGCGCTGAAGGGCAAGATCATCCTGGCCACGAGCTCGCTGCACTTGGGCAATCCGATGCAGAAGGATCATATGCTCGGCGACAAATGGATGAATGCGCCGAAGTTCCCGGAAATCATCTTCGAGGCCAACAAAGCGCAGAATGTCAAAACCGAGGGCGGGACCACGTCAGCCGACGTCACGGGGACATTGACCGTCAGGGGCGTGGCCAAAGCCCTGACCGTCCCGGTCAAAATGACGTATCTCCCGGGAAAGCTGAAGGACCGGTCTGGGAAAGAGGGAGACCTGCTCGTCCTGCGATCGCACTTTGTCATCAAACGTCGCGATTACGGAATCAACGGCGCTCAGATGGAGGAAAAAGTTTCTGATGAAATCGATCTGAGTTTCAGCATCGCCGGGGCCGCCCCGAAATAGATCCGGACATTCTGAATGATATGACCAGGCCCATTTCGCGTCGTGACGTGATTAAAGGCGGTGTCGCCTGGGCGGCGCTGGCGATGGTGCAGGATCCGCTGTCGGTGCTGGGCGGTCCCGATCCGGAGGCGGGCACACTCATCCCGTTCCTCGATGTCCAACCGGTGGACCCGAAACGGCCCATGACCAAGTGGCAGGACCTCGCTTCATGGATTACCCCCAACCACCAGGTGTTCGCCGTGGGCCATTACGGAACGCCTCCGGTCGAGGCGGAGAAGTGGCGCCTGGAAATATCCGGATTGGTCCGCAAGCCCAGAATCCTTTCCCTGGCCGAGCTGAAGTCCCGCCAACGCCGGCAGGTCACCGCCACTCTGGAATGTTCCGGGAACAGTTCCAATCTGGGGTTCATGGGCGCGGTCGGCAATGTGCGCTGGACCGGCACGCCCTTGGCGCCGCTGTTGAAGGAATGCGGTCCGTTGAAGCGCGGGATTGAAGCCGTGTTTTTTGGGGCGGATGAAAAAGTGGAGAAGATTCGGGAGAAGGATTATTCGCAGAATTTCGCGCGGAGCTTATCCATCAGCGACGCTCTGGGCGACGAGGTGATCCTGGCCTACGAGATGAATGGCGAGCCGCTCCCCAAGGAGCATGGCGCTCCGTTGCGCTTGGTCGTTCCGGGGTGGTTCGGCATCGCTTGGGTGAAGTGGCTGACCCGGATCGAGGTGGCGGATCGGCGTTACATGAGCAAATACATGGCTCGCGAATACGTCACCATCCGCGGAGAAGAGCGAGACGGCAGAACCACCTGGCGCGAAACGAGCGTGGGACCGATTGAGATCAAATCCGTGGTGGCTCGCGCCGTTCGGCTCGTGAATGGAACCATCCGTTTCACCGGCGCGGCCTGGACCGATGGCACGCCTTTGCGCACGGTGGAAGTGCGGGTGGACAACGGAACTTGGACTTCGGCCCGATTGGACCGGAAGAAGTCTGCAAAGTACGGTTGGACCTTCTGGAGTTTCGACTGGCGAAACCCCGTCGCCGGAGATCACTTGGTTGTTTCGCGGGCGGTCGATGCGGAGGGAAGGACTCAGCCATCCGCCGACGACCCGGCGATCCGGCTCAAGCGCACTTATTGGGAAGCGAACCAGCAGTGGCCGCGCAAGATCAGAGTCTGACGAATCGACCCGCCATTCTCATTTCGGCCCGGGACATGGTCCGTTCGACGTTTGTCGTCCCGGCTTGAGCCGGTTTGCACGTGGCGACCGGCTCAAGCCGGGATGATAAACTGCCAATAGGAGAAGGGCTCGAGTCGAGCCAGCAGTTCTCATTTTGACTCAGGACACTGTCCGTTCCACGCATGTAGTCC
>CAYHFE010000712.1:0-3704 GCA_964355375.1 uncultured Verrucomicrobiota bacterium
CCCGGCAGGCGAGACGCCCGCGCTCCCCATCGCACCTTCAGGTTCATGGTCCCAAGGCGCTTCAGAATCGGGGACGCGTCGAGCCTTGCCAGGACGGCGATCTCCCGCGTAGCCTGAGCAAGTCAAAGCGACAAACGCATGGCAACGCGCGATTCGACAGATTTTCTAGCAGGTGTAATCGAGGGCTTCTATGGCCCGCCTTGGAGTCAGGCGGAACGGGTTGAATTGTTCGATTGGATGGCGGCGTGGGGTTTGAACACCTACCTCTACGCCCCCAAGGACGACTTGAAGCATCGGGCCATCTGGCGCGAACTCTACTCCACGGCCGAGGCGGAGGCGCTCCTGCAATTGATCCGGGCCTGTGAGCAATGCCAGATCCGTTTCATCTACGCGCTCAGCCCGGGCTTGGACATCCGTTACGGCGACGAGGCGGAGCTCGGCCATTTACAGAGGCGCTTGGCTCAGATGCAGGGACTGGGTTGCCGGCACTTCGCCTTGCTCTTTGATGACATTCCCGAGGGACTGGATGCCGGGACGATCGAACGCTGGGGCTCATTGGCCGCCGCGCAGTGCCATCTGGCCAATGCCTTGTTTCGCTGGGCCCGCGGGCCATCTCCGAACGCCCGATTTTTGTTCTGTCCCACGCCCTACTGCGGCCGCATGGCCGAGCGCAAACTGGGAGGAGAAGGTTACTTGCCCACCATCGGTCGCGAGCTGTCGCCGGAGATCGACGTGTTCTGGACGGGGCCGGAGATCGTCTCGGAGGAGATCTCCGTTGCTCACGTCCAGGAGTTGGAGGCCATCCTGCAGCGCAAGCCGGTCATCTGGGATAATCTCCATGCCAACGATTATGATGGACGCCGGTTTTACTGCGGTCCCTATGCCGGGCGACCGACGGAATTGCGCCAGGCCGTGGGCGGCGTGCTCTGCAATCCGAACAATGAGTTCCCCTTGAATTACGTGCCGCTGCGCACCTTCGCCGAGTTCGTGCGGACTGCCGGAACGTGGAAGCCGCGGCCAGCCTATTTATCAGCCTTGCGCGAATGGTGGCCGCGTTTCGCCACCGTTGGCCAGCCCGTGACACTGGAGGATCTGATCCTGTTCGGAGATTGCTTTTACCTTCCGTATGAGGAAGGGCCGGAAGCGAAGGCGTTCTACGAATGCGCGCAACAAGTGCTTTCCGGGACTCGTCCGCCCACGCGCGAGGCGATGGCAGTCTTTCAACAGTGGACCGGTCGATTGCGGGCGTTTTGTGCGCGGATGACCGAACTGCGACACCGTCCGCTTTTTAATGCGCTTTACCGCCGGGTCTGGGAGTTGCGGGAGGAGTTGGACCTTTTGGAGCGTTATGTTCGACACCAAGGCGAAGGCCAGTCGGCGGAGGCGTCATGCCGCTCGGATTTTCATCTCTTGGGCACCTACCGCAGCGGGATGCTTTTCCGCCTGCAACATTTGTTGACGCAGGAGTCCGACGGCAGTTTCCAGCATTCGCATGGGAAGAGCGAAATGGAAGCGGACGTTCCAACCGAACGGCCGGCCGCCCTTATCCCATGAACGAGTGCCTGATCCGTCCCGCCCGCCCGGGCGATGAGTCCGGGGCCTACTACGTCTGTCTCAAGACCGGAGATTACGGCCAGGATGGCGAGCCCTTTTATCGCGACGATCCCGAGGCGTTGGGTCGGATCTTTGTCGGACCTTATCTGGCTTATGAACCGGAGCTGAGTCTCATCCTGGAAGATGACCAAGGCATTTGCGGCTATGCCCTCGGGGCGTTGGATTCGCGGGGCTTTTATGCGCGCTACGAGGCGGAATGGCGGCCGTCCTTGTGCGCCCGGTTCGCCGCGCCCCAGGGTGATCCGAGTCACTGGACGCGAGCCCAGCAGGTTCATCAGTGGTATCATCACCCGGATTATTATTGTCCGGAGCCCTACGAGAAATACCCCTCGCATTTGCACATCGATCTGCTGGCGCGGGCGCAAGGGCGCGGTTATGGCCGGAAGATGTTGGCACGGGTTATGGAGCAGCTCCGCCGCGATGGATCGCCGGGAGCGCATCTGGGCGTGAGCTTGGTCAATGCGCCCGCCGTCGGGTTCTATCAGCGCCTGGGCTTCCACGAATTGACTCGCGTCGGCTCCGGGACCGACGGCTGCATTTACATGGGCCAAAGCCTGAGGAGGGAGTGAGAGGGGCTGCGGCGAATGATCGATTGAAGGGGACAATATGGATCAGGCCAGCGGGCTCCTCAACAAATACGTCGTGCCGCCTCTGACGGCGCTGAGCGAAAACACCTCCATGTCGGCCATCCGCGCCGGGATGGTGTCGGTGGTGCCCCTGACGATCATTGGGGGTCTCTTCACCATCGTGTCCTACTTGCCGGTCAGCGGCTGGGATAAGCTGGTCGCCCCGTATCTTCAGCTTCTCCAGGTTCCGGTCACCGCCACGTTTGGATTGCTGGCGGTTTTCGTCTGCTTTGCCATCGGCTACGACCTTGGGAAGCAACTGAAGCAGGAAGCCATCGTGAGCGCTTCCATGGCCACGTTGATCTTCCTCATGATTCAGATCAAGTTGACCGATCAGACATTGTCCATCGAGGGCCTCGGGTCCAAAGGGCTGTTCACCGCGATCCTCATCGCTCTGGTCTCCGTGCGCGTGCAGAAATTTTTCACGGACAAGAATGTCGTCATCCGCCTGCCGGACAACGTTCCTTCGGTCGTCTATGAGTCATTCCTGTCTCTCAGCCCGATGTTTTTTCTCGTGGTGGTCTTCTGGTTCATTCGATTTGTCGCGGGTGTGGATATTGATCATTTCGTGCAAACCGCTTTTAAGCCGCTGGTCTTCGCCCTGAACACGCTGCCCGGCATTCTGGTCTATGCCTTCCTCGTCACCTTGCTCTGGTCGGTGGGCATCAACGGCGATAACGCCATGGATGCGATCGTCGCGCCCATTTTCCTGCAATATCTGGCGGCGAATGTGGAAGCGACCGCGCTGGGGCAGCCGCTGCCCTATGTGACGGCTTTGGGCTTTTTCACCAGTTTCGTCAATGTGGGAGGGACGGGAGCGACCATTGCCCTGGCTCTGATCATGTGGAACTCGAAGGAGCCGGGATTCCGCAAGGTCAGCCGCATTTCCCTCCCGACCCAGTTTTTCGGAATCAACGAGCCGATCTTCTTCGGCTTCCCCATCGTGCTGAATCCCATCTTCATGATTCCCTACATTCTCAATGCCCTGATGCTGACGGCCGGCAGTTACCTGCTCATGCATTGGAACGTGATTCATAAGCCTTTCGTGAACGTCCCCTGGACCACCCCGCCGATCATCGGACATTATCTGGTATCCGGCGGAGACTGGAAAGCCGCGGTCTGGGGAGCGCTCTCCATTGTGTTGGCCATGATCGTGTACTACCCGTTCGCCAAAATTGCGGAGCGGCAACGCCTGAAACCGGAGGCTGCGGGTGCCGCCCACGAATAGGAGTGGCGTCGGCTCGTGGACTTCCCCCAAGTCACGATCCACGACATTCACGCGACCATCCGGCATCAGCTCGGCCTCGATCACGAGCAACTCACTTTCGGCTTCGGCGGCCGCGACGTCCATGGACAGCCGCCTTTCGCTTGGCGCACGCATCGGGACCTTGAACCGAATGAAGTGGGCTGCGTCGCGCCAGCGTCTTGGAGTGCGCCGGCCCTCCGGCGCTTTGGCCGGGTGCG
>CAYHFE010000713.1:0-3686 GCA_964355375.1 uncultured Verrucomicrobiota bacterium
TAAGCAGACGGAATCTTTCGCTTGCGTAGGCGCCGGTAAGATTCTGGATGTCCGTAGCGGGAATCTGGTCGCGGTTTTGAAAAAGGCGATGCAGAACCAACTTGCGGCGGTCTTCCTTTGCTGTCGCGCCCTCGAAATTGATGATGTTCGGATGGTGCCGGCGAATCTGCCGGAACGCCTCGGTCTGGTTGTTCAGGACGGACACAACGAAAATGAGGCGTTCAGGGCGTTCGGACGCGATTTCGGAGAGTACTTGAATGAACCGCTCGGCGTTTGTGCGCCACTTGACCCCGGCCTGGCCTTCTGCGTCGTGTAAGCTGTCGAACCATTTTTGGAACTCGTCGAGAAACAGCGCCGTCGGCCGGGCATGGAACATTTCCTCAATGACGGACCGGCGCGGGAACGCTTCGCCGCTCGCCTGAAACTGCCCGAGAAAGCGCTGGCCTTCGGGATGGCGCGCGAAGATGAAATCCCAGAGGAAGCGAAACTCGCCGTGGTGAACCGGCTCGGAGATGGGAAAGAAGCCGCGCGGCAGTTGCAGGTTTTGCAGACTGCTGGTGGCGGCCCGCGAAGCCCACTCAGCGGCCCACGTTTCGACCTGGACGGGCGACGCGATTGCGTGATGCAGTAAAGCGAGCAGGTGGGACTTGCCCTTGCCGCGCGCCCCTTGCAAGACCATCGGGCGAGCGGCGCGGTTTCCTGAGAATGCCCGCAGAGCAGTCTGAATGTCAGCGGTCGGGTAGGTGATGGACAGAATCCGGTCGGGGGAAACCTGGGTCGCGCCGCTGCCGTCCGGCTCAATCAACGAAATGGCGGTCGGGGGCAAGTGCTGCCCTCGAAATTCGTCGCGCAAGGTTAGGTTCAACATGACTTTCGAGACTCTAACGGTTGCAGCCTGCTGTGGCTGGCCGATGGGAGTCGATCATGGCCAAATCGCAGCGTTATTGCCACAAGCGACTTTGCCGGGTTCCGTCTCGTTAGCGCGAGCTTTCATGGTCGTATGTTGTTGTTAGGACTTCGCCATTGAAAAACGCTCCGCCTTGAGTGTTTCAACCTCCGAGTTGAGTTCCGTCTTTTGTTTTTCCGCGCTCACCAGGTTCCGTTTGGCTTCATCCAATCGTTTTGCGGCTTCTGAGAGGTCGGACTCTGCCCGCCGCTGCTTGCCTTCAAATGTTGCCAAAAAAGCCTCAGCCTCAGCCGCAGCCTTTTCTTTGAGGCGTTTTTCCCAATCCACGATGTGCGCCGCGAGGGCGTCCTTCTGTTTTGTCAGAGAATCAACCTCACCCTTCAACGAGGACAATTCCGTGCGAACCTTCGTGATTCCGGCATCCGCCTCCTGGGCTTGCCGTTTGGCGTCGTCGAAGCGGCTCAACAAAATGACGAGAATGGCTCCGGAGACGAGAAAAGCCCCAAGCGCCGCGACAAGTCCGCCACTCACCCAAGGCTTGATCACGGCGACATCGCCATGTCCGAAGCCGGTGTTGGTCGAAGATTCGTTATTCATAGTTCAACCTGCATTTAGGATTCATCAGATTCACGACGAAGGCGAGTCCAACAAGTGTCGGTAATGGCGCGACATACGGCTGTGCCGATAGGTCTCCGCGATGCCCCGGCAGACCTGCATTCCCATGTCTAGAAGGTCCGAGTGGCCGCAATCCAGCTCCTCTGGCAGCTTCTCCCAGCGCGTCAAGTGCTCGTCGCCAATGCCCTCGAGCGGCTTTTCGCGGACAGCGGCTTCAAACGCTTCGCGGTCGAAGATGGCTGGCATGCCCGCAGACTATCCGTTCCAGTTTCTGAATCAAGGCATCGTCAAGCGCCCCACCAGTTACCTCTTATCTCAGAAAACGCGGTTTAGCCGAAAGAAACGAAAGAAGACAAAAAGCAGAGGGCGCTGCGCCATCGTGGTCGTTCCCTTGCCGGGTGCATGGTTCCCGCAGTGGAACTTTCTTTCTCTCGGCATTTTTCGATTTTTTCAGGCATTCAATTGCGGAATTTGGATTTGCTCGCGAGTCCGCACCTTGGGCTGCGAAAAATGAAATGCATTGGCCGCAAAGACCCTGTATCGGATGGTTTCCAGTTGGGGTCAAACCATAGTTTTTGCTTTTTCTGTCCAAGAGAAAGAACGGAGTTCGGGGCACGCAACGCAGGCCGCATCCCGGCCGCAAAGGTGGAGAAACCCACTCTCCTCGGGGCGCAAAAGTGGTTTGCCCCGCTGACGGCATCTTTTCCGGCCAGCCATTCCAGCATCGCTTCCTCGACGTATCCGTATTCGGTCATCATGGCAAGGGATTCAGGGAGCGACTTTCACCACCTGCCCTGGTTTCAGCGTCGGCAGCAAGGCCAGCACCTTGGGCATGAGCGGAAGCGTGTGGTGAAGCTGGATACCCTCGGCTTCCAGCACGACCGCAGCGACACGAAACCGGATCGTGTCTTGTTGGAAAGCCAAGTTGCGGTCGCCGGTGAGAATCACATCGAACTGGTTTTCCTCGGCCAGCGCCAGCAGTTGGCCGTTCTTGATGCCGCTCCAGCCCATGCGTTGCGCCGAGACCGCGTAATGCCCGGTGAGGGCGCGGCCCAGCCGCCAGTTAAGGCACTCGCCATTGAGGATGCGCATCGCCGACCGCCTCCAGCATCTTGAGCTTGCCCGCCTCGATCACTGCGATCACCTGCTCGCGCTTCACCGACGGGAAGCCATCCAGAAAATCCTCGATGGATTCGCCGCCCTCCAAATAATCATTGAGGTTCTGCAACGGGACGCGCGTGCCGACGAAGACGGGCGTTCCGCCCATGATTTCAGGGTCGGAGTGCACAATGCCTTTCAAGTCTTCCCTTGTCATGGCCGCAAGATACCAGTTTCGAGCCCCGTTCGCCCAACCATTTTTTCCAGGCCGAACTCATGGGCGGCCCATCTCAGGTTTTGCAGTCGGAGTGTAGACGGACGGTTCTGCGACCCCGCCGGGGTCGTTGCGATTGGGGGACGGCGGACCGGGGGTGTCGTCGCGTTATGCGCTCCTCGACCCCCGGCTACCTTCTGGCAGCCCGCCGGGCTGCGGGCACGCGCACCTTGCCAGTGAGCAGGTCTTGCATCAGGCCGCGCTTCAAACGTTCCAGCTTGTCGAGCACGCGCCAGTATGGAGCTCTTCACGCACCGAACCGGGCACGGCGTGCTTCCGGGCTTCCTCGCGGTGGCAGGCCATCACCTGTTCAAAAGCATCCCAGAGGTTGGCCCTGGCTTCATCCACCGTTTCGCCCTCGGAAAAGATTTCCGGCAACTCCTCGAAATGACAGGTGAAACCGCCCTCCGGGGCCGGCACGAAGACGGCAGTCAATTTGAATTTCGGTTCGTCCGGATTCATGGGCGCAGTGTCGTTTAACCAGGATTACGATTCAAGCTCGTTGCACGCCTCGTTTGTGACTGACTCGAGCAGAGCCGAATGCGGGTTGAAACGCTTCTTCGGCATCCAACCGTGCTGAATTCACAAAACGAATCAAAAGGGCTCCGGTAGGTATGCAAGCTGACGGTGGGGGCGGTCGGCGGGTAGAGCCGGCGATTACCCGCCGGCTCCCCCACAGACCCGGACGCGCCCAATTAAGGCATACGGTTCCTCAGGCTGCGGACTCGCTTGCGGCTCGGACATGGTCCCCGCAATTGCTACCACGAAGACGCCGGCGAAATATGACTTTCG
>CAYHFE010000714.1:0-3674 GCA_964355375.1 uncultured Verrucomicrobiota bacterium
AAGGGAACACCTCCGAAATTCGGACGTGAGTTGGAACCATGAACCCAGGTAGGGACGAGCCGCGTTCAGCGACGCAACCAGGGACGCGCGAGCCGCGCGTCCCTACCTTCGACGGTTCATGGGTAGAAAGCTTTCAACCAAGCGTTCGGTTGAACGCGGAACGTGGAACGTTTGGCTCTGACGGTGCCGGACTGCGAAATGTCCGGCCTACCGCTTCAGATCCTCCAAGGCCTGTTGTGCAGCTTGGGGATGTTTGTCCTTGATGGCATCGGCGATCTTCCGAACCGCCAGAGTGGCCTCCGCCTTCAACGCTGCGTTCGAAACCAGGGGGAGCACCAGCGGCAAGGCATCCGGATGGGCGCAACCGCTCAGGGCGCCGAGAATGAGCTTGCGATCGTCATCGCTCCGGGCGCCAGCCAGCAGGGCGCGATAGCGCTCGATGAGCGTGGCATCCCGTTTCGCGTTGGCCTCGCCGGCCAGCCGCACGAGTCCGCGCAGCACCACGACCCGCTCGGATTCGTTGCCGGGCTTCTGGTAGATCTCCGCCAGCGCATCCCAGGCGCTGGCATCGGGCCATTCCGTCAGCGAGCGCAGCGCGGTGTCACGCAAGCGTTGATCCCGGTCCGCCAGTGCCTCTTTCAGCGCAACCAAGGCGCGGGACCCGCCGCAGCCGGGAAGGAGACCCATCAGCGAACAACGCGCCTCCACTTCCGTCGCCTGCGCCAGCCGGGCCAGGATGACATTCGCGTACTGCCTCGGGTCGGGGCTGCGGGCCAGGATCCGCCCGACGGCACTCTCGGCTTCAGCGCGCGCGGCCGAGACCTTCAAACGGCTCAGTTGGCCGATGAGCACTTCAAGGTTCTCGGCCGTTCCCAGCCTCCCGAGGGCGCGGAACGCGGCTTTCGCCACGGCGGGATGGCCCGTCTCTTCGAGCAAGGCGGGAACCGCGTTCGGGCTCCCCCGGCGCTGCAGGACGGCGGTCAGTCGCACCTTGCCCTGGTCGGCCGCGCCCTTGAAGGCGGCGACGACGGCTCGGTCGGTCTTCACCCCGCCGGGCAGCGCGCTCAGAGCTGATTCGAACGTGAGCAATTCCTCGGGGCTGCGGGTGTCGAGCAAGCCTTTCACCAGTCCGGAGACGCTCGTGGCGTTGCCGAGGCTGGCCAGGGCACGGGCCGCGGCCTGACGCACGCCGGGATCGGTCGCCGTGAGCTGGGCGAGGACCGCCGACCGGGCGCTGGCATCGGCGCGGGCAGCCAAGGCTTCGATCAAGCAGGTCTGTTCCGCTGGCTGGAGCGTGGACAGTTCCCTGGCAAACGTCGTCGAGGCGCCCCGCGATTTCAGCGACGAAACCGCCGCAATGGCCACCGGCTTGAGCGCGGCGTCGTGGCCGCGGAGTACTTGAAGAATCCGTTTCTCCTCGTTGCGCGGATCGGCGCGCAGAACGCCTGCGAGCGCGGCCCGGCGCACGTCGAGCGGTTCGGCGGTCGCGAGCAGTTCCTCGTAGAGCGCGAGCGCCGTCTTTGCTGTCTCATCGGACAAAACGCCGGCCGCCTGCAGTGAGGCGCGCAGGGCTGTCTGCGCCAAGGTGGGGTTGGGATCCTTGCGCAATCCCGCCAGCGCCTCCAGGGCGGGCGGATTCGCGATGCGAGCGAGTGCGGACATTGCGGCCTCGGCCAAGATCGGGCTGGCCTGATGCGCCAAGCCGGTCAGCGGAGCTACCGCTGGCGCGGCGCGGCGAACGCCCAGGAGATGGACGATCTGGGCTTGGGCGTTGCCGCGGAGGCGGCCGAGGGCGTTGACGAGCAGTTCATCGACCTTGGGCGAGGTTTGCGGCGCGAGGGCCAGACAGGCCATTCCCACAGTTTCGTCGCTGCCCAGCAGCGCTGTGAGCTCAGGCAGGGAAGCGTCGGTTCCGATCACGGCCAGTTGTTGACAGGCAAAGCGGCGCGCCTCAAACGTCGAGGTGGCCGCGAGCATTCGGTCGAGGGCGGCCTCGAGGTCGTGGCGCAAGGCGGGGTTGCCGAGCGATTGCCGGAGCGCATCTTCAATCTGGTTCAACGGCTCGCGGCTGGCCCCGGATGCAAAACGGGCGGCCTCGCTGAAAATCTTTTCCAGGTCGGGCTGGGCGGACAGAGCCGTGGCGGCCAGCCAGAAGTTGAGAGAGAGCACGAGTGCGCGAAGAACGGTGGGTTGCATGGTTTCAAGTCAGGTGGAAAGTGTTTGGCATCGGGGGTGGCAGGTGAACGCTAGATGCACCAAGGGGCGCGCGGCTCGCGCCAGAGCATGCGGTTCGCTTCCTCGAGATCAAATTTCTCGGCGACCGGGTCCCAGTGGAGCTTCCGGCCGAGGCGAGCGCTGATGGTGGTGCCTTCGCAGATCGTCTGGGCGCGATGGGCTACTTCCGGGTGGCAGAGGGGCTGCCGGCGGCTGCGGATACAATCGAGGAGGTTGAGGATGTGCGAGCTGGCGTTGGCCCAGCTCACGCCGCCCGATTTCCTGAGGCTGAGGATGGAGGTGGGCTGGGCGGTGACCACGTCGGTTTCATCGTCCACTTGGATCCAGCCTTCGCTGCCGATGTAGCGGATGTAGCGGTCCTTGAACGCGCCGCGCTGGTTAATGACGCCTTGGACCCCGTTGGCGAAGCGGTACTTGAAGGTGCCGGAAATTGCCGTCTCGCTCATGAACTGCCTGGGATCGGGCCAGATCAAGTCGGTCGCCTCGAACTCGACCGGGCCGGTCGCATCGGTGCCCAGCACCCACTGCATTTGGTCGGTGTAATGCGTGCCCATGTCGGTGTGCATGCCTTCGCCTGTATCCCAGAAATAGGGCCAGCCGTTCACGCGGCCCGGCACAAACGGGCGCCACGGCACGGGGCCGAGCCACATGTCGTAGTCCCAGCCGGCCGGCACCGGCGTCGCCTTCTGGTGCGGCACGGTGGCACCCGTCCAGAGCTGCATCTCCACGGTGTGCACCCGGCCGATCTTTCCCTGACGCACCATCTCGCGCGCGAACTGGTACGACTCGGTGGAGCGACGCTGAGTGCCGGCCTGGTAGATCGTGCCGTAGCGCCGCGCCGTCGTCACCAGCTCGCGCCCCTCGCGAATGGTGAGGCTGATCGGTTTCTCGCAGTAGATATCCTTCCCGGCGCGGGCGGCAAACATTGAAGCCGTGGCGTGCCAACGGTTGCCGGTGGCGATCAGGACCGCGTCGATGCTCTTCTGAGCGAGCAGCTCGCGGAAATCCCTGAACACGGCGCAATCCTGGTTATTGTAGTGCGCGTCCACCGCTTGCTTGGAAACCCTGCGGCGGTCTTCTCGGGCGTCGCTCACCGCCGTGAATTGAATGTCCGGGAAGGCCAGGAAATTCGGCAGGATGAACATGGCGCGATTGCCCATGCCAATGCCGCCAAAGACAAGGCGGCTCCCGGGGCTGGTCGCGCCGTTCAACCCCAGCACCGAACCGGGCACCACCATCGGGAGGGCCACGGCGGCGGCGAAATGACGGAGGAACCGGCGGCGGCGGCAGGGAAAACCAGGGCGGTCTTTCACGGGGAGTTGCGCGAGCTTCATGGCCAGAATGATTGGGAGGGTCGGGCCCGATGTAAAGTGACAAGTTGCCGGGTCGTTTCCGCGACCCATCGGACAGCAGTTCTCATTTTGACTCAGGACACTGTC
>CAYHFE010000715.1:0-3653 GCA_964355375.1 uncultured Verrucomicrobiota bacterium
TGGCCAACGCCTTCGCGATGGTGCTGACATTCTGCAGAATTTCCCGGGCCTCGTCGGGATTGGCGATCTTCAGGCCGTACTGTTTGTCGAGAACAACCACGATCTGGAGCGCATCCACCGAATCCAACCCGAGGCCGCCCGGTCCGAACAAGGGCAGATCATCGGCGATGTCCTCCTCGCCGAGCTGCAACATCAGGTTCGCGACCAGCAGCTTCTTCACGTCGCTCTTGAGCTTTTCCCGGTCCATCACAGAATCCCGCCATCGACTTTGAGGACGGAGCCTGTGATGTAACTGGCTTCAGGACAAGCCAGAAATCGCACCGCCGCCGCCACTTCCCGAGCTTGCCCGAACCGGCGCATGGGAATGCGTCCCAGGGCCACCTTCTTCTCCTCCACGCCCATCGCCGACGACGAATCGGTTTCGATATAGCCGGGACAGACGGCATTGACCGTGATCCCGAGCCGCGCGACCTCCTTGGCCAGCGATTGGGTCAGCGCCACCGCGCCGGCTTTGGCCGCCGCGTAATTCGTTTGCCCGGCCGGCGCGAGCAACGCGCTGAGCGAAGCCACGTTGACGATCCGGCCGGCGCGCTGATGAATCAGGGTGGGCAAGACCGCCTGACACCCATGGAACAGTCCATCCAGATTCACCGCCAGCACGCGATCCCAACTCGCCACGGGCATCGTGCCCAGCAAAGCGTCTTCATGAAACCCGGCGTTGTTCACCAGTACATCCAAGCGCCCGTGCCGTTCCAGGACTTGTTGCACCGAGGTTTTCCAGGAAGACGGTTGGGTGACATCCAGCGAAAGACAGGCCGCGCGCCCGGAGAATTCCTGCACCAGAAGATCGGCCTGCTCGCGTCGCACATGCACGCCCAGCCAGACGAAATTCGTCGGCGTCTCTTCCAGAAACGCCCGGACCAAGGCTTGACCCAGACCGCCATTGGCGCCCGTGATCACGATGACTCGCAAACTCATGGGAGAAGTTATGCCAAACCGTCCGCCGGAAAGCGACTCTGGCGATGTTCCCTCCAGCAGTTCTGATTTTGACAAGTATGTAGTCCCGGCTTCAGCCGGTCGCCAGGTGAAAACCGGCTGAAGCCGGGACTACATGCGTGGAACGGACAGTGTCCTGAGTCAAAATGAGAACTGCTGTGTTCCCTCGGCTCGGGCGCCCGCATATTCAAGCCCGCGCGAACCGCGCCCCGATGGCTTGTTGATTCGCCCCCACCACGCTGACGTGCGCCGCCTGAAACCGCCCGGCGGCGACAGCCGCACAGGCCGCCACACATTGCCAAGCCGATCCCGCCATCAACCCGTCGCCCAAGACGGTTTTCGGTGAAAGTCGGGCCCCCGGCCAATCCGACCACGCCTTCAGATCCGGCGCGTCGAGGCGCGGTTGATTCTGCACGCCGTCGCACAGGAGTTCGTTGGAAGTTCCCGCGGGCAGTTCCGCGCGCATGGCCGCGGCGGCGGCCGAGCGCGAACGAGCCGTTCCAAAACAATGGGAATTCGTCACGGCCCTGAGGTTCAGGCCCGGCGCCGTGCTCTTTCGCAGGTAAAGCGCCCCGGCGCCTTCCGAGAGTATCAGACCGTGCTGAAACGGGTAGAACGCATTCGAGATGATCCAATCCGCTTCCTCGGCGCCGACGACCAGGCAGCCATCCAACCGATCGTCCAGAAGCCACTGACCGGCCAGAGCCAGGCCCTGCACAAACGTCCCTGGATCGCCGACCATCGTGTAATTGACCGCGCTGGTTTGGAGCAGCGTGGCCAAATGACTGGCCGGCGCATTGAAGACCGTTTCCGGGAACAACATCGGACTGGCTGTCGCCGGATCGCGCCAGACTTCTTCATAAAAGCGCCGCGAATAAACCACGCACCCGGCCATCAGACAAAAAATAATTCCCAACCGGCATCGCCCTTCCCGAACCGCCCCCAGGTCGTCACCGATCGCTTCCAACGCCGCTCCGACCGCAAAGTGCGTGATCGCGCTGCTCCGGCGCAATCGAGGATGCGCCAAGAAGGGCGGTCGCGGTGTCGGAACCGGCACCGCGCGCACCCGGAGCGGACGCGGCAAGCCGGGTCGCGGCCATTCGCGAATCGGGAGGGGCGCCTGGCTCTCGAGAGCTTGCACAAGCGCGGCCACCCCCCAACCCGCTGGCGACACGGCCCCGAGTCCGGCCACGGCGATGGCCCTCACCCCATCTTTTGCCTCGGCGCCCGCACTCATGTCCAGCGCCTCAAAATCACCGAGGCGTTGGCTCCGCCAAATCCAAAGGAATTGGTCAAAGCGAACTCGAGGCTGGCGTTGGTCGGTTCCTGAACCAACGGAAATTGGCAGATCGGATCGGGTGCGGCCGTGCTCGCATTCGGCGGGAGCCATTGACCGCGCAGCGCCATCAGACAGACCACCACTTCGACGGCCCCCGCCGCGCCGAGGAGGTGGCCGATGCCGGATTTGGTCGAGCTGACCGGCAAGGAAGCGGCGTGCGCACCGGCCCAGCGGTTGATGGCCAGGGCTTCGGCGTGATCATTGAGCGGCGTGGCCGTGCCATGAGCGTTGAGGTAATCGATCTCGGCGGGCGTCAATCCGGCGGATTGACAAGCCAGATTCATCGCCGCCAGGGCTGCGTCACCCTGGGGCTGCGGCTGGGTCAAATGATGAATATCGGTCGTCGCGCCATATCCGACCAATTCGCCCAGGATCTCGGCCGACCGCGAACGGGCCCGATCGAGGTTCTCCAGGCAGAGCACCGCCGCACCTTCCCCCAAAGCCAGTCCGTCGCGGTCGGCGGCGAAAGGCCGGCAACGAGTCGGCGAAAGTGCTTGGAGCGAATCGAACCCGGCAAAGACCAATTGACTCAAGGCATCGTAGCCGCCGGTCAAGACCTGGTCACATTGACCGGTCCGGATGAGTTCCCAGGCATGGCCGACGGCATTGGCCCCCGAGGCGCAGGCGTTGGCGATGACGTATTGAGAGCCTTCCAAGCCAAACGCCTCCGCCAGATTCCCGGCCTGGCGATGCGCTTGGTAATTCATGACCCGCCACGCTTGGCGCCGCCGCGACCGCGGCGATGCGACAGCCTGGCGGTAGTAGGCTTCACCGAGACTCATCCCGCCGCTGGTCGTGCCCAAGACCAGAGTGATCCTCGGATCGGGTCGCCATTTGGCCTGGGTGAGCGCTTCATGAGCCGCGTGCAGGAGGAGTCGATCCGCCCGATCCAACCGCTCGATCTGCCGGGAGTTCAATCGAGTGGAAGGAAGCTCGCGCGGAAGGCAGACCTCCGCCGCCTGCTGGACGCGCTGTCGAGCCACATCAAAAAGGGTCACCGGTCCGAAGGCGGTTCGGCCAGAGCGGAAACCATCGGCATTCTCGGCCCAGCCAGCCCCCAGCGCCGTGATAATGCCCACTCCGGTCACCACGACGCGCCGTCGTTCGATCTTGGGTTGAGAAGGAGGGAAGAGCACAGCTACGCTTTGTCCGGGCGAGCTTAGGAAACGAGCCTGCGGGAAGTCAAACGCGAACCGGTCTTCCTGCAGCAGTTCTCATTTTGACTCAGGACACTATCCGTTCCACGCATGGAGTCCCGGCTTGAGCCGGTTTTCACGTGGCGACCGGCTGAAGCCGGGACTACACACTTGTCAAAATG
>CAYHFE010000716.1:0-3629 GCA_964355375.1 uncultured Verrucomicrobiota bacterium
TGCGGGGAACGGACAGTGTCCTGAGTCAAAATGAGAACCGCTGGGAAAAAAGCTCCCCCTACCGATCCAGGCAATCGATCACGGTCTTGAGCTGCATCCAAATCAAGCCGATGTTTTCCGGAGCGAGCTCAGGCTGTTCCTCGTGTCCCTGCATCAGCGCCTCCAGAACCGCGTTCAAGAGCGGCATCTGATTGTAGC
The DNA here is from genome assembly GCA_964355375.1 of uncultured Verrucomicrobiota bacterium. GTDB lineage: Bacteria > Verrucomicrobiota > Verrucomicrobiia > Limisphaerales > SIBE01 > CAYHFE01. The sequence goes on from CAYHFE010000716.1 coordinate 199, forward strand.
TCGACATCATTCGAGAGACCGTGTCCGCGTAGCGAAGCTCCGGCTCGTCGTCCAGTTGTTCGAGGAATTTCAGATTCGCGTCCTCGGCCTCTGCCAGAGTTTCCGTCGTGATCTGGGAAGTGCCGCCGCCTTGGGCCAACATCAATTTCACGACGGGAAAACCAATGCTCAAGAGGGTGCCCGGCCCGTCCGGATCACCGGAGTTCTCATCCCCCACGAACAAATAGGCAATGATCGCGGGTTGTTGCTCCGCCATGCGATCGACCAGGTCCCGGACCTCTTCCGGCGACAGCACGTTAAATTGGCCCCAGTTTTCCTCGACCGCTTCGACTGGAATGGTTTTCATGTAATCGCCGTCGGATTCATCCGGCTCGTTTGACGGTATCGGCTCAGTGCCGCCGGAGCCAGCGTGAAATGACCGACCGTGTCGCTCGTCGCTCGGGGCGCATCTCCGAATGAGCGCCCACCTTGTCCCGCGGGCCTGAATGCGCCTTGCGCGCCGAACCGATCCGAGTAGCCTGCCCGCATGCACCGCACCCCAATTCCCCTTCTCGTTCTGCTGGCCGCCTGGAGCTGGACCGCACTCGGACAATCCGTGGACATCAAGAAGTCCGACACCTACCAGCGCATCAAGTCCGTGATGGACGCCACCCCGGCCATTGATACGCACGATCATCTCCCGCCGCCCTCCCTCATTCAGGGCAAGGACCCAACGGAGCGCGGATCCGGAATGACGCTGCATTCGCTTTGGCAAAGCAGCTACTACACTTGGTACAACCCGCTGACGGCCTGGCCGTCCTCCGGCCGCTTTGCCGAGTGGTGGCCGCAAGCGCGGCACGATTTCGACAATGCCCGCGCCACCAGTTTCTATCGCTACCAACTGCCGGCCTTCACCGATCTCTACGGCGTGAATTTCGACACCATCACCGACGACCAGGCTCGGGCCTTGAACGATCGGATCTTCGAGAACTATCGCGATCCGAAGTGGATTTACGACGTGGTCACCGAGCGCGCCAACATCGAACTCATGGTTCTGGATCCCTACTGGAATCGCCTGGGCTTCAGCCTGGAATATCCGTTCGCCGTCCCGACCGTCAATGTCACGGCCCTCATTCGCGGCCTGCAGGCGTCGGATTTTTCCAGCACCAATGACTCGCCCTACGTCTTTGCCGCGCGACACAATCTGAAGATCGAATCCCTGGACGATTACCTGCGCGTCATCGAACGCATCATCGCGTTCGGCCAGACCCGGGGCGCGGTTTGCCTGAAGACGACCACGGCCTACGAACGCACTTTGGATTTCGCCAACGTCGCCAAGGCTCGAGCCGAGAAGGCCTGGGGCCAGCCCCGCGGGGCCTTGGCGGCGGAAGACGTCAAAGCGTTTCAAGACTACGTCCTCTGGCGCATCGTCGAACTCAGCGCCAAGCTCGACATTCCCTTTCAGATTCATACCGGCCATGCCCGCATTCAGGGGAGCAATCCGATGCTTCTGGTGGACTTGATCGCGGCGCATCCCAAAACCAAATTCATCCTCTTTCACGGCGGGTATCCGTGGATCGGCGAGACCGGAGCCATCGCCACGCGCTACAAAAATGTCTGGATCGATTCCGTCTGGCTGCCGACCATCAGCTACACCATGGGCAAACGCGCCTATCAAGAGTGGCTCGAGGTCATGGGGTCCAACCGCATTCTCTGGGGCGCGGATGCCAATCACGCCGAAGGGATTTACGCCGCAACCGAATTCACGCGGCGCTGTCTCGCCGAAGCCCTGGCGGAAAAGGTCGAGCGCGGCGAACTTCGCGAAGAGCACGCCCTCCGCATCGCCCGACAGATCTTGCGAGAGAACGCGCTCGAGTTGTTCCCTTCGCTCAAGGAACGCCTCTGGAAACACAAAGGCGTTAAGATGGTGCCGCCGCCCTCGGCGGTTCCGCCCCACTGAGCCCAGACGCGAAGTTTCGGGGAACGTGATTTCCTGCTTGTGCCGCCCGTTCCGTCGATTAGCGTCGAACCCAATTCTTCCCTATGAAACGCACTCTCATCCTCACCGGGTTGGTCTTGCTCGGATTCATCTCGCTGCGCGGTCAGTCGAAGAACGAAGCTCTCGATTTTCAGAAGGCTCGCCAACTGATGGAACGTCGCCAGCGCGGCGAAACGTTGACTGCGGATGAGCAGTCTTACCTCGAGCGCGCCCGCGCCGAACGCGGGCCACAGCGTCTCACCCCGGCGCCCGCAACGGCCCGAGATATCGATTGGGAGAAAGCCCGCCAATTGCTCCAGCGCCGCCAGCGCGGCGACAAGCTGGCGACAGAGGATGAAGCCTACCTCAATCGTGCCATTGCCATCCGCGGCGGCGGCGGCAACGGCGGCAACAGCGGGCCGGGCGGACGAGCCGCCGGCCAGCGCCCGCCTCCGGAACGAATCATTCCGCTCTGTGACCTGGGGGCCGCCGATCGTTACGAGGATCAGGACGGCGGGCTTTACGGCGGAGGCCGCAACACGCCGCCCGACGCCCATCGCCAAGCCGCTCAAGCGGAACTCGCCCGCATTTGTCCGCTCAACGCGGAGGGCGAACCCGCGGCGGATGGCACGATCGTCTTCGTCGCGATTAGCATGTCCAACGCCACGCAGGAGTTCGCACGCTTCAAACAGATCGCCGATGCGTCGCCGGACAAATCGCCCCGCGTGACGATCGTCGATTGCGCGCAAGGCGGCCAGGCCATGGCGGAATGGGCACCGGCCGACGCGCGGCCCTGGCAGGAAGCGCGCGACCGTCTCGCTCGGGCCAAGGTCGCGCCCAAGCAAGTGCAGGTCGCCTGGATCAAGCTCGCCAACAAAGGTCCCACCGGCGGTCTGCAGGATCACGGACGCCAACTCGAACGCGACACCCTGGCCGTCCTGCGCAATGCGCGCGCGATGTTTCCCAATCTCCGCCTCGCCTATCTTGGCAGCCGCACCTATGGCGGCTACGCCAACGGCGGATTGAACCCCGAGCCCTACGCTTACGAAAGCGCCTTCGCCGCGCGGTGGCTCATCCAACGCCAGATGCAGAACGATCCGGAATTGAGCCTTCAGAAAATTCCGCTCCTTCTCTGGGGCCCTTATCTCTGGGCCGATGGCGTGAAAGGCCGCCAACTCGACGCGCTGGTTTGGGAACGGACCGATTTTGGGCCCGACGGCGTGCATCCCAACGATTCGGGCCGACAAAAGGTGGCCCATCTTCTTCTGCATTTTTTGACCCACGATCCGCTCGCCAAATCATGGTTCGCGATAAATTGAACCCCGCCGATCGTTCACGCCATGACCCACAAGTTCGGTGGGAATTCTCCTGTCCCCCCTCTCTCGGATATCGGCCCGCCCGGTTGACGAACGGCTCAGAGAGAGGGAAAACCTCCAACGATTGGACGTGAATCGGGGCCATGAACCTGACGGTG